>JANLFX010000089.1 GCA_024653325.1 Anaerolineae bacterium
CAAGCCCTACAGGTGTGACTTTAGTCGCCGAACCGAATTTTTAGACAGCCTCTTAGAAAAGGTAGCAGGTGAGCGAGCAGCGGGTCGTAGTGATCGGTGGTGGTGCGGCAGGGATGATGGCCGCCTGCCGGGCCGCCGACCTGGGGGCGCAGGTGTGGCTTTTAGAGAAAACGAATCGCCTGGGGAAGAAATTGCGCCTCAGCGGGAAGGGGCGTTGCAATCTGACTAACGTGGCTGACCTCCAGACTTTTATTGAGCATTTTGAAGCCACGGGCCCTTTCTTGTACAGCGTCTTCTACCGCTTCTTCAGCGATGATTTGCGCGCCTTCTTCGAAGCGCGGGGGGTGCCCACCGTAATCGAGCGGGGTGGACGGGTGTTCCCTGCCAGCAGCGATGCCCATCAGGTGGCTGAGGCTCTCATCGCCGAATTGCGCCGCCTGGACGTGCAAATCCGCCTGCGCACGGCCGTCAAGGCCTTGATAACGGCTCACGGACAAATCCAGGGCGTGCGTACTGACGCGGAACAAGTGGACGCCGGGGCGGTGATCGTGGCCACTGGTGGCGCTTCATACCCGGGAACCGGCTCCACCGGCGATGGTTACCGTCTGGCCGAGTCTGTAGGACACAGGGTGATCCCCATCCGCCCGGCTTTAGTGCCTCTGGTGACCGAGGGCGACCTGGCTCCCAGGCTACAAGGGCTCAGCCTGCGGAATGTGGAGGTCAGCCTGTTATTAGATGGGCATGAGATTGGCCGCGAGTTCGGGGAGATGCTCTTCACTCACGATGGTGTGTCCGGTCCCATCATCCTGACCCTCAGCGGGCGGGCGGTGGATGCCCTTGGCCAGGGGCGGCTGGAACTGAGCATCAACCTCAAACCAGCCCTTTCTTCGGAGCAACTGGACCAACGGCTGCTCCGCGACCTGGATCAGCACGGTAAGCAAACGTTCCGAGTCGTTCTTAAGGGGCTGTTGCCGCGCAAATTGGTGGAGCCTTTCGTGGAACTGGCTGGCATACCGGGTGATAAACCCGCTCACCAGATCACTGCCGGTGAACGGGCCCGCGTGCGAGCATTGCTTCAGGACCTGCGTTTGACCATCATCGGCCATCATCCCCTGGCCGAGGCGATCATCACGGCGGGTGGGGTAGACACGCGGGAAGTAAATCCGCGGACGATGGAATCGCGGCTGGTGCGCGGGTTGTATTTCTGTGGTGAGGTACTGGACATTCAGGCGGATACCGGAGGGTATAACCTGCAGGCCGCTTTCTCCACCGGCTGGGTGGCCGGCGAATCGGCTGCACGGGCCGTGTTCGGGCAGGAGAAGGGAAAAACGGTTGAGCGCTGAGGCTGTGTCGGACAAACCACACATATCTGCCGGGCTACGCATGTTTGTGCGCGGCTTGCTCCGCTGGCGACCCCAAACTGGCACGTGGGCTTTGCTTATTATCCTGATGGTGGGTAGCTTGCTCACGGCCGGTTACCTGTGCACCAGCGAAACGGTCACGGTGGTAGTCAATGGACTTCCGCGTGTGGTACACACTCACCAGATCACGGTGGGTGGCCTTTTGCGTGAAGTAGGGTTGGTACTCCTGCCGGGAGATATTGTCCAGCCGGCGGCTGATGCGCCATTGAGCGCCGGTCAGGTGATTATGGTGCGGCAAGCGAGGCCGGCGACTATCCTGGTTGATGGGCGTAGCATCTTATTGCGTACGCAAGAGCAATCGCTGGCGGCGATTCTCCAGCAGGCAGGAATAGGGTTGGGCCCTCACGATCAGGTGATGGTGGACGGCCGCCAGGTGTCCCTGGATTCCGACTCTCAGTTGGCCTGGTCGTCACGCACCGTCAGCGACCGGGGTGCGGGTTGGACATTTGGGCCTGAAACCCGGTCCCCGCTCCACATCGCGGTGCAACGAGCGGTGCCCGTTTACCTGGACGATGACGGGACTGTCTCTGTGCTTTACACTACATTGCCCACGGTAGGTGAAGTCCTGCGTGCTGAGGGCATCACTCTCTATTTGGGGGATGAGGTGCACCCTAGCCTGGGCAGTCGCGTGTCCAGCGGGATACGGGTTTACATCCGGCGGGCCAGGCCGGTGGAGATCGCGGTGGATGGACGGATTATTAAAGGTCGCACCCGTGGCCAGACCGTCGCCGAGGTCTTGACTGAGCAAGGCATCACCTTGATGGGGAGCGACTACGTTGAGCCGGCTCCAGATACACCCGTGCTCGATGATATGCGTATCCGGGTGGTGCGCGTGCGCGAGGAAATTGTCGTCGAACAGGAACCCATTGCTTTCGAGACGGCCTGGCAACCCGACGCGGAAATGGAATTGGACCAGCGACGGCTGGTGCAGGAGGGTGCGGAGGGCGTCAATCGCCGCCGATGGCGGGTGGTCTACCATGATGGGCAGGAAGTCAGCCGCACACTGGAAGACGAGTGGGTGGCCGTAGAGCCCACCACCAGAATTATCGCCTATGGCACCAAGATCGTCATCCGCGAGTTGCAGACCCCCGATGGCACTTTCCAATACTGGCGCAAAATTCGCATGCTGGCCACGGCCTATACCGAAGCGACCTGTGGCAAGGATCCAGACCATCCCTACTACGGGATCACCTACCTGGGTTGGAAAATGCGCCGTGGCATCGTGGCCGTTGATCCTCGTGTGATCAACCTGCGTTCTAAGGTTTATGTTTTTGGCTACGGCGAGGGAGTGGCTGGGGATACCGGTGGGGGGATAAAAGGCCAGCGCATTGATTTGGGCTACGATGTGGACAATTTCGTGCCCTGGTATCGTTGGGTGGACGTGTACGTGCTGACCCCGGTGCCGCCTGCCAATCGGATTAACTGGATATTACCCAACTGGCCGCGAGAGCGCAGATGAGCGGTGAACGAGAAAAGAACAATCCGCCAATTGTTACGGGAATACGGCCTGCAACCCAGAAAGGGATTGGGCCAGAACTTTCTGGAGGATCCGGCCACCCTGCAACGCATTGTGGATGCTGCCGAACTGGTGGCGGATGACCTGGTACTGGAGATTGGGCCGGGCCTGGGTACGCTGACTCGTCTGCTGGCGACCAGGGCGGGACGGGTGTTGGCCGTGGAACTGGACGAGCGTCTGGCGGCCATTCTCCCCGACATCCTGGCTGATTGTCCCAACGTGGCGGTTATGCACGGCGACATTCTGGCTCTCGATCCGGCGGGCTTGTTTCCGGGGCGGACTCGTGGGTACAAAGTGGTAGCTAATCTGCCATACTACATCACCTCGGCAGTATTGCGACACCTGTTGGAGAGCCAGGCCCGGCCTAGTCTGCTGGTCCTCACAGTACAACGTGAGGTCGCTCAACGTCTGGTGGCCGTTCCCGGGGAGATGAGCCTGTTGGCGGTGAGTGTACAGTTCTACGGGCAACCGCGCATCGTGGCCCGCATCCCGGCCGGTGCTTTCTACCCCCCGCCACAGGTGGATTCCGCCGTGGTGCGCATTGACGTTTACGAGCGCCCGCCGCTGCCTGTGGATGACGTGACCGGTTTCTTTCGGGTAGTGCAGGCCGGGTTTGGCCAGCGGCGCAAACAGTTGCGCAATGCTCTATCTCATGGGTTAAATCGTCCGATCGAAGAAATAGTCGCTGCTTTGAACCGCGCCGGAATTGATCCACGGCGCCGGGCGGAGACCCTGAGTCTGGATGAGTGGGCTGCACTGTGGCAGGCGATGACCGCCGCCGAGTAATGTTTTCTCAGTCAGGTAGCAAACCTGACCTGTCAGACTTCTTTCTACCAGGTGTCAAGGTCCTGTGGCGTGGTTGTGTTATACTTGGTACAATTCTGACGTGGAATGGGTTGCCAACCGGCACCGCCTGTGCTTAGCCGGTTCTCGGTTTGCAACGCACAGGGCTCCCCCTTTCGGGTGATGTCTCAGCAGTAGAATGAGCTATTGGGGAACGATTCCCTGGCCCGGAGGCGAGGAAAAATCCAGAAGAGCAGTCTTGTACCAGTAACTAACGGAACCGTACGGAGTTTAAAGCCGAGAACCGGGAGGAGGTGATGTGAATTGATGCGATTGCCGGACATGTTGGATCAAGGGCAGATTCACATCGGAAAATCCGATGATTGTTAACCCCAAATAGAAGGAGACTACAATGAAAAAGTTCGTATTACCTATCTCATTACTGCTTGTCCTGGCCCTTCTCACCATGGCCTGCAACCTCAGCGGCCTGACGGGAGGGGGAGGTGAGAAACCTGTAGCTACCACCGCTCCATCGGGTGAGAAGCCTGTAGCTACCACTGCCCCCTCTGGCGAGAAACCAGTAGCCACTCAGGCGCCGACTGGTGAAGAGCCGGGCGAGGAGGAGATCACCTACACGCCTGTGGAACAACTGGACTGGCTGAACAGCTATCGCACCCGTGTCCTGTTCAAATGGGAGACCCTTGATGAACCTAAAGAGGAGAGCTCCATGGATATGGTGTCGGAATACGTTAAGGAGCCCTCGGCCAGGCATTTCATCATAAACAGCACCGGCACCAGCGAAAGCGATACTGGCACTATCGAGTACATCCAAATCGGCAACCAGGTCTGGATGAAGATGGGCACGGGAGAAGAAGCGGGCTGGATGCAGACCTCTAGCGAGGAGGAAGAGGCCGCCTTTGGAGAGGGGCTCTTTGACTTTGCCGGGGAAAACTTCGTAGGAGAGCTGGAAGGTGCTCGTCGTGTTCTACCTGATGAGGAAGTGAATGGCGTGCTTTGTCGCCATTACACCTTTGATGAGACGATGCTGATGGGCGCAGCCAGCTGGGGCGAGTTGACAAAAGCCAACGGAGAAGTGTGGCTCTCCGCCGCCGACGGCTTTACCGTCAAGTACACCTTCAACGCTGAGGGGCAGGACTTGATGGGTACGACTGAGGACCGCCCCGGGCGCCTCACGATGGAGTACGAGATGTACGACATCAATGCGGACATCGTGATCGAACCTCCGGCGGGTGTTGGTCTACCAGAAGACATTCCCCTCATGGCCGATGCTAAAGTGGATGCGGTTATGGGTGGGCTGATCATGTGCTCCACCACCAGTTCGGTTGAGGATGTGGTGGCTTTCTATCAGGCTGAGATGCCCGCCAACGGTTGGACTGAGAACCCTGATGCTGCCTATAGCATGGAAGGCGTGGCTGGTCTGGAATTCACCAAGGAAGGGCGCAAAGCCAGCTTGATGATCTCCTACGATGAGGAGAATAAGAAGACCAACATAATGATCACCGTGGAATAACGTTATGGGGTCAGGTGCCCGGTGCTTCTCAAAGCGCCGGGCACTTTTTGTTAGCGCTGTAGGGCAAGATACTCTCTTGCCTTATTTTGCTTGACATTTTGGGATAAGTGTTATATCCTTATAATATCTTGCGAGAGCAATGTTCCCCTTTTACCCCCTGACCAGAAGCATCAAAGATCAAAGGAGATGAAAAGATGTACCTTCATGCTGACAGTTCTAAATGTTCGGGTTGCCGGGCCTGCCTGGTAGCCTGCTCGCTGTCCCGCTTCGGGGTGAATAACCCCAAGAAAGCGCGGCTGGCGATTATCCCCCATTTCCCTGATCCCGGAGTCTTCGAAGTGAAAACCTGCACTCAGTGCGGGCAATGTGCCGAGGTCTGCCCGGTGGATGCTATCCTTCAGAATGAGAAGGGGGCATACTACATCAATTGGGATGACTGCATCGAGTGTGGAGCCTGCATCGAGGAATGTCCCGAGGGGGTGATCTTCACTCATCCCGACTACGGCGACAAACCCTTCGAGTGCGACTTGTGCGGCGAGTGCGTGGAAGTCTGCGGGACGAACGCGCTGTGGATTGAATAGGAGGCGAAAGCAATGTACGGATACGGCGGCACGATTCTGCGCATCAATCTGACCGACAAGACGATTAAGAAAGAACCCACCGACCCCGACGTCATGGAGAAATTCCTGGGTGGGCGGGGGTTTGGCATTTACACCCTGTACACCGAGGTGCCCAAAGGCACTGACCCACTGAGTCCGGAAAACAAGCTCATCGCCTCGCCAGGGCCGCTCTCCGGCGTGCTGGTGCCTGGCGCGGGCAAGATGGACTGGACGACGAAGTCCCCACTGACCGGCGGGTATGCCTCGGCCAGCATGGGCGGAATGCTTACCGCGGAGATCAGGCAGGCGGGCTATGATTCCATCATCCTGGAGGGCGCATCCGAGAAACCAGTGTACATCTTCATTGACGACGACGTGGTGGAAATCCGCGACGCCAGCGCTTATTGGGGGATGGGTTGCATCTCCTTGGAGAAGAAACTGAAAAGCGAGCTGGGAGAGGAATTCCAGATCGCCTGTATTGGCCCCGGCGGGGAGAACCTGGTCAAGTATGCCTGCATCGGCCACGATTGGGGACGCCAGGCGGGACGCGGTGGCGTGGGCGCGGTAATGGGTTCCAAGAAGGTGAAGGCCATTGCCGTGCACGGCACTAAAGACATTCCCCTGGCCGACGTGGAAGGGCTGATTAAACATGCCCGTGCGCTGTTCAAAGCCTGCAAGGACGCGCCGGGTATGGAAGCCTGGCAGCGTTACGGGACGACCATCGTTGTTTCCTGGTGTGACGAAAACGGCGCGCTACCCACTCGCAACTTCCAGGCCGGGGCTTTCGAGGACGGCAAGAACCTCTATGGCGAAGTGATGCGCCAGACCATCGTCAAGACGGACAAGGGCTGCTTTGGCTGTCCCAGCCCCTGCGGGAAATATTCTTACTCGAAGAAGCACGGTCTCTACGTCGAGGGGCCGGAGTACGAGACCATCGCTCTGCTGGGGTCGGACGTGGCCTTGAGCAATATTGAGGACGTGGCCAAGGCCAACTGGATCGCTGACGAATGGGGCATTGACTCCATTTCCGCCGGCAACGCCATCGCCTTTGCTATCGAGTGTTTCCAGAAAGGTATTATCACCGAAAAGGAAACCGATGGCCTCAAGCTGGAATGGGGTGATCCTGAGGTGGTCTTCACCCTGCTGGAGAAAATCGCCCGGCGCGAGGGCATTGGCGCGGTGCTGGCCGAGGGGGTCAAACACGCGGCTGCCGTGTGGAACAAAGGCAGCGCCGATTTCGCCATCCATGTCAAAGGCATGGAGCAGAGCGGATACGATACCCACAACGCTACAGCGATGCTCCTGGCTTACATGACCTGTGATGTGGGGGCGCACCACAACCGCGCCTGGGCCATCACCTACGACATCGAGGTGGGGCGTGATAAGGTGATACCGGAGAAAGTGGCCAAGGTTATTGAACTGCAGCACGCCCGCCCCTGGTTTGACTGTGCCGGTGGTTGCCGTCTCCAGTGGATCGAGCTGGGTGTGCCGCCCAGCGGGTGGGGTGAGGCGGTGAAGTATATCACCGGTGTGGACCGCTCCTGGGAAGACATGCTGAAGCTCTCTGAAAGGGTGTGGAATCTGACACGCATGTACTGGGTGCGCGAGGTCGAGGGCTTTGGTCGGGAGTGGGACTATCCGGCGCCGCGCTTCTACAAGGAACCGGCCACCTATGGGGCCACGAAGGGGCAGAAGACCGAGTGGGAAGCGGTGGAGAAGCTGCTGGATCTGTACTATGAGCAGCGAGGTTGGGATAAGAACGGCATCCCGACGAAGGAAAAGCTGGCGGAATTGGGCCTGGCGGACATTGTGTAGTGGACCGGACTAAACCCTCCCGCAGGCTCCGAGCCTGCGGGAGGGTTGTCGTCTGCCAGGTGAGTTACCTGGAGCAGGGGGGTAGTGCCGGTTAGAAGGGAAATGTGTCCAGCAACTGGCGCAGGTAGACCAGCAACTCTTTCCGCATCTCCGGGCGGGCCAGGGCCAGATCAAGATTGGCTTTGAGGTAAGCCAGAGGATTGCCGGCATCATAGAAAATGCCGTTACGAATCTCACAGCCATACACTGGTTCCCGCTGGGCCAACGCACTGATCGCTTCCGGTAACCAGATCTCCCCACCCTGCCCCGGCTTAATGGTTTCCAATACGGGAAAGATGCCCGGCGTCAGCAGCCAGCCGCTAACCGCCCCCAAATCGGAGACAATCTGTTCTGGCCGTGGTTTCTCGACCAGGGAAAGGATGCGGTAAACGTTATCCCGTTCCTGGCGGACAGAGGCCATAGCCACACGGATGATCTCTTGCGGGCCGAAATGCATCAGGCTGAGCACCGAAGCGCCGTACTCCTCATACACGGCCACAAGCTGGCAGGCACGGATAGGGTCAGCGCGGATGAAGTCGTCGCCCCACAGCACGAGGAATGGTTCATCGCCGATCACCCGTCGGGCGCAGAGCACGGCGTGCCCGTTGCCCAATGGCTCTGCCTGGTGTACGTAGACCAGATGTGCCATCTCGCTGATATGCCGCACCTGGGCATACTCCTCGTCCTTGCCCGCTTGTAATAAACGCTGTTCCAGCTCAAAGAATCTGTCGAAGTACTCCTCGATAGCCCGCTTATGCCGCGCAGTGACGATCACAATTTCCTCAATGCCCGCTCGCACTGCTTCTTCTACCACGTAGTGAATCACCGGCCGGTCTACTATGGGCAGCATCTCCTTGGGCACGGCTTTAGTGATGGGCAAGAAACGCGTCCCCCAGCCTGCCGCCGGAATGACCGCCTTACGTACTTTTCGCATTGACATCCTCCAATGATCTAATGACCAATGGCCCAATGACCAGATTGGCTCATTGGGATTTGCTCATTGGGATGTGACCAAGGATCTCGCGGTAGACGGCGTAGGTCTGCGCGGCCACCTGGGCCTGAGTGTAGTGGGCCAGCACCCGGGCCCGGCCTCGCCGCCCCAGCTCGGCCCGTAACGCTGGATCGCCCCTCAGCCGGGCCAGACAATCGCGCAAGGCCTCCACGTCACCCTCTGGGAATACCAACCCCGCTTCCCCGATCACCCGCGGAATCTCGCCGCAATCGGAACCGATCACCGCTATCCCACATGACATGGCTTCCACCAATACCCGCCCAAACTGCTCTTTCCAGTTAGGCCTGGTCCGCGAGGGCAGCACCAGGACATCCAACCGTCGCAGGTGAGCTGGAATCTGGAGAGAGGAAATCTGTTCCTCAAAACTCACCCGGTCTTCCACATTTAACGCCCGGGCCTCGGTTTCCAGGGATTGACGTAGTGGGCCGCTGCCCACGATACTGAGTTGCCACGGTCCGCTTAAGCCGGCCAGGGCGTGAAGCAGGTCATTCACCCCCTTCTCCATCACCAGTCGTCCCACATAGCCGACGTTGAAGGTCTCCCCGGTCTTCTCCGCGTCGCCAGGAGAGAAAAGCTCCGGGTCCACTCCAAATTGGGGGATGACCCGCGCTGATCCGTTGTATCCCTTGCTCCTCAGGACCGTCACCGCGTCGGCATTGCCGGCAATAGCAAAAGCTGCCCGGCGCAGGTTGTACTGCTCGATCCAAGAGAACGGCGGCGGATAGCGGCGCAGTATATTCTGCCAGGTGAAGAAAAGAGGTCGAGCTTCGAACTTCCGGGCCAGCCACATAGCCTGTGCCGTAGCCAGGTTGTATGGCTCCTCATCAATGTGCACCACGTCGGGTTGTATCCGCTGGAACTGTCGGGCCAGGCGGGGATAGAAGTGAACGTGAAAATGGCCGTTGAAAACCAGTGGCTCAACGACCAATTCATAACCGTCAGTGTGGGCCCGTTCCAGGCGGATGACACCGCGTTCATCGCGCCAATATGGGGGTACCACCACCGTCAATTCCATGTCCGGCAGCCGGGCCAGTTCTTCCAGTTTGCGCTGATAACTGCCAACCAGGCAGGCTTTGGAGATCATCAGCACACGCAAACCAAACCTTCTCCTCGTCCTAGGGCGCGCCCTTTTCCTAGGGCTGGACACGGTCTCCCAACCATGCCCACTGGTACATCGCGCCTGCAGATATTAGTCTATCACTGATAACCCTTTTGGGCAAGTGATTTTCCCTTCAGTCAACTGACATTTGCCAAAACCCGGCAGTGAAGTAAAATTAGGCCCTGATTTCTGAACCAATCCTGCAGCAGATAAGGGGGACTATGATAGGTAACTCCTGGTTCTGCAGTGACACCAATCCGATCGTCTAACCGGTAGCTGCCCCGGCAGATGGATTGGTCTGGCAATCGTGGGAGTAGTCGAAGAAGCCACAAGGTGGTTCCAGCCTGCTTCCACGTTGGCCAGAGACCATTTTCAATGCCGCACTGAGACCTTCCAGCGACCATACTGCTTGCGGGCCGCTTAGACAAGGATTTGCCTGGCCCGTGATGAAATCTACATCTCCAAGGTGCCCTCGGCTAACTGAATGGCGGAGATCACCCCACCCAAGAAGGTAGAGGCACGACCACTGGCCGCTGTTGCTATTGCAAGACCCTGTTGTAGCGTCCTTGCACTCTCAACAGCAGCCCCAGCCGTCTCTCCAAGACCGCTGGCAAGTTCCAACTGACTCACGAAAATGGAAGTGACCGGCGTTGAATAGGAAGCACTGGCTGAAGTAGTAGCGAACGCAGAGGAGGCGAATGCTCCACATCCGGCCATTCCCCCGGTTATATCCGCTGCTACGGACAGCAATACCCACGATCTCACCCCAGCCGTTAGACCAGGGACAGTAGTTGGAAGCGCGAAGATTGACAGATCCCCCCATGCTTTTGAGAGAAACGCCAAGGACTTGAGCCAGTTGATAGGCACTTCTCCCGTTAACCCTGCCGGGTCTATCAAGTTGACCGGGTTTTTGCCCACGTAGACGTACGGATGCTGCGTCTGCGGGAGCGCCGCCAGCCCCGGCACCGGGTCCCGCGTCAAAAAGCGGCCGGTGGCCGGGTCATACCACCGCGCCCGCAGGTAGTATAGCCCAGTGCTGGCATCTTGCTGCTGCCCGGTGAACTTGAAGCTGTTGTCGCTCGTCCCTCCCGCCAGCAGGCTGCCGAACGGGGCGTAGCGGTAGGTGTCCACTATCTGCCGCGTGTCGCCGTCCACCACCAGGCGTACGGAGCCCAATCCGTCCAACCCGTAGCCCAGCACCTGCCCGGTGAGCAGGTTGGCGCGGGCCAGGATGGCGTTCAGGTGCGACGCACCTGCGAGGTGCGTCGCACCTATCCCCCGTGAAGCGGCGGTTGTTGTTGCTCACTCCCCCGGCCAGCAGGCCGCCGAAGGGCACACCAGGTGACGGTCACCTGATGTGCCCTCTACCAGCTCCTGGAGCAGGACAGTAAAAGCACCCCAGGTGCAAGGCTTAATCTTCCTCTCTCCAAGAAAAGACCACGTAAGTGAAGAACACTCCCCCACAGAGAAATACACTTGGGAAGAAACCAAGAATAGCTTTGAGAAAGAATCCTGGTTCGTGAATTTCCCGGTGTGTTAAAACAGCCATGGTCAGTAGGACAACCAGGTAAGGTACATTGGCCATCCAGCAGTAAAAGCGTGGAAACCGCTTCCAGTATGTCATCATGCGCTTCATCGCCTCTTCTTCAGTTATCTTGAGGGGAGTTCTAATAGGGACGAAGGAAAATAGATTGGGTGGGCGGCTGGTACCGAAAAGAGTGCCAATGATAATCCCTGCAGCAAACGCAGCATAGGATTTCCAGCTCTGATTACCTAGAAACAGGTATAACAGAACCCCGAAGGTTATTACTGAAATGGCAATTGTTTGGAACGCTGCACTACGAACCTGAGCCTTTAACCAACCAAGGTTTTCCTTATCGGTAGCCATCAATATCCTCCCTATGGAGCCGACCATTGTAGTTCCAGATCTGGAGGCAGCAACTCGATCTGAGGTGGAGATTCTTGTCCGAGCATGATTGCCATCACTGCCCCAATAGTATCTTGAGCTATTTCTTCAATCACTATATCCATACTCTTGGGGCCAACGTAGGCGTTGCCCAGTGGCCAGCCTTGTGTCCAACTCAGCCTGGGAGCTGGACCTGGCCTGGTAGGGGTGTACATAGCTGCGATACCGCCAGATACACCTCCCACCACTGTTCCCTCTATCAGCCCGGAGTACCAGGGCCGCCTTTCCAGAACGTTGAGAGTACCTGTACTGACAGCTCCACCAAACCCGCCAGAGATGACACCTATCCAAACAGGCGCTAATGGAACACCAATTGCTGGCAGGAAGGCTGCCATGGCCATCGTGGCTCCTGTGCCGACAAGACCAGCCACTGCCCCCTTGCCAAACGCGGTGAGCGCTCCCTGCCACGTCCGGGCACACCCCGGTGTGTTGAGGAAGTAGACGCCCAGGTTGGCCAAACCACCCAGACCGGTCCCAATGGCCAGGATGGTGGGAATCCAGACGACCTGGCCGCTGGGATCAACGAACAACACGGGGTTGTTCATCGTGTAGGCGTATGGATTCTGAGACTGGGTCAGGGCGGCGAAGCCGGGGAACGGGTCTTTGGTCAGGAAGCGGCCGGTGGTGGGATCGTAGTAGCGGGCGCGCAGGTAGTACAGGCCGGTGGGGTCCTGCGTCTCCCCCGTGAAGCGGCGGTTGTTGTCGCTCACTCCGCCGGCCAGCAGGCCGCCAAAGGGCGCGTAGCGGTAGGTGTCCACTATCTGCCGCGTGTCGCCGTCCACCAGCAGGCGTATGCTGCCCAACCCATCCAGTCCGTAGGCTAGCAACTGTTCAGTGTTCAGGTCCAGACGGGCGAGAAGCGCATGGCCGTAGGCGTAGGCATACGCGCCTTCCATCAGCACCTGCGGCAGTCCGGCGGCTACATCCCACACGTAAGGTGTGGGCACGCCGTTGACGGTGCTCAGCACCCGCAACCCGTCGCCGTTGTAGGTGTATGCCGCATTTACCCCGCCGCCACTCACCGCCACCAGCCGGTCGGCGGCGTCGTAGGTGAAGGTGCGCACGCCGTCGGAGAGCAGGTTGCCGTTGTTGTCCCAAGTATACGCCACACCGTTCACATTTGTCAAGCGGTTGGCGGCGTCGTAGGTGTAGTTTACCACACCACCACCCGTTGTCAAGCTCAAGCGGTTGCCCACCGCGTCGTAGGTGTAGGCATAGTTTTCCCCACTGGAGTAGATGGCCGAGGTCAGGCGGTAGAGATCGTCGTAGCCGTAGTTGATCGTCACCGTCTGGCCCAGGATCATCTCCACGGCCTGGGTGCGATTGCCCACGGCGTCGTAAGTGTAGGAAAAGCTGGCCGCGGGGAGGCCGTTACCGTCAGCATGGACTATGGAGAGCAGGCGATTGCCGTCGTCGTAGGTGTAGGTGGAGACGGCAGTGTTCGCCGCGTCGCGCATTTGCAGCAGGCGGCCGGCCGGGTCGTAGGTGAAGAGGATTGAGATGTCCGGTATATCAGGGCTGCTGATGGTCGCCAGACGATTGAGGGCATTATAGGTGTAATCCAACCTGCCCCCGCCGGGATAGGTCAGTCGCGTGCGGTTGCCTACCGCGTCGTAGGTGTAGCTCACCGGCAGGCTGCCCGGCTGGGTCACCTGATGGAGCCGATTGAGCGCATCGTATTCGTAGGTGGTGGTGCCGGTGGAGTCAGTCATGGTCAGGCGATTGCCCACGGCATCGTAGGCGAAGCTCACGTCGCCCTGCGGAGCCGGGTAGTCCATCGTTATCAGCCGGTTGACGGCGTCGTAGGCATAGTTCACCGTCGCGCCGTTGGCGTCTTGCGTGCTGATCTGATTGCCTACGGCATCGTAGGTGTAGGTCCAGGTATGGCCCAGCGGATCGGTCATCTGATGGAGCCGATTAAGCGCATCGTATTCGTAGGTGGTGACGTGGCCGTTGGCATCGGTGATGGCGGTGCGATTGCCCACGGCGTCGTAGGCGTAGGTGGTGACGCCGTTCAGGGCATCGGTCACCTGATGGAGCCGATTGAGTGCATCGTATTCGTAGGTCGTGGCGATGCCGTTGGCGTCGGTGATGACGGTCAGATTGCTCACCGCGTCGTAACCGTATTGGGTGGTGTTGCCCAGTGGGTCGGTTACCTGATGGAGCCGATTGAGCGCATCGTACTCGTAGGTGGTGGTGTGGCCGTTGGCATCGGTGACGGCGGTGCGGTTGCCCACGGCGTCGTAGGTGTAGACCACCTGCCCGCTCAGGGCGTCGGTCACCCGATGGAGCCGATTAAGCGCATTGTATTCGTAAGTGGTGGTGTGGCCGTTGGCGTCGGTGGCGCTCAACAGGTTGCCCACGGCGTCGTAGGCGTAGGTGGTGACGCCGTTCAGGGCATCGGTCACCTGATGGAGCCGATTGAGTGCATCGTATTCGTAGGTCGTGGCGATGCCGTTGGCGTCGGTGGTGCTGAGCATCTGGCCGTAGGCGTCATAGGTAAAGGTGGTGACGTGGCCCAGCGGGTCGGTGATGGCGGTCAGGTTGTCATGGTCGTCGTAGGTGAAGCTCATCGTCCGGCCCAGGGGGTCGGTGCGAGAGGTGAGGTTGTTGCGCCCGTCGTAGGTCATGGTCGTCACCTCACCCAAGGGGTCGGTGATGCTTGTGACACCACAGCCGCACTCGTTCCAGGTGAAGGTGGTTGTGCGCCCCAGCGGATCGGTGACGGCGGTGCGGTTGTAGTTCTGGTCGTAGGTATAGGTCGTAGTGTTTCCCAGGGCGTCGGTGACCGATTCTAGCAGGCCCACCCCGTCGTAGGTGTAGGTCGTGGCCTGGCCATTGGCGTCGGTGACGATGGTCTGGCTCTCGTCGTAGGTAAAGGTGGTGGCATAGCCCAGAGCATCGCTCTGGGAGATGACGCGGCCCTGGTCGTCGTAGGTGTTGGTGTAAGTGTGGCCGTTGGCATCGGTGATGACTGTCAGACGGTGGGAGTCGTCGTAAGCGTAGGTGGTAACGTGGCCCAGGGCATCGGTGACGGACACCAGGTTACCGGCGTCGTCGTAGGCATAGCTCACGGTGCGATTGAGGGGATCGGTGAGCTGGGTGATGCGTCCCTGCCCGTCGTAGGCCAAGGTGAGCGCACGCCCGTCCGGAGCGGTGATGGCCGTGAGACTGTCGCCGGTGTAGGTCAGGGTGGTGGTGTTGCCATTGGCGTCGGCCAGGGATGTCAGGCGGCCGGTGGCGTCGAAGGTGTAGACGATCTGGTCGCCACGGGTGAGGGTGTAGGTGTCGTCGGCGTTGCGTACCAGCGTGGCCCGTACCCCTGGACTGGCGGTGAAGGTGTCATCACCGTTGTCGGTGAATTCCAGGCGCGAACCGAGGGGGGCCATCAACGTGACCGTATCGCTGATGACTTCCAGGTGAACATTGTAATTGTGCGTCCAGCCGTGGCCCAGGGGTCCGGCGTAGGTGTCCAGGGAATTGTAGGAGCGCTGGAAGGTGAGGGGCAGGCCGCGGGTGGGGATGGTCACGTCCACTTCCTGGTGGGTGAAGTTGCCGGTGCGGGTGTTCACCGGGTGGCCGGCGAAGCCCTGCGGGTTGTTGGCCAGGCAGGAGTCTTCGGAGGCGAGAGTGCGGAGGGGATCCAGGGCGGGCTGGTCTATGTCAACCAGAGTCATCGTGCCGTTGTATGGATCGAGCCAGGGCACTCTGTATAGGTTGAGGTAGAACCTGGTGCTATCGTCGTTGCGGAAGGTGTCTGAACACTCACCCGCAGGGCCTAGCACAAAACACTCCGCGGATAAGGCGTTATGCTCGCCTTCCACTATAGCGCTGGCACCGCAGTTACCACAACCGGGCTGGTTGTAGATAATGTGAATAACGTGCCAATGCCACGGTATGACGCCAGTGACCCACGCGCTCTCCAGCGGCCCCTGATAGATGATCCGACCACTAGGGAGGGAACGTTGGGGCAGCGATTCAGGAATTACAGCGGGGATGGTACGGGGGGGGGGAAGAAGGGGAATTATGCAGCGGTCTATTGCCGGGGTGTGGGGCAGCAGTGTAAACTGGCCTGGAAGCCAGAACAGGGGCTGGACTGAGTCCGACCAGCAGGGACAGGATCAGGAACAGGCTGATCCCGCGGAATACCGATTTTTTCATTGTCAATCCTCCTTTCATTTTTCCGTTGCCCGACTGCGGCTGAGCAAGCGCGACGGCCTGACAACAGAAGCGGTTATACATCTACAATTATACCAATGAAGATTTACAAAAAATTTACTAGACATAACAATACAATGCATCTCGAAAACGTATCGCACCTCACCCTGCCAGGTATCGTTCCACGTCCTCCAGCGTGCCTCGGAAAGGGCCTGGCTTCTCCAGTTTCAGCGTCGTGACTGCCGCCGCGAAATGGCAGGCTTCCTCTGGAGAAGCGGTCAGGCGCTTGCCCACGTAACAGGCAAAGCAGGTGTCTCCCCGCCCGGTGCGGCCCTTCAATTCCTTGGGGGTGAAGGGAGCTCGATACTCATGTCCATCGGCATACACCAGAACTCCGCTGGCCTGGGTGAGCACGATCTCGCGGGGGCCGTAGGCGGCCAGTTCCCGCACGGCGGACACGGGATCGGTTTTCCCGGTGAGTACCTCAGCCTCAGCGCTGTCCACTTTCAGGGTGTGGACGTAAGCCAGGCCCTCCGCTTTCTGCGGCCAATCTCGAAAGACCAAGTCGTCGCCCTCGCGCACGCGGACGAACCCCTGAACGTCGAGGGCGACGGGACCCCTTTCCGCGAGCGCCCGTACCAATTCCAGGTTCACTTCCCCGGCGATGATCGGCCCGACGAGAAAGACTCGGGCGGCGATGTCGGGGATGTCTTCCAGGCGGAACGGCCCGGCGAAGCCCAGCGGTTTGCAGATGCGACGGTCCATATCCTCGGTGGTGTAGACGTTTTCGATGCCGGAGGTTTGCTCCGCCGGCCGGGCGAAGACGAAAATGCCCTCCTGCTTCAACTCGTCGAGGTGAGGAAAGTCCTCAGCGCGCAGGCGGGTGATCACCGCCACGCTGAGCCCGATGCGGCGCAGGGCAATGGCCCCGTAATACACCGACCCGCCTGAGGAGATGGTTTCTTGTTCCCGAAATACCAGTTTGTCCCTGGCGAAGTGGCCAATGACGGCCACATCTACAGCGATGGGTGGGGTTGTGTTCACGTCGAACCTCCCTGATAGAAAGTGGCGCGCGGTTAATCCAACAATGTCAAGAGGGTAGCCGGAGGCAATGTCCTCGGCCACCCCGCCCGGCGGGGTCAGAAGACCACGTCGCAGCAGAAGCTTGTCCTAATTATACATGAATCCGCCGCAAAGCTGCAATATACCCCCTGGTCTCTTTCTTGACTTCCGGGCCGTTTTAGACTATCATTAAAACTATAGTTTCCGCTAATTTGGTCTACTGCCGGATGGCAGCGACACGCGACATT
>JANLFX010000008.1:0-52796 GCA_024653325.1 Anaerolineae bacterium
CTTGGAAGCGCGTGGGGTCCAAGAGTTCATAGACCGGAATCCAGTACACGCCGGTGGATTCCATGGCTACGGTCTCGATGTCGCAGGCTTGCAACCAGTCGGCCAAGGCCTGCAAATCGGGCGTGAAGGTGCCAAACTTGCGCACAGGTTGGGGGGCGCGATCGGCGGGCACGCAGGCCCAAATCTCTGTGCTGCCGATGTCTAGACCGGCAGCGTTAGGGTTGACCGAGACAAAGGGTTCGCGATGGGCAGAAGGGGTTGAATTGCTAGACATAGGCGTGTGACCTCCTACTGAAGAAATACAGACACTCAGACCAGGTCAGGCTTGGACATCTGTAGCCTACTCAACGGGGTCTTAGGTCCCATCGGGCCCAAGCCACCAATTATTGAATCACCCCTGACCTGAACCAGACTCGCAAGAGGGCTGGACACGCACCAGTGCACGCACGGTCTTAACTGTCTGGGCGCCTGCTCGCTCGTATTGTACACGCTTTCTGCGCCCTGCGCCAGTTTCGGCCCTTTAGAATGGCGGGCCGCGCCATGGCCGACTCGCAATGACAGAAACCTCCCCTTTGGGTAGATGGCTGAACGGTTACCCGGTTCCATAGGTAAACATTGGTGAAGTGATGTGGCGGCGGGGCTTGTCCCTGCCGTATAGCCGATACTGTGGTTGGCCGCTACGTCATACCGAATATAGATCATCTGAGGAGGATAACCGCATGATTATCTGTCCAAACTGTGGTGCTGAAAATCCGGAAGAAAGGGATTTATGTCAGAGTTGTGGCGCGCCCTTGAGGGAGCCGGCTCCCGCGCCTGCCACGCTGCCATACGCCGTGCCTGCATCTCCAACCACCAGCGGTCTGGCTGCGGCCAGTCTGATCATGGGCGTACTCGGCTGGTTTATGTTGCCTCTGGTGGGCAATGTGCTGGCGATCATCTTCGGCCACATGGCCAAAAACGAGATCGCCCGCAGCGGTGGCAGATTGACCGGCGATGGCCTGGCCACGGTGGGACTGGTGCTGGGTTACATCGGCGTCGGCGTGTGGGCCCTGGGTATTCTGGCCTCGGTGTTGTTCGGGGTCGGGATTTGTGGCTGTGGAACCTGCACGACTTTCCTGGCGGCCCTGAGCGGGACCCCTTCTCACCGTTAAAGTAGAACAGGTTTAAGCCTGTCCTACATGTTCAACGGAGTCGTGATCTAATGCGGGCCAGGCTGCGTTTTTTTCCGGCAGAAAGACGCACTGTCCATCTGACGTGCTGTGGTTTTTGTATCGAACTGGCGTGCCTGTTCCTCACCCTGTGGTTCCCGTTGCCAGCCTTGTCTCGCCATATAGGCCCCCTGGATCTGAAAGGCATCACCCAGTATAGCCCGCTGGCCTGCGGAGTGTACGTGCTGATTCTGATGGTGCTTTTCGTTTTCTGGTGGCGGGCGTGGCGTCTGGCTGATGGCGAAGGGGGCGAAGACCGAAGGATACTGGTCCTGGCTTTCGCCGCGATTTTCGCCGGCACGCTGGGGTTAATGTATCCCATCAATGCCACAGACCTTTTCCAGTACGTCTTTCGCAGCCGGGTATTTGTCCTTTATCGCAGTAATCCCCTGGTGCACACTCCCCTTGATTTCTCCACCGACCCGCTTCTGCCTTACGTGGGTGAATGGACGTATATCCCCTCCCCTTATGGGCCTGCATGGGAGTTGCTGGCCGGGGCGGTGGCCTGGCTGACCCGCGGGCAGTTGCTGCCCACTTTGCTGGGATTGAAAGCGCTGGTCGTCGTTTCCTGCCTGGGGACTGCCATCCTCCTGGACCGTTTGCTGAGTTTCGTAGCTCCTGCACGCCGGATGGCCGGCATGGTGTTTTTTGCCTGGAACCCGTTGGTCTTGCTGGAGCTGGCCGGTAACGGTCACAACGACGCGGTGATGCTTTTTTTCATCGTGTTGGGTCTTTACCTGCTGGTCCGCCGCCGGGGACTCCTGGCCATTTTGATTCTGGTGATTGCCACTCTATGCAAAGTGATCGCCCTGCTGGTTATTCCACTGGTGCTGGTTATGCTCCTGGCCTGGCTTCCCTGCTGGCGAGCGCGCTTAAGCTTTCTGACCAGGGCAGGGGGATTGGCTCTGGCTCTGGCGCTAATTTTGTACCTGCCTTTTTGGCCGCCGTGGGAAAGTGTCGCCGGTGTGCTGGGTGAAAGCACAGGGCGATTTGGTTTTTCCATCCCCACCCTGCTTCTCCTGGCCCTGCAAGCGCTGATTGAACCGCACCTCGGTTCTTTAAGTCCACATGGGGTCAGGGTAGCCCTTTTCGTGATTCATGATTTCCCGCGCTGGCTTGCGCAGGGGCTTTTTGCCCTGTTCTACCTGCGGCTGCTGGTTCATGCCTGGCATGAGCGAACGCAGCCGGTCATCGCCGCATTCCGTTCCCTGTTCGCCTATCTGGTGCTGGCTCCCAGTTTCCGCGTCTGGTATCCGACCTGGCTGGTGCCCCTGGCTGCCCTGGAGCCGGACGAGGGACGGGCGGAAAGGGCAGCGGTGTTCTGTGTCACGGCAGCTTTATCGGTCGTGGTGTACGGATACGTGTGGGGCTGGTTGCGCCCCCATCTCGATTACCTGGGCATCCACGCCATTGCCGTGCCTCTGGTGTTTATCCCGCCGTTGATCGTCCCTCGTTTGCTCCGGCGTCGTGCTTCTCAGCAGTAGACCAGTTTCCGGTACAAAACGTAGCGGCCGACCGCTGCTGCGCCCTGAGCGAAGTTGGGGTAGCCGCGCTATGGAAAGCGCGGCCGATGGCCCCCAGGCCCCCAGCACCGCGCAGGCCCACTGTCGTGACCGGGGTTGCGCGGTAAGAAACCGCGCCTACCATATTCTAGGGGGATGGGAGAGGTCTCCGAGGCCAGGGCACAGCAGTAACTCGCTCCCAAAGTGAAATACACCCCCCGTTTCGCACCGAGTACTAGCTCGACAATGTTAGATTAACATAAATGACAACAAGAAGAACCTCACCTCATCCCCCAACCCCCTTCCCCTCTCCGCAGCGGAGAGGGGAAGGGGGTTGGGGGGTAGGGGAGAGGTCGAATTTAACACTGTCGAGCTAGACCAGACGGCCATTTCGTGGTACAATAGCATCAGATGGCAGTGCGAGGAGAGGCCTGGTGAATCGTAAGGAGTTCAAGGAACGGTATCCCAGTATACCCGACAAGCCCGGCGTGTACCTGATGAAGGATGCACGTGGTGAGGTGGTCTACGTCGGCAAGGCAGTGAGCCTGCGCAACCGCGTGCGCTCCTACTTTCATGCCTCGTCCACGGATTACACGGGCAAGGTCCATCGCCTGGTGCACGAGATAGCCGATATCGAGTTCATCATCACCGATTCGGAAGTAGAGGCGCTGATCCTGGAGTGCAATCTGATCAAAAAACACCGCCCCAGGTTCAACGTCCGCCTCAAGGACGACAAGCGCTATCCTTACATCAAAATCTCCTGGCAGGATGATTATCCCCGCGTGTTCATCACCCGTCATAGAGTGGAAGATGGCGGGAGATATTACGGGCCTTATACCTCGGTATCCGCCGTGCATCAGACCCTGGATCTGTTGCGTCGACTGTTCCCTTATCTGACTTGTAAGCGGGAGATCACCGGGCGCGACCAGCGCCCGTGCCTGTATTATCACATCAAGCGCTGTCTGGGGCCGTGTATCGGCGCGGTGAGCAAAGATGAATACCGGGCGATGATCCAGCGGATCAGCTTGTTCTTGGAGGGCAGGACTGAGGAAATCATTGCCGATTTGAAGGCGCAGATGGCAGAAGCGGCGGCGCAATTGCGGTTCGAGAAAGCAGCCGAGAAGCGGGACCTCATCCAGGCCATTGAGCAGGTCACCGCGCGGCAGAAAATGGTTCTGAAAGTGGCCAAGGATCAGGATGTGATTGCCTTTGCCCGTGACGACGGGCTGGCCTGCGTGCAAGTGTTCTTCATCCGCCAGGGTAAACTTACCGGACGGGAGTATTTTCTGTTGACAGGCACCACCGACGAGGATGACCGGGAGGTCTTGACCTCGTTTCTCAAGCAGTTTTACGCCGAGGCGGCCTACGTGCCGCCGGAGATTTTGCTGCCCCTGTCTGTAGAGGAGTCGCTGCTGATTGAGGAATGGCTGCGGGCCAGGCGTGGTGGAAAAGAAGTGGCATTGCGGGTGCCCCGCCGTGGCCAGTTGCGAGAGCTGGTGCAGATGGCTGCCGCGAATGCCACCGAGACTCTATCTTCTCTGCGTGCTCAATGGGAGGCGGATGAAACCAGGCATACCGCGGCCTTGACCGAATTGCAAGAGGTTCTGGGATTGAGCGCCGCGCCGGTACGCATTGAAGGCTATGACATCAGCAACATCCAGGGTACAGCGGCTACCGGCAGCATGGTCGTGTTTGTCAAGGGCGTGCCGCGCAAAAGCGATTATCGGCGCTTCCAAATCCGTACTGTGCCGGGCGCCGACGACTACGCTATGATGCAGGAGGTGCTAAGGCGGCGGTTCAGGCGTGCGCTCGAGACAGGCAAGGACGAGGAGGTCCTGCCACCGGGCAAGAAGCGCGATGAGTCTTTCTCCGTGCTGCCTGACCTGATCCTGATTGATGGGGGCAAAGGGCAACTCAATGCTGCCCTGGAGGTGCTTCAGGAGTACGGGTTGGACAATCTTTCGGTGGTCAGTCTGGCCAAGCAGCGGGAGGAGCTTTTCGTGCCGGGCCAGTCCGATCCCATTGTCCTGCCCCGCGACTCGCCGGCACTTTATCTAGTGCAGCGCGTGCGGGACGAGGCCCATCGCTTTGCCGTAGGCTATCACCGTGCAGTGCGGCAGAGGAAAGGGCTGGCCTCGCAGCTCGAAGAAGTGCCAGGCATCGGCCCCAAACGCCGCCAGGCGCTGCTCCAGCACTTTGGCAGCATCGAGGCCATCCGCCAGGCTAGCGTGGACGAGCTGGCCGCCGTGCCGGGGATGACACGCAAAATGGCGGAGCAGGTGAAAGAAACGCTCGGGTAGCGGCGGGGCTTGCCCCCGCCGGAGACTGTAGAAAATCGAGGAGGAAATTATGGCACGACAAGTCAAAGTAACCGATGACTACCTGTCGCAGGTCCTGAAACACATTCCTACCGAGATCGTGATGGCCTATGTATCCATTGACGGAGTACTGCGTACCACCTATCACACAAATGTGGCCCATGAACGGGAGCTGTGGCGGGTGATGCGGGTCAAACGATTTGAGCAACTGTTTATCTCCACCCTCTCGGTACCGGTCTGGCTGTTTGTTTGGGTGGGCCGTTTGCTTTTCAAAGTTGGTACAAACCGGCATTGGGAGCCGTGGTTCTGCCCCTGTATACTATTATCAGCCGCCACTCGCTACGCTGAGTCGGGAGCAATAAGATGAAAGCACTGATTTACGATGGCGAACTGCGTCTGGTCACCGATTATCCGCGACCGGAGCCGCCACCCGGTGAGGCCCTGGTGCGGGTGACGCTGGCCGGTATCTGCAACACCGATTTGGAAGTAGTGCGTGGCTACATGGGTTTCCACGGCGTGCTGGGCCACGAATTTGTGGGCGTGGTCGAGGACTGTGGCGTTCCCGAACTGGTGGGACAACGAGTGGTGGGTGATATTAACGCCGCCTGTGGCAATTGTCCCACCTGCCGTGCCGGGCGTCCTACCCATTGTCCCCAGCGCACTACTTTGGGTATAGATCGGCGCGACGGGGCCTTTGCCGAGTTCCTGACCCTGCCGGCGGTCAACCTGTTTCCCGTGCCGGACCAGTTAAGCGACCGGGAGGCCGTGTTCGCCGAACCACTGGCTGCTGCCTGCGAGATTTTGGAGCAGGTACATCTGCACCCCACCGACCGGGTGGTCGTGCTGGGCGATGGTAAGCTGGGCCTTTTAGTGGCTCAGGTGCTGAGCCTGACCGGCTGCGATTTGCTTGTGGTGGGCCGCCACCCGCAGAAACTGGTCATCCTGCGGCAGCGAGGTATCCCTACGGCTCTGGGTGATGAAGTTGCCAACGTCCAGGCCGACGTGGTAGTGGATTGTACCGGTCACCCCGATGGCTTCCTGGCCGCGCGAGCCATGGTTCGTCCACGGGGTACACTGGTGCTGAAAAGCACCTTTCATGGCGTGAACCAGGTGGATCTCACTTCACTGGTGGTGGATGAGGTGCAGTTAATCGGTTCGCGCTGTGGACCTTTCGCGCCGGCGCTGCGCCTGCTGGCCCGCAAGCTGATTGATGTCGAATCGTTGATTGATGCGGTTTATCCCCTGGATCAGGCATTGGCCGCCTTTGAGCGGGCGAGCACCAAAGGTACCCTCAAGATACTATTGGAGGTAGAATAACACGGATGCAGAAGCAACCCAATTCTCAAATGTGCTTTGTGTGTGGCCTGGAGAATCCCATTGGCCTGAAAGCGCGTTTTTATGAGGATGATGACGGTCACGTGACCGTTACCTGGACGCCCGGCGAGGAACATCAGGGCTATCCTGGCCAGTTTCACGGCGGTATCGCCGCTGCCCTGCTGGATGAAGCTTTGGGACGCACGGTGGTTAATCGGGATTTGTGGATAGTGACGGCCAAAATGGAAATCCGTTACCGCAACCCCATCCCCGTCGGCGAACCGCTGACCGTGGTCGCCGAGCCGACACGTATTAGCAAGCGCATCGTGGAAGCACGGGGTGAGTTGCGGCTGAGCGATGGCCGGGTCGGGGCCGAGGCCGATGCGGTTTACGTGAAGCTTCCCGAGGAACGAAAAGAAGCGATGGCCCGGGCCCTGGCTTACTGGAAGGTCGTGCCCGATGATGAGAATGTCAACGCGACACCCGATGAGAAATAGAAGGAGGAGATACGTATGGCTAATTTATGGAAAGAGCTTGCCCCCGGACCCCAACCTCCAGAGATTATCTACGTGCTGGTGGAGATTCCTAAAGGTTCGCGGAACAAGTACGAGTACGACGAAGCTTCCGGCATTATTAAACTGGACCGGGTTCTTTACTCCTCGTTACACTATCCGGGCGATTATGGCTTCATTCCCCAGACTTTTTGTGTGGATGGCGATCCACTGGACGTGCTGGTGATGACCAATCAGCCTACTTTTCCGGGTTGCGTCATTGAAGCTAGACCGGTAGGCCTGTTTCGCATGGAGGACCGCGGTGTGGAGGACGACAAAATCCTGGCCGTGCCCCACACCGATCCCCTGTTCAACGAGTACCACGGTCTGTCTAACGTCCCCGCGCATTTCCTGGCCGAGGTAGCGCACTTCTTCAGCGTGTACAAAGACCTGGAGGGCATGCGGGTCAAGCCGCTGGGTTGGGAGTCCGTTGCCGCGGCATTGGGGGCCATTCAGGAGGCGATAGACCTGTATACGGAGAAATTCGGTACGGGGAAAGGGGAATAAGGGCGGCCCCTTGGGTCGCCCTATTTCTTTTGGCGGCTGGTGGCGATAGCTCTGCCCACTTTGAGGGCAATGCCTCCGCCAGGGATAAGCAAATCTACCGCATCTATGCCCGCGTCGAACAAAAGCTCTTTGGTCAGCACCGAGCTGATCTGCTGGCGGATAGTTTTGCCGCCGGTGCGCAATTCGCCGGTCAGGCCGTCGAACTCGCCCACGACCTTGCGCTCTTTAGGCTGCCATAGGTACTCAAAGGCGTAAATCGGGCGGTAGTAAAGGTCTATCGTTTCCACTTCGACTCGCTCTTCTAACAGAGCATCGGCCTGAATCGGTTTGAGCATTCCGCCAAGCACCTGGCGGACGACGAAAGAGGCGCGTACCTGTGGCGGCACCACAATATCCCCCTCCGGGGCAAAAGTTTCCAGATCGGTGATCTCGTCCCTGGTGTACTGGAGGTAGTTGCCCCAAGGCCGTTCCTCGCCAGATATACCGTCGAAGAAGGCCACCCGTTCGTGGGATTCGCGGCAGTGTTCGATACCGGTAAGGGTGATCTGTCGTGTGCCCTCGCCCTCGACTGGGAAGTCCTGGCCGTACAAAGTTATTGTCTGGACCTCCGGCTGGGGAATGGTCACCGTGTACTGACGGGTGCGGTCGTAGACGTAGTGGGCGCTGCATACCACGTGCCAGAACGGTTCGAACCGGCGCTCGCTGTACACAATCTGTACCTCCTCGCTTTTGGGGCGGGAGAAAAGCGAGGTCAGTCCAGAGGAGAACACCTGGGTCTTTTTGTCCCAGGCCTTTTCTCTGGCCTGGTCCCATCCCATGGCGGGTGTCAGGACGTAGGCTTTTTCATCGGCGAGAGTAATTTCCATGATAGCCTCCTGGTTCGGTCGGGGGTTGGTCATGCGTAGCTTGGCTGCGCTATGGCATCCCGATAGCTTCTTTCACCTCAGCAATAGTTTGGGCCGCGATAACCCCGGCCCGTTGCGCGCCATCGGCCAGCACATCCCACACGTAGTCTGGTCGGGCAGCGAACTCGGCCCGTCGCTCGCGGAAGGGGGCGAAATAAGCGGCTAAATCGGCGGCGAATTGTTTCTTGTGCTCCACGCAGCCGATCTTCGCCGTCCGGCAGTCAGCGTCAATCTGGGCCATGGTGGCCCCATCGGTAAAGTAGCGGTGAATCTGGAACACATTGCATATCTCAGGGCGGCCGGGATCGGTGCGATATTGACGCTGCGGGTCGGTGACCATGGTCATCACCCGTTGGCGGATTTCTTCCGGCGTGGCGGCGATTTCAATGTGGTTGTTCAGGGACTTGCTCATCTTGTTCTCGCCGTCGGTGCCCAATACTTTGGGAAAATCGGTATATTTCGCCTGCGGTTCAACGAGCACCGGTCCGAAGATGTTGTTGAACCGGCGCACGATCTCGCGGGTGAACTCCAGGTGGGCTGCTTGGTCAATGCCCACCGGCACGGTATCGGCTTTGTAGAGGGTGATGTCCGAAGCCATGAGTACCGGATAGCCGACCAATCCGTAGTTCACGTTGTCCGGTTGCTGGCGGGCTTTTTCCTTGAAAGTGGGCAGCCGCAAAAGTACCCCTAAAGGAGTGACCATGGAGAGAATGGTGTGCAATTCCGTGACCTGGGGAACGTGTGATTGGATGAAAATTATCGTTTGTGCAGGGTCCATTCCCGCTGCCAGCCAGTCGAGGACCATCTCATAGGTCCACTCCCGCAGGTGTTCCGTTTCCCGCAGCGTGGTCAGGGCATGGAGATCCACCACGCAGTACACGCAATCATATTCTTTTTGCAAGGCGATGTAGTTCTGTATGGCACCCAGGTAATTGCCCAGGTGTTGGCGGCCAGTGGGCCGTGCTCCACTGAAAACGCGACCTTTTGACATGTCCTATCCCCCTGTTTTTTGCTGGCTCAAGTTTACCACAGATTGCGAGAGGGAGCAAGTAGTTGTCATCCTTTTCGGTTCGTGGTACAATTGGGACAGGTAAGGGATTTATAGCACCTCAAACCACATCAACACGCCGAGCACAACGAAGGCCGCCGCCGCGACTTTAGTCAAAACGGAAGCCGGTATGACATAGCTCACTGCTCTTCCTCCCATCACTCCCAATAAAGTCACCAATGCCAGAGCCAGGGTTGCTCCAATGAAGACCGGCCAGGGTTTACCGTGTTTGCAGGTCATGCTGATTACCGCCAGTTGCGTTTTATCACCTAACTCGGCAACGAAGAGTAAGGCGAAGGTGCTGAGCAATACTTTCCAATCCATTTAATCCTCCATAAATTGATTTCCGGGCAAACTCAGCGGCATCACCCGGCTATTTCCTCGCCGGTGAGGTATTATAAGCTGGCAGGCTTGATTTGGCAAGTTTGTGCGGGTTGAAGGATCGCTTGACGAGGGTAAGGACTCTTGCGATGCGACGGTGGACTGCTGGTCTCCTGGTTGTGCTGGATGTTTTCAGTGCCCTGAGTCTCACTTTGGGCCTGTACCTGGCCCTGCTATGGGCTCCCACCGAGGCCACGATGGGCCATGTGCAGCGCATTTTCTATTTTCACGTGCCCGCCGCCTGGGTCGGATTCTTGGCTTTCTTTGTCACCCTGATAGCCAGTGTCCTGTATTTGTGGCGAAGAACCTGGGAGTGGGACATTGTCGCCGCCTCGTCGGTGGGGCTTGGGGTAGCCTTCTCGCTGATGGCTATCTGCAGCGGTTCCATCTGGGCGCGGGCGGCTTGGAATACCTGGTGGACGTGGGATCCCCGGCTGACGACTACCACGGTGATGCTGACCATCTATATCGCCTATCTGATGTTGCGTGGTGCGCTGGATGATCCGGCGCGGCGGGCGCGATTTGCTGCCGTGTACGGCATCGTGGGTTTTGTCAGTGTGCCTGTCACTTTTATGGCCATTCGCTGGTGGCGGACGATTCATCCTGTCATTCTCAGCAGTGCTGGCTTCGAGTTGAGTCCGCGCATGCTGGTCACGTTGCTGGTTTGCGTCGGCGCGTTTACCCTGTTCTACTTCTCCTTGCTCGGGCATTGCGTGCGGTTGGAGCTCCTGGCCGACGAAGTAGCGAGGTTGAAGAAGCGGCGGGTTTGATTTCTGAGGTTGGGCAGAGTTTGTTTCGTGAAGTTCGTGATGGCGGCGGTGTGAGCGAGGGCCATCGGGAGGGCCACGATGACGTCCCAGGACGATCTGACCGAGTATGATCAGGCGCGAGAACAGATGGTACGGAATCAGATCGAGGCCCGAGGAATAGCTGACCCCCTGGTACTGGCCGCCATGCGCCAGGTTCCTCGTCACTTGTTTGTGCCCGTGGAGATGCGCGATTCGGCTTATCGGGATGCGCCGTTACCCATTGGCGAGGGACAGACTATCTCGCAACCCTACATCGTGGCCCTGATGACCGAGATGCTGGAACTGACCGGTGAAGAGCGCGTTCTGGAAATTGGCACCGGCTCCGGGTATCAGGCAGCGGTCCTTAGCCTGCTCGCTCGAGAGGTGTACACCGTGGAAAGATTGCCCACCCTGGCGCGACGCGCAGAAGAACTGCTGTACCAACTGGGATACCATAACGTCCACGTCCGCGTTGGCGATGGCACCCTGGGTTGGTCAGAATATGCACCTTACGAGGCAATTATTGTCACCGCTGCTTCTCCTGACATACCGCCGCCCCTTCTTGATCAACTGGCCGACGGCGGGCGGTTCATCGCGCCCATCGGCCCACGTTGGACTCAGACCCTGGTGCGCGTGCGGCGTAAAGGGGATAAATTTCATAGGGAGCATCTGACCTCGGTAGCTTTTGTGCCATTGGTTGGCGAGCATGGCTGGAATGAAGGGGATAGTTTTCTACGCCGGCTGTTGGGCTAGATGAGCGCCGACCTTTTGATGAGTCGGCAAGGAGTGATTTTGATGGGAGAATTAAAAGAAGCGATGCTTTATCAAAAGCTGGACGACGCGCGAGTGCAGTGCAATCTGTGTGCTCACCGCTGCAAAATCAGCCCCGGCAAGCGGGGGGTCTGTGGGGTGCGCGAAAACCAGGATGGTACTCTGTTTACCCTGGTGTACGGTAAGTCCATCTCAGCGGCAGTGGATCCCATCGAGAAAAAGCCGCTGTATCACTATCTGCCAGGGACGAGCGCGTTCTCTATCGCCACCGTGGGTTGTAATTTCCGCTGCGCTTTTTGCCAGAACGCGGACATCTCCCAGGCCCCCAGGGAGAACCGGGATCTGGGCCGTTGGGCGCGAGATTTACCTCCAGAGCAGGTAGTGCGCCTGGCGGAGGAGTACAATTGTGCCTCTATAGCCTACACTTACACCGAACCGACGGTCTTTTTCGAGTATGCCTACGATACGGCGGTAATCGCTTCCGAGCACGGATTGAAGAACATCTTCGTCACCAATGGGTACATGACCTCGGAGGCTTTGGATACCATTGGCGACAATCTGCACGCCGCTAATGTGGACCTGAAGAGTTTCAGTGATGAGTTCTACCGCAAAATCTGCGGCGGCAGTCTGCAGCCCGTGCTCGATTCCATTCGCCAGATGCGCGAGATGGGGGTGTGGGTGGAAGTCACTACCCTGGTTATCCCTGGTCACAACGATAGCGATGATGAATTCAGGGGCATCGCTGAGTTTCTGGTGAGCGTGGACCCGGATATGCCCTGGCATCTCTCGCGTTTTGTGCCTCACTATAAGATGCAGGATGTACCTTCCACTCCGGTGAGCACCCTCCATCGTGCGGTGGAAATCGGCTACGATGCGGGTCTGCACTACGTGTACGTAGGTAACGTGCCCGGTGACCAGTACGAGCATACTCATTGTCCCCGCTGCGGCGAGATAGTGATTTACCGCATCGGATACAACATCCGCCTGAACCTGAAGGACAACTCCTGCCCTAAGTGCGGCTCTCGCCTGGCCGTCGTTATTTCTTCTTCAGAAAAGTAGAACAGGGGCGCGTTTCCAACGCGCCCCTGTTACGATGGCACAATCCTCGGTTGTCTACGAGCCTTGATCTTCCGCCGATGGTTCTTCGGGCTCGGCCGGGGTCCCCTCGTCTTCAGGCAGCCGCACCTCGGCGGGCGGAGCTGCTGGTGCGAGCACAGGCAGCGGGTATTCCTGCGTTCCAAACCGGGTGAGGATCACCGCGCCCAGGCCGAGGCTGGCTACTCCCACCGAGAAAAGGAAGCCCAGGCAGCACGGCATGTAGGTCAGCAGAGTGATGATCAACAGGCCAGCGAGCACGGCTACCACTTTAGACACCGGTTGCCGGGTGTTCAGGGCTTCCACCAGGCGTTGTCCCACCACCAGGCCAACGGCTATCCAGCCGAACAAGACGGCAATGGCCAGGGCTAACAGGAGCAGAAGCCCGAAGGGGCTGAAACAGCAGGTGAGGATCAGCAACGCGGCCAGGATAGCAGTGATCACCAGAACTGCGAACCCGGCTCCCAAACTGGGCAGCGGCGAGCCGAAGACCACGCGCGCTACCTGGTCCGTGTGGCGAGGCAGGAGAGTGACGACCAGTACGCCCAGGGCCATGATCACCAGGGTGAGGAAAACAGCCTGCACGGCGTCCATCACTCTGCCGAAAAGCCACCTTCCGAAAGGTTGCTCTTCGAATGACCACCATGGCCAGCGATACAGGCGGAAGAAGCGGAAGCCTGGCCAGGAGTAGCGACCCGCAAACCCTTTCACCTCCCCGCCACGTACCACGGCTCCTTCATCCTGCTGCACAACTCCCCCGATAGCTACCAGTTGACCCTCGACGATGGCTGTGGACTGCAGGTGGGCTCTTCCACCGAAAACTACCATATCCCCATCCACTTGCCCGGCGACTTCCGCATTCCCGCCCGTGAGTACCACATCACCGCGCACGCGACTGCCTTTTTCTAGAGTGGCATTACCGCCTACGACGATCAGGGAACCGTCTAAAGTCTCGCCGGAAGCCAGGGTGAAACTTTCCCCAATGACCACCTTGTCTCCGCTTGGTCCGTCGGCGAACACGGGGGTGGCCGGCACAAGAATGGCCAGAAGCAACAGACAAACGATCAGCAATTTCTTCATGGTAACACCTCCAGGTTTTGACTATTCGAATTTATTCGTCATCGGCTCGAACTATGCCCGGTGGGACACTGGCCTCAACAGGCGACTTGTCAATACACGCAGCCAGAGCACGTTTAAGGCCAGAATGATCAGGCTATAGGTGGTGCATATCATGGCTGCCGGAGAACGGACGCAGGCGACTGCCAGTAGCCAGAGCGCGTTGAGCACAGATTCCAGTGTGGACAGCAACTCCGTGACCACGGTCAGGCCATGCCCTGCCGCCGGGGTGGTCACCAGCAAGTACAAGGCCGGCGCTACCTCGCCCAGCGAGGCCAGCGAGATCAATCCCAGAACCACTGCGCCTATTACCAAGGCGAGGACGCCGAAGATGATCTGCCGTCGTGACTCGCGTTCGGCCAGGCGGGCACTCACGCGAACTGCGAAACAGGCTGGCGGGCTGATCAGGGGAGCAGTGGCGAACAATCGCTCGATTTCTTGCAGGGCATCCCATTGCGCCCGGCAGGCGTCGCAAGTGCGCAGGTGCGCGCGCAGCTCGTTCTCCTCTCTGGCGCTCAGTTGTTTATCCAAGGCCAGGGACATTTGCTCGCTGAATTGTGGGCATGCTTTAAGGGCTGGCATTTTCAACACCTCCTCCCCGGCGTGGTTTGTAGCGCACTCATTATCATCCGTTTTCTATCCTCATCCGCCTGAGTCATGGCCTGGACCAGCATCTCGCGGGCGCGGTGCAGGCGGCTTTTAACCGCGCTCTCGGTTAGTTCCAACATCTCGGCAATCTCTTTGTAGGGCAGATCATACCAGTAGTGAAGAATCACCGGGATGCGGTAGTGCGCTGGCAAAGACTCCAGGAGAACCTGCACGGCATCCCGTGTCTGGTTTTCAATCAATCGCTCCTCCGGCTGCAGCATATCGCTGGCTACACCTTGCCACGGTGGCAACTCCTCTAGCGAGACCAGATTGAGCCGGCGACGACGCAAGCGGTCAATGCAGTAGTGAGAAGCGATGGAAAGCAGCCAGGAGATGAACTTGCGCGTCGGGTCGTAGGTGGTCAGCCGGGTGTAGGCGCGGATAAATGTCTCCTGGGCCGCGTCCTCGGCTTCCTGCGAGTTGCCCAACATCCGGTAAGCCAAGTTGTAAATGGGTGTCTGGTAAGTTTCAACCAGGCGCATAAATGCTTCTTGATTGCCCCCCAGGGCCTGTTTGATCCAGACTTGTTCTTGCTCCATCTTGCCTCGCTTCTCCGTGATTGTATACGCAGTTCGACGGGATAAGGTTTCACTAACGTAGGGCGGGATGGCATCTCGTCCTGCTGCCCAGTTGACAGCAAGCCAATGTGCGAGTATAATCGCGGCCATAAACATCGCATGGAGGTAAAGGCAACAGTGACTTCTGAATATGAGCATCCGGCCAGTATTGACGATTTGACCCCAAAAATGAAATTGCGCGGTACTGTCACGCGTGTGGAGCTTGCTGGTGCGTTTGTAGACATCGGCGTCGGGCGCGATGGCTTTGTACATATCTCGGAGATCAGCCCAGAGCGCGTGAACCGCGTCGCTGACGTGTTATCCCCCGGTGACGAGATCACCGTGTGGGTCAAAGCTGTGGACGCCGAAAGGGGACGCATCAGCCTGACCATGATCGAACCGCCAGCTCGCACACTGGCAGACCTCAAACCCGATATGGTGCTGACCGGTACGGTGACCAAATTGATGCCCTATGGAGCTTTTGTGGACATTGGTGTGGGCCGGGATGGTCTGGTGCATATCAGTGAGATGTCCACCGGCTATGTGAAACATCCTTCCGAAGTGGTGGAGGAAGGCGGAGAGGTCCTGGTGCGGGTGATCAGCGTGAATCAACGCAAAGGCCAGATTCAGCTTAGCATGAAGGGGTTGCCCACGGATGAGGTCGAGGAGGAAGAGGACGAAGAGGCCCTGCCCACGGTGATGGAACTGGCGCTGAAAGAGGCTGTGGCGGGCAGAAAGTCCAAGAGCAAGGCGCGGCAGAAGAAACACCGGCGACACCCGGAACGCGAAGAACTGGACGAAATCCTTTCCCGCACGCTAAGACTCAGGTGACAGTCACCTTTGAGGTGACTGTCACCTGAATCACTTACCGCCTACGGCAACCATGAAAACGCGCATGCACTCGTGGGAGGTCCGCGCCGATGGTGCGAATCGTTCCTTCAGTCGGTAGCGGCGAGCCAGTTTATGACCCCGGCTGGCTTGCCAGCGCATTTCATAGGCACGCAACGCTGTTGCAGAAACGTCGCCAGCCGCGATACACTCCGCCGCTACTTCGGCGGCGAGCTGGCCAGCGGCCATGGCGTTAGCGATACCCCCACCGGTAAGCGGATCCACCTGCCGGGCCGCGTCTCCGACCAGCATCAACCCATCAGCCACCATAGGCGAAAGTTGGGGAGCGACTGGCACACCTCCGGTTATCAAAGTCACCGGGCTGCCCCGCGCCAAGAGTGGCTGGCTCTCGATGAAACGTACCAGATAGTCCAGGGCAGGGCGCCCGGCTACGTCTGCCTGCACCCCTAGGCCTACGTTTGCCCGGCCTTCCCCTTTGGGAAAGACCCAGGCGTATCCCCCAGGAGCCACATGCATACCGACGTAGTAACAGGTGCAGGTCGGGTCAATGTCAATCCCTGCCAGCAAAAACTGAGCACAGGACATGGTATCCTTTGGGGGCAGGGTGGTGTTCAGACCCGCCCAGGCTCCAACGCGGGATTCTATGCCATCGGCGCCGATGACCACCAGGCTTTCAATTTCCGCTTTCCCAAAGGGACTCCTTATTTGCACGCCGCGCACACAGCCGTGATCCATGAGCAGAGCCGTGGCTGCGGTTTTGACCCGCACTTCGGCTCCGGCTGAGGCTGCCTGTTCTGCCAGGACCCGGTCAAAGATCCGCCGCTCCAGTACGTAACCCAGACCGCCCTCGCCGCGCGTTGTTTCCGTCCGACCATCATCACTGACCACAGTGAACTCCGCGCTGGTAACCGTGGCTGAAATCCAGTGAGGCTCTGGAGCGATAAAGGGGATAAGTTGCTCGTGGGCGATTCCTTCTGCACAACGCACTGGCGAACCTATTTCCTGCCGTTTTTCCAAAAGCAACACGGAAAGGCCTTGCCGGGCGGCCTCACGGGCGGCGATGGCCCCACCTGGTCCGGCTCCTACCACGATCACGTCATAGCGTGGTCGTAGTGGTAACCCTGGGCCCCCGGCCCATGATTCCGGGGGAGGCTCAGCGTGTAGTGCGCCCATGGGACAGGCGCTGATGCACAGCCCGCAATCCATGCAGGTTTGGTCTACCACTAACCGGGTTTCCGCCAATTCCAAAGCCCCCACCGGACACACGCTGACACAGTTCCCGCAGTAGGCGCAGCGGGTATGATCAACCAGGATCATTGTCTTTTCCCCCTCAATACCAAGACTTCCGAGGCCTTGGAGACCTCGGAAGTCTCGCAGATACATGCCGAGGCCAGTCTCTGCGCCGGGCAGTGACGGCCTCGTGTTTGAGGTCACCGGAGTAAAGTTAGGGCATCGGGGCTCTAACTCATCATCCGCTCCTCAATGTACTTCACCGCCTCACCGACAGTGGTGATTTGTTTGGCTTCCTCGTCGGAGATTTCGCCGCCGAATTCCTCCTCGAAAGCCATGATCAACTCTACCAGGTCCAGGGAGTCGGCTTCCAGGTCATCCCGAAAGCTGGCTTCCATCGTGACCTTGTCCGGGTCCACACCCAGCAGTTCAACGATGATTTTCTTGACTCTTTCGAATACGTCGCTCACAGGCTCACCTCCTAAAAAATTTGTTGAATGGGCGGATATTGGCGCTTATTTTACTAGGGTTGGCCGGGCATGTCAACTGGCGTGTGAGGGATTTGACAAGAACGGCCAGCGTTGATATATTCACGTTACATCCGTTTTAACACCGTCGGGCCTCAAAAGTTGCGGGTGCTCGCTATACCACTGAGCCGGCAGAGAATTCAGAAGGTGACAGGAAGTGTACCATGCACAACCAGCGAAAAGCAGACCACCTGCGTGTTGCTTTGCAGGAAGATGTACGTTTTCGAGGGGTGACTACAGGGTTTGAGCGTTATCGTTTCCTCCATCAAGCGTTGCCGGAGATCAGCCTGGAACAGATTGATTTGTCCGTTTCTCTGCTGGGCAAGAACCTGCGTGCGCCATTGCTCATCTCCTCAATGACCGGCGGCACCCCGCAGGCGGCTATGATCAATCGCAACCTGGCGGGCGCGGCTCAGATTCACGGTCTGGCCATGGGCGTCGGCTCGCAGCGTACCGGGTTGGAGGAACCGGAGACCACCGATACTTACAAGGTTCGCGACGTGGCTCCCGACATCCTGTTGCTGGCCAACCTGGGCGCGGTGCAGCTCAATTACGGCTACGGCGTGGAACACTGCCGGCGGGCAGTAGAGATGATCGCTGCTGATGCGCTCATTTTGCATCTCAATCCCTTTCAGGAGGCTTTGCAAACTGGAGGAAATACTGATTTCCGGGGTTTATTACGTAAGATCGAAGCCGTATGTCACGCCCTGCCCGTGCCGGTGGTAGTCAAAGAAGTCGGCTGGGGCATTTCTGAACAGGTCGCTAGCCAATTGGCGACGGCAGGAGTGGCGGCCATTGACGTAGCCGGAGCAGGAGGTACTTCCTGGGGCGAGGTCGAGGCTTACTGCGCCAGCGATCCCCACGTACAGCGCATCGCCACGGACTTCGCCGAATGGGGCATACCCACTGCCGAGTCCCTGATCCGCGTGCGGCGCGGCGCACCCGATATACCCCTCATCGCCAGTGGCGGCATTCGTACCGGTCTGGAAATGGCCAAGGCTTTGGCCTTGGGCGCGACAGCAGTAGGCGTGGCGGCCCCATTCTTGAAACCGGCCACTGTTTCCGCCGAGGCGGTCAGTGAGGAGATAAGCATTATCCTGAGGGAATTGCGTATCGCCATGTTCTGCATTGGCGCAGCCACGGTTAAGGAGTTACAAAATACGCCTTACCTGGAGCATATTGACAAGAATCTAATTTGAGAGTAAGATATAAAGGCAATGGTAAGAAAAATATACACTCAGAAGAGGGCTGAGTTATGACAACGCGGTTGGCTCAGATTTCGGCAAAATTTCAAATAGTGATTCCCCAAGAAGTTCGAGAAGACATGGGTGTGAAAGTAGGGGACCGGCTGGTCTTCGTCAAAGGTCAGGATGGGAAGTGGATGATTGAACGGGTCCCCTGTGATCCAGTCGAAGCTCTAAGGATGGCCGGCCGCACCCTGATGGGCACGGTAGAAGAGGTGCACCAGGAGTTTGAGGAAGGGTGGAAGGATGAGTACCGCGACGGCTGATCCTCCTGTAGCCGGCATTGATACCAGTGTTTTTCTTGGTGTTCTGTTGCCCGATGTAATGATAATGGGAGATGCAAACATTGCCGGCGCAGAGCGGGTCCTCCAGGCCCTGCGTGATGGAGCTTTGCTGGGCATTAGCACGGCGATGTTACTGGCTGAAATCAAATGGGCTTTCACTCGCCATGGCCGTACTGGTTTCGAGATCGCTGAACAGGTGCTCTTGCACGATTTCCGGAAAACGCTTCGGATTGTGGACGTAACTCCTCGCCTGGCTATTCTTGCTGCTGAGCTTCGCGCCAGGTACTACTCTCGCCAGAATGACATATCCTATAACGATTGCCTCTACGTAGCCGCTGCGCTGGAAGCCAGGGCCGATTTCATTATCTCTTCTGCCCCGCACCTCTTGCAGGTGACGGATATAAAGACCATCGAACCAAAGGATTTTCCCCTTCAGGAGACCCCATGAACATCCCAACGACTTTCGCTGATTATCTCAACGCGGTAGAAGAAGAGCTACGGGCTACTCTGGAATCCCCTCACGAGTTGTTAGCCCCTTTCTATGGGATGATGCACTATCACCTGGGCTGGGTGGACGAGCACTTTGCGCCCGGCGATTTAGCCAGGGGCAAGCGCTTACGTCCCCTTTTCTGTTTACTGGCTTGCGAGGCGGCCGGTGGTGACGTAACCCGGGCCCTCCCGGCGGCGGTAGCAGTAGAGCTGGTCCACAATTTCTCCCTGGTCCATGATGACATTGAGGACAACAGCCCAACCCGTCGCCACCGTACCACTGTATGGAAACTGTGGGGCATACCCCACGGGATCAACGTTGGTGATGCGCTTTTCGTCCAGGCTTATCTGACGCTGAGCCGTCTGGTGGAGAAGGGGGTGCCTCAGGCACGAGTCCTGGCCGCGCAGCGGGCGCTGGTCGAGGCTTGTCTGATGCTGTGTGAGGGCCAGTATCTGGACATGACTTTTGAAACGCGGCTGGATGTCAGTCTGGACGAGTATTTGTGGATGATCCGCAACAAAACGGCTACCCTGTTGGCCTGCTCCTGTCAGCTCGGCGCCATGGTGGCCAGCGACGATAGCCAGCTTATCACCCATTATCGCCGTTTTGCTGAGAATTTGGGCATGGCTTTCCAGATTCAGGATGACATCCTGGGCATCTGGGGTCAGGAAGAGGTGACCGGCAAATCTGCGGTCAGCGACATCTGGCAGCGCAAGAAGACCTTGCCATTTGTGTACGCGGTGAGCGTCGCTGACCAGGCGGAAGCTGCCCGGCGCTTACGGGAGATTTACAGCCTGCCGGCGCTGGATGAGCGAGATGTGGCCGAGGTGCTGGACATCTTGGAGGCCGTCGGTGCGCGGGAGTATGCTGCCGAAGTCGGGGCGGAATACCACCGTCTGGCTCTGAAGGAACTGGAGGCCACCGGCGTGGACAACCAGGCCCAGGCTGGCCTGCGAGCTCTGGCTGATTCACTGCTGGAGAGAGCCTCATGAATTCGTCCCATCCATCCCTGTCCTTAGAGGCGCAGGCGACGGATCCTCCGGCCAGGCGAAACCTGGCCTGGCTGATAGGGCTGGGAACCCTCTCGGCCGCGGTTTACGCCTGGGCGTTCCCCTTTCGCTTCCCCCTCGTCTACCTGTACGACACTCCCTTCATTGACCTGGGCAAGCTGACTAAACATACTCACGCTGGCGCGCTGAATTTCGCCCTGAGTATCTTCGTGCTATTTGTGCTCTATTGGGTTGCCTACAGTAAGACAGGCTTAAGCCTGTCCCACGGTAAAGCGAGCTTAAGCCCGTTTTACGTGACAGTAGGTTTCGCGGTGCTTTTCTTTCTCATCCTGGCCCTGGCTTATCCCATTGGTGCGGCGGATGTGTTCGACTACATGTTGGGCGGGCGCATCCTGGCTCACTACCGGGTCAACCCTTATACCCACTCCGGCGCCGATTTCCTGCCCGGCGACCCTTTCGCCCCCTATGCTCCTTACTTCCGCCATCCCTCGTACTATGGTCCGCTGTGGACTCTGTTCGCTGCCGGAACCAATTTACTGGCCGGGACAGATAACTTGCTGGCCAACCTGTGGGCTTTCAAAGCGCTGGCCCTGGCCTTTTATTTAATGGACGTGGGGCTGATCTATCTGATCGTGCGGGGGTGTTATTCTGAGCGGGCGTTGGGGGCGGCTTTTCTTTTCGCCTGGAATCCCCTTGTGCTGTTTGAGACGGCGGTCAACGCGCACAACGACGTGGTGATGATGGCCTTCGTCCTGCTAGGGGTGTACCTGTTCCAGCGCCAGCGCTACCATAGCATGATTGCCGCCGTGGTCGCCTCGGCGCTCATCAAGGTGGCCTCCGCTTTTCTGGTGCCCGTTTTCTTTTTGGCTGCGTTGTGGGCTTTGCCAGACTGGCGGAAGCGCATTTCTTTTCTTATCAGCGGTGGGGTGGTGGCGGTAAGTGTGATGGTGTTGCTTTATCTACCGTTCTGGGAAGGCAGCCGAATCCTCACCGTAGGTCGGCGGTTCGACATGTTCACCAGTTCGTTCCCCACTCTGCTCATGCTGCTGCTCAGCTTCCGTCTGTCCCAGGGATTGGCCAAACAGATTGCCTCCAGTCTGGCCACGGCGGTGTTTGCCGTTTTTTATGGGTGGCAATTGCCGAAGCTGCGCGGTAGTCTCGACAGCTTACTTCGGACCAGTTACGCTCTTACCCTGTTTTTCCTGTTATTCATCTGCCTCTGGTTCCAGCCCTGGTACATCATCTGGGTAATGGCCCTCGCCGCGTTGCTTTCCGAGATTGATGCCGTGCGCCAGAGCGTGCTGTTTACCTATGGTGGCACCTGGGCTTATGTGGTTTACCATTTTGTCTGGTTCTGGTATGTGCCGATCATGAATTGGGGCAATACTTTAGGGGTGCACACCACGGCAGTGGTGGCTATTTTCGTCTGGCCGCTAGCTTACGGCGTTTACCGGCTGGTGGGCAGGCGGCGAGCCGGCCCATAGCGGCTGCTGATCACTGGCTGGCACCCTTCAATTTTACTCAGGGCGCAGCGGTGGTTGGCCGCTGTGGTGAAAAATTGGCTTTAGGAGTAAACCTTCTCAACGTCCCAGCCGTGACTGGGGTTGCGCGGTAAGAAACCGCGCCTACCATTTCTGGGGGGATGGGAGAGGTCTCCGAGACCAGGGCACAGCAGCAACTCGCCCCCGGGATGCTCGTCAAAAACCAACCAGCTCCTCTCGGCGTTCGGTCAGCACCTCGTGCAGGGCAGCCCGGTCGCGCGGGTAGGTGCGGAATATGGGCAGCCACAACACAGCCGCTACCAGCTTGGGGATAGTGATTAACAGCAATAGCATTATGGTTACCCCGTAGGCATCTACCAGCCTGCCGGAGAAGGTCATCGCCAGTGCACCAACCGCACCGATAGCCATATCCAGGGCGGCACGCCCGGTGGCACGCAGCTCTGGTCGCAGCACGTCTTGAGCCATTGGCCAGCGCGCTCCGGTGTCCACACTGCTGAGGCCCAGACCGGAAAGTGCTCCGAACAGCATCAACAAGCCCACACCCCGATCTCCGAAGGCGATGAAGCCCGCCAGGGAGGGAGCCGTCAGCACCAGCCCGATAAGCGCCAAGGCCGCACGCCCGTGGTTGGGAAAACGGCTTCCCAACCTGTCGCCCAGCCAGCCGAATAGCACCAGGCCAGTCAGTGTGCCCAGGGTGAGCAAGAGAACCACTACGAGGGTTTGCTCGCCGAGCCCCAGGCTATCCAACCAGACGAACACCCAGCCATAGAGCACCGCCATGGCGATGTTGTCAATCGAGTTCTGGAATAATAATACCCACCAACTGCGCACGCGGGCAATCGCCGGCAGGTCTCGCAGGCGGAAGGCGTAGCGCATGGCTGCCTCTGCGCTGATCACATCGCTCAGTTCCGGCTCCGCCGCGCCGCGTGGCGGTTCGTAGATGACCAGCAGCAACAGGCCGGTCAGGATACTGGCGGCGCCCATGACTACGAAACCAAGCCGCCATCCGTCCGGGCTGGTCCCCGCCAGCATGGGCAGGATGATGAAACTGCTGATGCTACCGAAATAGCTCACTGCGGTCATGATCCCGGCGGCGGTACCGCGTTGCCTGCTCTCGAAGAGGTCGCTGAGCAGGGAGAAAGCCGCTGGCCACAGCACTCCCAGCCCCAGCGATGAAAGGACGCGCACCACCATCAATTGGGTCAGGCTCTTGACGAAAGCGATGGCCAGTGTCCACGAACCCCAGAAACCGGTGATACCCACCAGCAGAGCCTTGCGTGAGAAGCGGTCCGCAGCCCATCCCCACAAGGGCAAGGTGATGGTGCGGATCAGGTCGCTGATGCCCAGCACCGGGCCGAGTTGACCTACGCGCAGACCCAGAGACGGGTACATACGTGACCACAGGACGGAGAGAGCATAGTTCTCGCTGCTGTCCACGAAGGCCGCCGCCGAGAGAGCCATGACTGAAAGCCAGCGGCGTTTCGGCTTTGCGATTGCGGTGTTTTCCACAGGTAGCCTCCTCTACCATTGGTTTGTAAATAAGGTCTGACCGGGCACTGTGCCCCTACCAAACAGCCACAACTTTTTATCTTGACCTCACCAGGCAGGCCGTCCGCCGGGCCAGCTCGGAAATGGGGGTTCCGGCGAAGCCCAACACGTGCGAACGCAAACGGTCGGCGAGAGGCGCGGTCCATTTCTCCGGGAGGGCCTTGGCCCCGCGTAGCAGACCCACAATCGAACCAACCGTGGCCCCGTTGCAGTCGGTGTCGAAGGCCCCACTCACGGCGATGCCGATACTCCTCTCCAGATCAGCCTGGCCATAGAACAGCCCGATAGCCACAATCATCGCGTTGGGAATCACGTGACACCAGTGATGGAGATTGGTCTCATCCCATTGTTTGTGCACACAATCCAGAGCTTGCTCCCAGGTGAGGCCCGCCTCCGGCCAATGCAACACCTGGGCGATGGCTGCCGCCAGCCGCGACCGTGCCGGGATTTCGCCCAGCCCCAGCCGGATGATGGTGGGTATATCCGCGCTCGTGTACGCAGCGGCCAACATGGCTGCTACCCACATGGCCCCATAGATGCCGTTCTTGACATGGGAAAGGGAGGCATCCCGCCAGGCCATGCTGGCGGCGACTTCCATCTGGCCGGGGTTGATGTAGCCGTATAGGTCGCCACGAATCTGGGCCCCGATCCACTCGCGGTACACGTTGCGGTGCACGGCGGAGGCGGGCGGCGGTATCAGCATGGTCAGGTTGCGGTACGCCACCCGCTCGGCGGTGCAGGTTTGCAGGATGGGCAGGCTCTCCAGCCAGGTGCTTGCCACATCCAGCGGGCTAAACTCATGGCCATAGCGCTCAAGCACCTGCAGGGCGATGAGCGTATAGTTGGTGTCATCGTCGGCCGGGGCACAGGCGACGTTGTTGATCCAGGGCGCCGGTTCGCCATCCCACCACGTATCCCGCAGGTCGAAGCGCTGGCGGATTTCCTGAGAGTGCTGCGAGCTCATATAGGCGTGAATGGGGTAATTGCCGATGGCCTGGTTGAAATCAACCAACCGCTGGCGGCGCCAGCCTTCCACCGGCTTGCCCAACAGACAGCCAGCGCAGCGCCCCAACCAGGCCCCGTAGATCTTATCGAACAGTGTCTGGTCGTCGAAGGCTACCGGCAGACGGCGTGGACCCGGCGGGCGGGCGGCCTGGATGGCTGGCAAGTCGGACGGCTCGTGGTAAGGGAAATCATCATCTATCGGTAGGGAAGCCGTCTCGTCCAACAATTGCGCGGCCTGCCATTCGCGCTGGGGGTCATGCTCCGGCATGGCCTGGATGACCGTAATGCGTTCGGCCAGGCCGCGCACATCTTTGCCTTCATCCCGACATTGCTGAAGCTCAAAGTGCAAATCAGGCGCATAGCGTAGCCAATGTGCCCTAGCCAGCCTGTTCACTCACTACTCCTCCCATTCGAGGTTACCATGCCCATCGCTTCCATTTTCAGCCACGAACCCGAGTCCGCAGATAGTTGCACCACTCCTCCAGGCCCGTCTGGCTGTACACTGAGGTCGCGATGATAGACAAGCCCGGGTTTATTCGCCAGGCATTCTGCTTACACAGCTCCAGGTCAAAGTGCAGATATGGCAGCAAATCCATCTTGGTTAACACCAGCAGGTGTGCCAGGTGGAAGGCGAGGGGGTACTTAAGAGGTTTATCCTCCCCTTCGGTGATGCTCATCAAGGTCACCTTTTCGTCTTCGCCCAGGTCAAAGCTCGCCGGGCAGATCAGGTTGCCCACGTTCTCGATGAACAGCAATTCCACCCCATCGAGAGGCAGGGCTTCAAGGGCGCGCCGGACGTGAAAGGCGTCCAGGTGACAAGATTGAGGAGTATTGATCTGGACGACCGGTACCTGCGTTTCGGCGATGCGTTGAGCATCGTTGCTGGTTTGCTGATCTCCCTCGATCACTGCACAACGGATTTCATTCTTCAGCCGATCCAGGGTTTCCACCAGCAAAGTTGTTTTGCCGGAACCAGGCGAGCTCAGCAGGTTCAGCGTGTAGATGCCTCTGGCCTGGAGATAAGCCCGGTTTTGTCTGGCGAAGCGGTCGTTTTGCTCGAGGATGTTCCCCTCGATAGTAATCACCCGCACCGCGCCATTTCGGTTACTGGTCATTGCTTGCTCCTATAATGGATTTAACGATCAATTCCCGTCCGTGGATGACCTCAAAATGCGTTCCCATACACGCGGGGCAGCGCAGGTCATCGAAATCTCCCAGGTATTCGTTTTCGCATTCCTTACAAAATAGGGTTAAGGGAGGCGTCAGATATTCGATGGTCGCATCTTGCAGGATGGTGCCATGCTTTAAGGCGCTGAAAGCGAATTCCAGCGCTCCGATTTCCACACCACTGAATGGGCCGATTTCCAGGATGACTTTGCTGACGCAAGCCAGGTCGTTCTTCTGGGCGGCCTCTTCGACAATGCATATCACGTTGCGAGCGATACTGGTCTCGTGCATAGGACTCTCTTGATTTATTTACCCACTAACTTGCGCAGAGCTAACCCGACCATAGCTTCCATGTTGATCTTTCGAAAGAGCGCATCGTTATCGCGGTAGATCTTGGGCGGTTTTTTGCGCAGAACCATGTGCAAAGCTCCCTGCGGGCAATGAGAGACGCACTGACCACAGCCGATGCAGTTCTCGAAGTTGATGACCAGTCTATGGTCAACAAGGGAGAAATTGTGAACGCTGCAGACCTCTATACATTCACCGCACAGCGTACATTGGCTCTCATCGAAGGCCACCACAAAGCGAGATGGGCCGCCGACGTTCCTCTGCCCGCGCACAATGGCTTTCATCACCGCACAAGAGCACGCGCAACAGTTGCACAGCGTCTGGATTTTACCCTCGCAGTTGCTCACATTGTGCACCAGGCCCTGCGCTTCGCAGTCCCGCAGGATACGCATGGCTTCGTCGTAGTCAATGCGACGGGCATAGCCCGTTTCGAGTTTGATCATCGCCAGCTCGTTGAAATAGAAACAGGTCTCCAGCGGGTGACCACAGTCTTCGCCCAGCAGTTTCTTCGTCGAACGGCAGTAGCAGTCGGCGACAGCGATGAGGGATTCTTTTTTGATCATCTCGGAGATAACGTCAATCGGCAGCACTTCACGGGGGTCTGGCACGGCCACGTTGACAGCGATTTCCTTCTGGTCAGTTGCTCCAGTGAGGGTTGCTTCTACCGGCAGTACCCGATAGTAAGGCGTGCGGGTAGGAATCACGTCAACCGCTCCCTCGATGAAAGCATTCATCACCTTCACGCACACGGCGCGCATCGGGGAATCTTCCTGGAGGCGCACCTGGAATTCCAGCAAGGCCACGAATGGTGAGCGTCCGCAAAGTCGGCCTGAGGGGGAAACATAGGAATCAATGATGCCCTGCGGGATGAGCCGTTTGACCGTCTGGTGCAACTCCTCTTGCGAGATCCCGATCCTGGCTGCTTTCTGTTCCAGTTTTTCGATAGGGATCATGCCGAAGAACGGGAGCAGGAAGAAGACGCGCAAGTCGTCTTTAGTCAGAGTGGCTTGCAGCGCCTGTTTGAATTCCTGGCGGTTAGGTAACTGCCCCAACTGGAACTCATAGAAACGAATCAGGTCTTCGTAAAGGTCTTTTTCTCCCATCGTAACCTCCTTCATAATCTCTGGACGAGACGGCTCATCTTCTCCGGAAAAGCGGCACGACGTAACCCGGGCTTTAGCCCATTCGCTGGAGCACCGGAAATTCTGTAATGCGGAGATTTGTGCATCCGTAAGGGATCAAGGTCAACTCCTCCATCGGCTCGGATGATGTGACAGGGCTTTGTGGGGCATCAGCGGCAGAGCCGTTCTCCATTTGCCATTGGGGTACTCTCTTGCCTCTCACCATTGCCGAAACCGGAGCTCCTTCCCGCGAGAAGGGGCAATCGCTCATTGGAGCCTCGACGAAGCTTATCGCCTCTGTAAGTGTAGACTCATCAATATCGAGAGCATAGTTCCAGGGCGTGGTTGGGTAGACCTCCCAATCAGCGTGGGGTAGCTCCCGGTAAGGTTGATCTTCGTGGATGCGCCGCCAATCCTCGCCTATCGTGAGGGCATAGACCAACGGGCCACGTTCGATAGCGATGGCATCGTTGAATCGGCGCGAAAGGGATGGAGACATAGGCAGAGTGAGCACTACTTCGGTAGTGCCGGCCCACTCGCGCTCGAGGCGGTGAAATGTGCCCGGTTCAGGATGTGTGTCCTCGCCTCCCCCCACCTGTACCATGGCGCCAGTTGCCCAGGCGGGGATGCGCAGAAGCAACGGAAAGCGAACCGGCTCTTTGGCATTGATAGTGAAGCGAAGAGCATCACGGAAGGGATAGTCCGTTTCCAAAACGACGGTAACAGGTGTGCCCTTGATCTCTGTCTGGACGCGGCTAGGGGCGTAAGCGACAGCGGCGAGTCCGCCATTCTCAGTTTGCATCCAGAGATGGGCAGCAAACTTGGGCCAGCCCTGGCTGAAGTTAGCGGTGCAACACCCATAGTTAGGCTCCACGCCAAAGATATTGGCCTCGGGGCCATTGGTATTCCAGGTATGGTTCTCGCGGATGCTGCACTCCACCTGGTTGACCTGTTGGTCATACTGGTGTGACCACATATCAGGGGAGAAAGCGGCAGGAAGGGCGTTGAAGATGATCTTTTCCAACCGGTCGCCAAAAGCTGTATCGCCGATGATGGAGAGCAGCAACTCCAGCGAGTAGGCGTACTCCACTACAGCACAGAGCTCCGTTCCCTGCGTAGGACGTTTACCTGCCAGGCATTCATCCCCCGTAAACACGCCGGTGACCATTCCGTGGTAGAGGTCAAGTTTATTGATCATATCGTAGACCGCAGCCAAGTCTCCGTCGTCGCCGGTTAACCGCCACCACAGAGCATGAGCCTTGACAGCCATCGCGTTGTTGACCACGTGACCCATGAAGTTCCAGCGTCCCTTAGGGGTGGGCATGGTCAGCGGCCAGCGGGCGAAGAATGCCCGCCAGTTGAAGCCTTGGGAGTGGAGTTTGATCGCCAGGTCGAGGAGCCACTGCTCGCCGATTTTTTCGTAGAGCCAGTAGATGGCGATCAGGGCCTCAAACCAGCGGAACTGTCCCCAGTTGAACAATGGGGCGCGATCAATGTGCGCATCAATACAGCGAAAGGCTCGCTTTACCACATCGGTGACGCGCTCGTCATTAGTGGCGTCGTAGTACTGCATCAGAACCTTTGTCGCCAAAAACTGGGCCCAGAGGTCATAATGGGGATTTGCCTCCTGCCCCGCGGTAATAACCATCGCACGTGGGCCAAGCCAACCATCTTCGTGCTGGTGGGTGATGATATAGTCCACGTAGCGCATGGCTTTCTTTTGAAGTGCCGAATCGTCCAGGAGGAAGGCAAGGGGTATCACACCGTCCAACCAGTAAGGAGCGCGCTCCCAGCCCTCGGAATCGCCGCCGAACCAACGGCTGTTTTTGATGTCGGGCCAGAATTCGTCCAGGTGTCCACTCAGGCCATCGGCCTGGATGCGCAGTTGTCGTTTCAACCAGCCTTCAGGGCGGATATTTTTCAAAGAGAGCGGTCGAAAGCGTGTTTCTTTTAGGGCTGTTCCTTTGCGTCGTCCCATGGCTGTTCGCCATCCTCCCTCGATCGCGGCTGGAGCTAACTTTAATGCCAGTATACCACGACCTCCCAGTCTGGTCAAGCAGTTGGTCAGCATGGGGGTGTATTTCAGTTTCGGGGCAGGTTTGTCCCGTAGCGGCCGACCGCTGCTGCGTCCTGAGCCCGCCGAAGGGCTGCGCTCTCAGTGAAGTTGGGGTAGCCGCGCTTTCCATAGCGCGGCCGACGGCCCCCAGCACCACGAAGGCCCACTGTCGTGACCGGGGTTGCGCGGTAAGAAACCGCGCCTACATATGGGGGATGGGAGAGGTCTCCGCGGCCAGGGCACAGTAGCAACTCGCCCCCTATTGTAGGACCAAGCTTAAGCTTGTCCTACTTTATTTAGCGTCAGGCAGATGTGCAGCTCGGCCAATTGTCGCGGGCTGATCTCCGACGGAGCCTGCGTCATCAAATCCATGGCCGTCTGGGTCTTGGGAAAGGCCATAACCTCTTTGATGTTCGGTTCGCCGGCCAAAATCGCCACCAGGCGGTCAATACCGGGGGCAATTCCCCCATGCGGCGGCGCACCATACTCAAAAGCCTCCAGCATGTGACCAAACTGCGCCTGCGCTTCTTGGGGAGTGATGCCCAGGGTGCGAAACATCAGCGCCTGCTGTTCCCGGCGATGTATTCTGATAGAACCACCCCCCACCTCCCAGCCGTTTAGCACCAGGTCGTAAGCCTTAGCTTTGGCCCGGCCCGGATCCCCGGATTCCAGCAGCACCCAATCCTCGTCTTTGGCCGAGGTAAAAGGATGGTGCACAGCGTTCCAGCGCCCTTCTTCCTCGTTCCATTCCAGCAAGGGAAAGTCCAGCACCCAGCAAAAGGCCAGCAGATTGGGGTCCGCCAGGGACAGGCGAGTGGCCAACTCGCGGCGCAGGGCGTCCAACGCGCGAGCAACCACCGGCGGCTGATCGGCAACGATGCAAATCAGGTCGCCAACCCTTGCCCCCGTTCGTTGGACCATCGCCTCCAGCTCGCCTCCGGACAGGAACCTGGTCACCGGCGACTTAAGCTCACCCTCTTGCACGGCAACAGTCACCAGCCCCCCGGCCCCTTGTTTCTGAACCAGGCTGGTCAACTCGTCAACCTGGCGACGAGAATAGGCGGCACAACCCGGCGCAACCAGGGCTTTGACCTGCCCACCCTCGGCCACCGTCTGGGTAAAGACTCGAAACCCGCAACCAGCTACCAGGTCCGAAATGTCCACCAATTCCAGACCATAGCGCAGGTCAGGCTTGTCGGTACCGTAACGGGCCATCGCCTCATCATAGGAAAGGCGAGGAAACGGAGTTTGCTGCAGCCGCTTGCCCGTCTCTGGCTCCAATTCTCGAACGAGAGCGGTGAATAAACCCTCGATGAGCTGTAGCACGTCCTCCTGGTCCACAAAGGACATCTCCAGGTCAAGTTGGGTGAATTCCGGTTGGCGGTCGGCGCGCAGGTCCTCGTCACGGAAGCAACGGGCAATCTGGAAATACTTTTCGAAACCGGCCACCATGAGCAGTTGTTTGAGCTGCTGGGGGGACTGGGGCAGGGCGTAGAATTTGCCCGGGTGCACGCGGCTGGGCACTACGTAGTCGCGCGCTCCTTCCGGCGTGCTCTTGATCAAGATGGGGGTCTCGATCTCAATGAATCCCTGAGCGTCCAGATAATCGCGGATGAATTTCACCACCCGATGGCGAAGGATAATGTTGCGCTGCATCCGTGGACGACGCAGGTCCAGATAGCGGTAGCGCAAACGCACCGCCTCGTCTACCTCGTCTTCAACATTGATATAGATGGGCGTAGTTTTTGCCGGATTGAGAATAGTCACCTCGTCGGCGGCCACTTCGATTTCGCCGGTGGGCAGGTCAGGGTTAACCAGGCCCTGCGGACGGCACTGCACAGTACCTCGCACCTGCAACACATACTCGTTGCGACACTGCGAAGCCACCTGGTGAGCCTCTGCCGAGATCGCCGGGTTACAGACTACCTGGACAATACCGCTGCGGTCACGCAGATCGAGGAAAATCAAACCGCCATGGTCACGCCGACGATGTACCCAACCGGCCAAAGCCACAACTTGCCCCGCGTGTCCGGCACGCAGCTCGCCGCAACCGTGTGTTTTCAGCATTGCCTCATCCCCCTCTCCATTTCCAAACGTTGAGCGATTATACATAAAAGACAGGCAAAACACAAGTAGAGGTTGGCTGACCCTCCCGTCGGTTTCAAGCGGGTGGTGGCTCTTTCGTCCGCTTATCTGCTGCCACCCGTTGCCATCGTGCATACCGGCTGCGATAGAAAAAGAACGTCGCGGCCATCAATCCAGTACCGATGTAAGCATTGCCCATAATGGCCACGAAGGTCAGCCACGAACCAGTGTTCATGCGCTGCCAGATAACAGAAAACCCGAAGTTGATAAACAGGCTGAGCAGAATCAAACCTAGCGTAGCCCAAAAGTTGCGGCTTACCACATTCAGGCTGTTCCAGATGGCGCGCCATATCCCTGCTCTATCCAAAACGATGGCCGGGATGACAAAAACCAGGTAAAAACTAACCCACAGCGCGGTGCCCATCAGCAGGGTCATTCCTATCAGAGCCAGGTTTACGCTCAGCATGGATAGTAAGCCCAAGACGAACGACAGGGGAAAGCCGATCACGGCAATCAATATGCCTGCCAAAACGGTGAACAAGACCACGCGACTACATACGAACCAGACACGGCTCACAAACCCACCAGTAGGAGCGACCGGCTGGTCGCCACTGGCGTTCTGGTCCTCTACGCACACCGCCCGGCCAATAGCGGCCAAATACACACTGCCAAAGAATACCCCCGCCAGCCAGAGAACAACAACGGCCACGACATAGACCCATATACTCTTGCCCTCCCAAACCGGCGGAATTGATCGCATGATACCAACGGGCGGAGCTCCAGTGGTCATCAGCGCAGGCATGCCCGGTACACTAGCGCTCAATAGCGAAAACAGGTTGACGCTTTGCGCCATCTCCTGCAACAGTTCACGGTTCTGGATCATCATCTGCTGGTAGTCCACCCCCAACTCAGGCGGAGCGACAAACAGAGGGAGCAGTCGCTGTACCACAGGGGCAATGGAAAAGCGGGGACCCAACCAGAGATACACATCCAGGGCCACCGGCACCAGGATCAGCCAGAGGCGTTTAGTTACCGTGTTGAAACCAGCCGACAAGGATTCGATAATGTTCATGTTTGGCAACACCTTTCCCGGCCATTTATTTTATCACACTTTGGGAAGAAACGCGAAATATCGGAGGACAGGATGACATCCCGTTCTGGAGACGCAGTGACCGCTTACTGACCCGCTATCCCAGCGGGTGGCTGATGGCAGATAGCAACAAGCCCCCCGGTGACGAGGCCGGAGGGCTTGTCTTTTGCGTGTTTAATGGGCAGAACTATTGCGAGTCGAGCAAAGCGAGGAACTTTCCAACACCAACGATCTCAACTCCGTATTTCTCGCACATCGTCGCCAGTCACGATGTACTGGGCATTGCCGGCGATGGCAATATCTTTCGCCTTTTCTACCTCAGTTTCCACCTCGACTTCCCCAATGGGATGCGCCTCCATGCGCGCCCAAATTCGCTGAAGCAGCGCATCCAGCCTTTGGCTCCAGCTTTCATCCATATCTTCAGGGAGTAGCTGTCTCACCTCGCTTCGGTACCTCAAGCTGGCAATGACCGACACACTCGTCGTTGAAGATTATACTTCTATTGAGAGGATTTCGCAACACGCACCTGGCGCACAATGCGTTGCACCAGATACCCGTACAGGATCAGGGTGGGAAGCGGCTTGGAAGCGTGGTAAAGCAGCCCCGCCCACGTCGGGCGCACCGGCGTCCAGGGTAGCATCAGACCAGCAGCCACCGGTCTGGACCATCCCAGGAAGAAAAAGGGCGTGAAGAAAGCGATAAGGGCAGACAAGGCCAGGATCAGCCGGGAGTGCGTGCGGGCGTAGAGGATAACCAGCACCGGCAACAGCATGACGTAGTGGTGCTCCCAAATCTGATGGAAAACCAGGAAATAGGTCGTCATCCACAGACCCAGGTGGACGACCACATCTGGCTTCCGATCCAGAAAGGTCAACGCCAGGGAGAGAGCGATGCAGAGCAGGATGAATACCCGCTGAATGAGTACGATTCGCTCCGGTGACCAGCCGGGAGCCAGGACAGTCAGCACCTCGAAGATCAGTTGCAGCCAGCCCAGGTTGCCGAGTTGATAGGTGATGGCAGCGGCCCTGAAATTGCTCATGAAGGCAGCTATCCCCGCGGGGAAGAGGACGAAGTAGGGAATTGCCGTGAGCGCGACCAGGATACCCAGGCAGATCAGGGCCCGAAACCGATGCAGGCGAAGCATCAGGGGCACGAACAGGCCGGTATTCTGCTTCCACAGCACACTGCCGATCCACAGCGCGTCGAAAGCAGTCCCGGGCCTGCTGCGTCGCAGGTAAACGAACATCATGGTGAAAAGCAGCGCAGCCTGAACCATGGAGAACTGGCCCAGATATAGCTCTAGGTAGAACGGGGTAAAGCATAGCCACATCGCCGCCAGCCGGGCGAAGTGATCGCGGTCGGGGACGAGCCGCCAGGTGAGGTAAACACAGAGCAGAAGTAGCCCTTCGGTGCAGGCCACCCACAGACGAAAGGCGTTCAGGGGGGAAAGAAGGTTCAGAGCCACGCCTACAGTATAGGCGGACACCGGCAGGTAACGAAAGGGCGTGTAACGCGGGACGACCACGTCAATCTTGTCACCGTCGCTCTGATAGACGCTATCGCCCTGCAGGAAGTTGTGGCCTGCCTGGTAAAGGGCGAAAAAATCCCACCCCCGCGCCCCGTGAGTAACTGTAGCGTCGAAGAAGAACGGGTTGAGAAACCCGAGTCGCCAGGAGACCAGCATGGTCAGGTGAAATATCACTGCCCCAACGAGCAGGATACGGGGCAGCGGACCCCTGGTGGGCAAAACACCGGACTGGCAGTGCTGGCTTTCCATCACTTATCGGCCTGGTGGCAGCCCGCTCAGAAACACCCTAGCTGACAGGGTTTTACCTTTAGCCCCAGGGCCTCGATGGCATTGGCCACTTCCAGATACGATAGCCCATATCGGTCGGCGATGGCCCAGGCTGCCGCGCAAGGCAGCTTTCCGTTGACTACTGCACCGCGCAAGTCAACTGCCAGATCGTCGGGTACGGATTCAGCCGGACGCACCAACCTGTATTCGGGCAAAGGTTTCTGCCCGTACCCAAACAGCCCCATCTGACAGGCCCAGATACGTACACCCAGCTGGTCGGCTGCCTTGCCTACCTGCAGCGGGTCAACCCCCAACGAGGCAGCGATTTGGTGCGCGGTCACACAAGGCAACCTGTTGTCTTCTTTGGTAAGGGCTTTAATACGCGCAACGATACTTTCTTCCATCCCTCCTCCTTTACCAGACTCTCATTTTACACTACACGGTGAGAATTGGCAAACCTTGCCCCAATACCCCTTTTGTTGTAGAATGTACACACAGGACTACAACTCCCAACGCAAGGAGAAAATCTTTTGGCCACTTCGGGGCATAAAGCAAACGAAACGAGGATGGGATGGAAAAAACCTACGCCAAAGAAGACCACACGCGCCTGACGGAACTGGAACGAGCCCGTCAGGAATTGACCAGCATTATGGCCCACGATATGCTCAACTTAATACATGGCATCGTCGGCTTCTTCGATCTGACGGATCGGGGCACCCTTACTCCACAGGCCCCGGAGTTCGCCGAATTCATGAGCATGGCCAGTCAGTACAGCCGCGAACTGATGCTGATCATCAACTCCATCCTGGATGTCTACAAACTGGAGGACGGCCGGCTAGCGTTGAACCGCCGGCCAGTCCAGTTGCTCGAATTGATAACCTATAGCATGGAACAAGTGCGTCCCCTCGCTGTCCAACACGAGGTTGACCTGACCCTCGACATGCCGGAGGATTTACCCCTTCTGGATGTGGATGGTGAAGTGATCGTGCGCGTGCTCAGCAACCTGCTTTTTAGCGCCATCAAAGCCACTCCCCCAGGTGGGCTGGTATCGGTCACCGCCGCCACTCAGCCTGGTATACCGGCAATGGTGCGGGTAAGTGTATCCGACACCGGGGAGAGCATAAGCGCCGAAGAACTGACGCAGATATTCGAGCGTTTCTACCAGCCGGCCCGGCGCGGGTATAGACGCAGCATTGGAGTAGGGCTCACTTTCTGCAAACAAGCTGTGGAATTACACGGCGGGCGTATCTGGGCAGAGAGTGAACCAGACCGAGGCAATACCTTCCACCTGACCCTGCCCATAGTACTATAAAAAGTATCCCCCACACAAAATAAAGTCTCCGGAGTCGGAGAGACTCCGGAGGTCTGGCAGTGATTAAATACGATGTGTGTCTGAATGCAAATACGGTCTGGCGAGGCTATGTAGAGTGTCCGGGTCTCCGGCGAAATCTACGCTCCCAGTGCCTCGATGACGGCCGGGATGACCTCCTTGGCGTCGGCGACGATGCCCACGTCGGCTACTTTCAGAATGGGCGCGTTCCCACCGGCGTTGATGGTCACCACGAACCTGCTGGCTCCCTGTCACCTTCCCCCTATTCACCCCCTAATGCGCCCCGAGCGGCTGGTGGAAGTCTGTCTTTGAAAATACGAACCTCGGCCTGATTTACTAAGCGCTCTTCCAACTCGTATGCAAAGGCCATGCGCTTCTCCTGGACGAGATGGGCACGAGCCGCTGCCCGCGCCTCCTCAGCGCTGACAGCCACTGATTTTAGCACCAGGTAGACAATAGCTGTGCCGTCTGCTCGTTCAAACAGCCCCATGGCCCTTTCCGGCTTGTCCAGCGCATCACGTGCATAATCGGGCAGCTCGTTCGCATCTGCGAAACGAAACTTTTGATGCACAAACTCGCCCGCTCCGCGGTCGCCCAGTCGCCGGGCATAGCCATCGAAAGTGGTCGTGAATTGCTCAGCGGACTGGGTGGCCGCCAGGGCTTGAAGCTCAGCATACGTCAAGCGGGCCGCAGCTACATCCTGGAACTCGATGGGAATGAGCACAATGGCATTCGGACCAGGCTGTTGAGCCAGGTAGGTGTCAATCTCTTCCTCAGAAGGGAGGGGCGTTTCCTCTTCCAGAGCTTTATCCAACTTATCAATCAACAGCCCCTCACGATAAGCGGCAACCATCTGCTCCTCGAACTGGCGGTTATCCAGACCCAGGGCTTTGGCTTCGTCTCGGAGCATCTGCGCCAGTTCGGGTGATTGCTCAGCAGCAGCTTTGATCTCCGCCAGGTAGTCACGCGCTTCCTGCTCGCTCACTGTGAGGCCCCGCCGCCGGGCCTCCTGAATGAGCACCCTATTGCGAATGATCTAATCCATTGCCTGACGATAGGCCTCAGAATCATCCAGCGGCATCTGGCTGCTGGCTTGCAACGCCGCTTTCGTGCGCTCCAACGTCTGCAGGCTCACGGGCTCGCCATTGATGGTAGCGATGACGGCGCCGCCACCTTTGATCGGGCGGCTGGCAGCACCCAGGATGTATCCTATAGAAATACCTTGTACCCGCGCCACCAGGCCGATGCCGACCTGTAGAACAACCGCCAGCGCCACGATGGCGATCAATCTGCGGGGCATGCTACTCTTCATCGTCGCACCTCCCACCAATTAGATGTGCCATCGCTTTGTGGACATAACGCACCGTCACCAGATAACGCGGCTGCGCGGGATTGGGTTCGATCTTCCGTCGCAGTCGTTTGAGGCACGATTTTATGGCTACCTGGCTCCCTTCGGTGTAGTCATACCCCCACACCTCCCGCAGCAATTCATCATAGCCCACCACCCGTCCTGCGTTCCACACCAGATAGGCCAGCAGGTCAAACCCCAGGCGCGTCAAACGCACTTCTTCGTTCCCGCACATCACCCGCCGCGCCTGCAGGTTAAGCAGCAAATCCCCCACTCGCACCGTCCCTGTTTCCCTCAGCCCGCACTCCACGGCGGCCAGCACTTCTGCCGTGATGGCTCAGCGTAGCAAACCTATACTTCCAACCACGAGGGAGGAAGTGGGAGAACCATAACTTGCTCTGGTTTGTCCCACTCTTGAATCCAGGCTGTTGAGAGAGTCTCATCGGGAGTCAGGATTTTCGCCGTAATTACCATTTCCTGGGCTTCGTTCACTGCAAATATAGCAATGGACGAGTTGTCCGGTTTGCAAGCTCGACTTTCTTCCGGCGCGAGCTCGAAGACGTAAAAAGCGAACCCATCCATAGTCCAGGCATCTTGCGGACACAGGCTGAGCAGCCGACGATGAATCCCACGATATGCGGAGCTTTTCTTTACTACGGCAAGGAAACGCTGGTCTGGTGTTTCGGGGTTGTTTCCCACCTCATTGGCTTCCCGAGCCGGTTGATCATTGTTTCAAGGTGTGAACCGCTTGAACCGTTCTTTCAATCGAGACTCCTTATAAGTGAGGCATAGTCCAAATTCAATGCTAGGGTCCGGCTGTGGGTACAAGCTGAGGATAGGGCCACGGCGCTACTGGCGGACTCTCGGCCTCTACAATCACATCAATCTGCTGTCCGTCTGCGGTGACGAAGTAAAGTGTCAGGGGTACCTTCTCGGCAGGTCTCGGAAATTGAACGAATTGAACGCCTCGTTCAGTTGGCTCCACCACGATAACATAAAAGGCTCCTAATCGCTTCACCTGTTTGACCCTGTGGAGTAACACCCACACCTCCGCCATCTCCAGCCTCAGCACTGCCTCGTGCCGCTCCCTCTCGTAGCACTTGGCCCGTTCTTCGCCCTGAAGCGTCCACAGTCCGGAGAGGTTCTCTAAGTCGTACTCTATGGAAGCGCTGCCATACACGACGAAGAAATAGTGCGTCCAGGGGTATTTGATATTCTGTTCACATTGTTCGTCGGTGCACTTGTAGGTCCGCCATTTGGCGTTCTGCTCCTCCTCCGATGGGCGCACCCAGGTGGTTGATTCCCCACACACCTCGAAAGGCAGCTCTTCTCCTTGTGCCAGAATCTCAGTTATCGTGAGGGAGCGTGGTATCGGGGTGGGAGAAAGAGAAGGTGTGGGTATAAGGGTAGGTGGGGGTATTGGAGTGAGTGTCGAGGTAGGCGCCGGGAGAGTGGGGAGTGCCGTGCCCAATTCCGGTGTGATGGATGGGGCTGACGTCATAGCCGTAGTTGGGACGCAGGCACCTAGACTTAAGACGATTGATAGTAACAGAGATATCCTATACAACGCACTGGCCTTTCGCGACATTCCTGGTCTCGTCATCAAGTCCACCTCCAATTATCTGGTCAGGAGCCAGTGAAGATGCGAGTAGCCAGGAGGCTGCCGTCTTTCTGGTAAAGGCCCAACGCCTGAATGTACTGGCCAGCACTGAGAGCCGACAGGCTGAATCCCCGTTTTTCATTGAGAAGAGTGTCTGCATTCACATAGACTGGTAATGGAGCTGTCGAGGTACAACCATTGACGCACAGGCTTATACGGTTGTCCTCTCGGTCAACGATCACCCCATAGAAATTGGCAATATTCACCCATATTTTCATAGCCTCAAATTCCCCTTCTATTATCCCTCCTTTGGGAAGGCCGCGGGCGAAAATGTAATCACCTGACTCGACAGCTTCGAGAGAAGTGATTGTCCCTTTCCAAAGGCGCGTTTTAGGGGTGACGAAGAGGGTGAAGGCTGTTTTTTCGTTCTCTATCCCCAATCGATCACGCTCAACGTATACCACAGCTCCCTCTAAAAAGATGGTCTCCTCTTCAGTCGCTGGTGTAAGGGGGGAACTGTCTCGACCTATAGAGGCAGGCATTCTGCTCATGGCAAGGGCACCAGCGCCTAAAGCGACTTGCATCAGGAACTCACGGCGAGATATTCTCGACATCGTTAGCTTCCTCCTCACTTTTTTCTTGCTTACACGTTGCAGAGTTATGCCCATACTCTGACCGGGATCCTGCCCAGGTCAAGGTCTGCGATCTCGCTAAATGCTCGCGGGGTCAAGTCCACAAGCGCGGAGCAGTTTGAACCACACGAACCGCACGCCACTGACATATTGCAGTAGTTTCGTTGATCAGGTCCACAGTCTTTGACAGCGACGGACACTTGCTTTGAATTGCAGCGGTTCTCCACTGTAATCGACCAACTGCATTGCTTCCAGGGTAGGGACATACCACATCCAGAATGATCGCAGTTCGGATAGCCTGGCCTTTGCAGTTTAGGCCACGCTCCGTGAAGATAACCGCTTGAACAACTACCGCATGAGCCTCCTCCTGCAGGACCACAAGGGCCGTACGCACTTCCGCAGCAGAACCAAGATCCTGTGCCGTAGTACCATTGAGACATTGCCATTGCCCCCTTTCTATCTTGAGCTTTCTCGGAATGTTTTGTACTGCACGCATTATACCACAAGTCTCCCGTTTTTGGGTGACAAAATCGGGGCAATTTCGGGGCAAATCGAATGGGAGAGCCTCCTTATCGCGCGGCTATCTTATCGGCGGTTGCGGGAGAACAGGTGTCGGGGGATGGCCCAACGGTAGCCCACACCGCGCACCGTCACCAGGTAACGCGGCTGCGCGGGGTCAGGTTCAATCTTCCGCCGCAGCCGCTTGACACACGACTTGATGGTTTCCTGTCCCCCTGCGGTGTAGTCATACCCCCACACCTCCCGCAGCAATTCATCATAGCCCACCACCCGTCCTGCATTCCGCACCAGATAGGCCAGCAGGTCAAACTCCAGGCGCGTTAAGCACACTTCTTCGTCCCCGCGCATCACCTGCCGTGCCCGCAGGTCAACCAGTAAATCCCCCACCCGCACCGCCTCCGGCTCCCTCAGCCCAAGCTCCACGGCGGCCAGCACCTCCGCTTTGGTGAACGGTTTGACCAGGTAACCACAGACTCCCTGCTTCAGCCCCCAATCCTTCACCCTGGAACTGGGATAGGCGGTCATCAGAATGACAGGCATTTCATGGTCCAGGCGCTTCAGCTCCGCCAGCAACTCAAGGCCGGACATACCCGGCATGCGGATGTCCACTAGAGCCAGAGCAAAGTCTTCCGCCTTTGCCAAGGCGAGGGCCTCCGGCCCGTCGGCGGCCGCTGCCACCTCGTGGCCCGGCGCGGATAGATACCTCACCAGAATCTCGCGTATGTCTGGTTCGCCATCTACCACCAATATCTTCACTTTCACCCCGCTCCCTCGCCTATGTCCTCCTCCACACCGAATAGCCGAGGATCAGCCCAAAGCGAACTACCAAAGGCGCACTTCATGCAAACAGCGCCAACACGCTGAGCGGGCCGCCCATGGTTGGCGCTGTTTGTGTCATTGTACTTTCTGCGGGGGATGGGCAGACGACACCTGATCCCCCTGACTGTGGTAAGAGCGCGATGCAATTGCGCCTTCCCAATCGGTGGACAGCGATCTGTGAACTCACCCCCGGTTACGCATTGAGTATACTACAAAACGAGCAAAGTGGCAAATGAGGTTGATAGACCTCGCGATACCGAAGTGCTGCTTACATAACGGGGCAGGCTACCCATACGCCTGCCCCGCGAATAACAACTCAGTTGGCTGCGAAATCTACGCTCCCAGCGCCTCAATGATAGCCGGGATGACTTCTTTGGCATCGCCGACGATACCCACGTCGGCTACCTTGAGGATGGGCGCGTTCTCGTCGGCATTAACGGCCACTACGAACTTGGCTTCCTCCATGCCCAGGTAATGCTGAATCGCGCCGGAGATGCCACAGGCGATGTACAGGTCGGGCCGCACGGTGACTCCACCCATGCCCACCTGCTTCTCCTCATCAATCCAGCCCTCGTCCACCGCGCCACGCGAGCCGGCCACCTCCCCCCCCAGGGCCGCCGCCAGTTTTTCCACCAGGGCGAAGCCCTCGGCGTCACCCATGCCCCGCCCCGCCGAGACGATGATCCGCGCCTTGTCCAGAGGCACAGGCTCGCGCTCGACTTGGGCGACGACGTTCAGCACCTTCACCCGAGGCTGCACCCCATCCAGGTCCACGGCCACGGTCTCCACCTCAGCGCTGCGGTACTCGTCGCGATAGGGCCGGCCAAAAGCGCCAGGCCGCACGGTGACCATCTGTGGGTGCACCTCCGGCGAGAAGGCGACGACCTCTGAGTATTCGCCGCCGTAAGCCGGCATGGTGCAAACCAGCGTACGCTGCGCTGCGTCCAAGGTCAGGCCAGTGCAATTGGTGAGCACAATGGTGCCCAAGCGCCGGGCCAGGCGCGGAGCCAACTCACTGCCCACGTCCGCCGCCCCGAAGAGCACGATCTCCGGCATTTTCTCGGCGAATAAATCACCCAGGGCTTTGGCGTAAGGCTCCAGCGCGTAGTCTTTCAGCGCCGGATCGTCGCACAGGAACACTTTGTCAGCACCGTAATAAATCAACTCCTGAGCCAGGGCCTCGTCGCCGCCCAGGAGCACGGCCATCACGTAGGCCCCCAGGGTAGAAGCCAGTTGCCGGGCCTGATTCAGCATCTCCAGGGTCACCGGGACCAGTTCATCGCCCGCCCGCTCGGCCACCACCCAGATGTTGCGGTAACCCTCGCCCTTTTCCTCGACAACAACTTCCTCCTCGCCCATGAGCATTTGCAGGTAGTCTAAGTCCATATTGTGTACCTCCAGTAGTGAGAAGTCAGATGATACGCCGCAGCCGAAGCTGTTGCACCAGTTCAGCGGCCACATCCTGCGGGGAACCGGTCAACCGCTCGCCCAGCGTGCGCTCCGGCGGGAAGGCCCGGCCCCGTCCCTGTGTCAGTGGCGCCAGGTCTGCCGCCGTCAGCCCCAGGTCTTCGCTGTTCCAGGTGATGACCTGCCACTCACGGTAAGCGGCCATGATCCGCCCGCCGTGGGGGTAGCGGGGCTTGTTGGCTCCCGAAGCCACGGTGAGTAAGGCGGGCAATGCCACCTCCACCTCGGCGTAGCCGGCGCCCCAATTACGCCTGACTCGCAGGACACCGTCACTGATGCTCGCCTGACGAACGCCGCCCACCTGGGCCACGCCAAGATACTCTGCCAGCCAGGGGCCGAGCTGCGCGTCAGCGGTGTCCAGGGTCTCCTGACCGACGACGATCAGGTCGAAATCACCGATTTTCTCGATGCCCCTGGCCAACGCCTCCGCCACACCGGCGGCATCCGTCTTCGCCAGGACCTCGTCGGTGAGCAGATAAGCTGCGTCGGCACCCATGGCCATCGCCTCACGCAGAGCGTCATCCAGGCGCGCCTGGCCCCCTGCTATGACGATCACCTCAGCCTCGCCGGCGTCTTTGAGACTCAGGGCCACCTCCAGAGCGTTCTTGTCATTGGGGTTGATGATGTACTCCTCACGGTTGATGAAGATACGCTCGTGACGAGGGCTGACGGTAAACCCTCTGGGATCGAGTATTTGTCTGATCGGAACAATAATTCGCATATCCGCACTCCTTAATCAATGACCGGTGATTCAATGGCCAATGAGCCAATGACCAATGACTAAATTGGATCATTGGGATTTGGAATTTGACCTACGGTGAAATGCGCAATCCCATCTCGCGGAACAGGTTGGAGGCGATGACGATGCGCTGTATCTCGCTGGTGCCCTCGAAAATTTCAGCGATACGCGCGTCGCGGAAAGCGCGCTCCACCCAAAACTCGCGGCTGTAACCCATCCCACCGAAAATCTGCAAGGCTCTGTTAATACAGCGCGAGGCCACCTCTGAACCGTAGACCTTGCACATCGCCGCCTCTTTCACATGCGGTTGGCCAGTGTCAATCAACCAAGCGGTGCGGTAGACCAGCGAGCGGAGAGCTTCTATCTCTGTAGCCATGTCAGCGATAGCAAAGTGGACAGACTGCTTCTGCGCGATAGGCACACCGAACTGGGAGCGGACTGCGGCCCATCTCATCGCTCCCTCCATCGCCGCCTGCGCCCCTCCCAGGCAGGCCGCCGCCAGGCTGGCTCGCCCAATGTCCAGCGTTTTCATGAAAGTGATGAATCCCGCGCCGAACTGCCCCAACACGTTCTCCTTAGGTACCCGGCAATCCTCAAAAATTAACTCGGCGGTGGAGCTACCCCGAATGCCCATTTTGTTCTCCAGCGTGCCGATGCTGAAGCCGGGGAATCCCTTTTCCACGATGAAAGCTGTCACCCCGCCCCGCGCCCCCAGGGATGGATCGGTCACGGCCATCACGGTGATGATGTCGGCGATGTCGCCGTTGGTGATGAAACACTTGGAGCCGTTGAGCACATAATAGTCGCCATCGCGCACGGCGCGGGTCTTGATAGCCGCCGCGTCGGAGCCAGCCTGCGCCTCGGTGAGGGCAAAAGCCGCAATCTTCTCGCCAGAGGCCAGCGGTTTGAGATATTTCTCCTTCTGTTCCTCGGTGCCATCCAGATAGATGGCCATGGCCCCGATGCCAGTGTGCGCGCCGATCACCGTGGCCGTGGAGGTGCAGACCTTGCCTAATTCCTCCATGAGGATGCAATAGCCGGTCTCCCCTGCTCCACTGCCACCATACTTGCGGGGAAAGGGCACACCCATCAGCCCCAACTTGGCCGCCTTTTTGATGGTCTCAAAGGGCACGCGGTGCTCGGCGTCAACCTTCTTCGCCAGGGGGCGCACTTCATTCTCGGCAAATTCCCGCACCATGCGGCGGAACAGTTCATACTCTTTTGGAAACGTGAAGTCCATAATCTGCCTCCCTTTGCAATGCACAATTCTCAATTCTGCATTGTGCATTGTGCATTCTGCATTCCTATGGCCTGATCTTCAATCCCACCTGGTCATACAGGTCGCGGGCGATGACGAAACGCAGCACTTCATTGGCCCCCTCAATAATAGGCAGCGCCCGGACGTCGCGGTAGATGCGCTCGATGGCATATTCCTTCATGTAACCGTAGCCGCCGTGCACCTGGACCATCCGGTTTGCTATGCGATAGGCAGCTTCGGAAGCCAGAAGCTTGGCAATAGCCGCCTCATGGCTGAAAGGCTCCCCCTGAGCAGCCAGCCAAGCAGTGTGATACACCAGCCAGCGCAGGCCCTCGATCTCCGCCGCCGAGTCGGCCACGAAGTTCTGGATGGCCTGTTTGAGGGCAATCGGCCCGCCAAACTGAATATGCTCGATGGAGAACGCCACGCCTTCGTCCAATGCCCGCTGACAGGCCCCCAAAGCGATGGCACTCAAACTCAAACGGGCCACGTCCAGCGCCTGGAGAGCGATCTTGAAGCCTTTTCCCTCCTCGCCCAGCAGATTGGCCGCCGGCACGCGACAATCGGCCATGTACAAGGGGGTGACGGTCAACCCACGCAGGCCCAAGGTTTTCTCCCGACGGCCCACTTTGAAACCCGGCGTATCCCGCTCCACAATAAACGCGCTGATCCCCCTGGCCCCTGCGCCCGGATCTGTCTTGGCGAAGACGACAAACAACCCGGCGATGCCGCCATTGGAGACCCATATTTTATTCCCATTAAGCACGTAGTCACCGCCATCGCGCAGCGCTGTGCTCTCCAGGGCCGCCGCGTCCGAACCAGCCGCCGGCTCGGTGAGGGCGAAAGCACCGATCATCTCGCCGAAGGCCATCGGCTCCAGGTACTTTTCGCGCTGCTCCGCCGAACCGAAATCGAGGATGGTCTTGCCAGCCAGGCCGTTGTGCACACTGATGGTCATGGCCGTGGTTATATCGGCTTTGGCCAATTCCTCCAGCAGCATCACGTAGCTGACAAAATCCAGGCAGGCCCCGCTACACTCCTCGGGAAAAAGCGCGCCCATGAAACCCTGCATCGCCGCTTTTTGCAGGACTTCGAGGGGCGGCTCCTCCTCGTGGTCGGTGTGTTCACCGATGGGCTTGACCTCTTTCTCGGCGAAGTCGGCGAACATCTTCTGGAACATGCGTTGTTCGTCGGTCAGTGCAAAATCCATAATAATCCTCCCGCAGGTTCGTGTGTAGGGAAGTGCGACGCACTTAGAAAGTGCGTCGCACTTGTTTGCTCTACCTGTCCTTGAACTGTGGCCGACGCTTTTCCAGGAAGGCGCTCAATCCCTCGACCATGTCCTCGCTGCCCTGCAGACCGGCGAACTTCTCGGCCTCGACCCACATGGCCTCATCAATGTTTGTCTTCTCCAGGCCCTCGTTCACAGCAGCGATGATGGCCCCCATGGCCAGAGCGCTCATGTTCGACAGCACCTTGGCCAGACGCTTGGCCTCGCGCACCACCGAGCCCACGGGCACCACCTTGTTCACCAGGCCGATGCGGTACGCCTCCTGGGCCTTGATGTTATCGCCGGTCAACAGCAACTCCAGAGCCGTACCCTTGCCTACCAGGCGCGGCAGGCGTTGGGTGCCACCCCAACCGGGCATGATGCCCAGTTTGATCTCCGGCTGGCCGAACTGTACGCTGTCCTCGGCGATGCGGATGTGGCAGGCCATGGCCAGTTCGTTACCGCCACCCAGGGCCACGCGACCGTTGATGGCAGCGATAACCGGCTTCCTCGAGGCTTCAATCTTCTCGAACAGCTCCTGGCCCTGGCGGATGAAAGCCTTGGCTTCGTCCGGCTTGTCCTTGACCGCGTAAATCTCGTTGATGTCCGCCCCGGCCACGAAGAACTGCCCCGCCGCGGTGATGATGATCACCTTCACCTGCTCATCGGTCGTCACCTCATCGAAAGCCGCCTCCAACTCGGTCAGCACCTGCTTGTTGAAAGCATTGGCCGGTGGATGATCAATAGTCAGAATGGCAGTGCGATCCTCGATGCTGACGTGAATGTACTGGTATTCTCCCATGGTTTAACTCCTTTCATGTAAAGTCTGCAAGTCTGCAAGTTTGCAAGTTTGCAAGTTGCAAGTTGGCAGGTTGGCAAATCACCCAATAGTTCATTGCTCTCCCCTTGCCACTTGCTCACTTGCTCACTTGCCCACTTGCCCACTTGCTCACTTGCTACACCGTGTACTCCTTGAACCCGCGCTTAGCTTTCTTGCCCAGCTCGCCAGCTTTGACTTTTTTCACCAGGATGTCCGCCGGTTTGAAGCGCCGTCCAAACTCCTGTTCCAGGGCCTGCAGCTTTTCCAGGACGACATCAAGACCTAGCTCGTCCGCGTACTCCAGCGGGCCCATGCGTACCAGTTCGCCGCCTTTGTTGATCTGCATCCCGATGCCGGCGATGCAGGCCATGTCAATGTCGTTCACGTTGGCAATACCTTCCTCCACGCACATGAACGCCTCGTTGAGCATGGGCATCATCAGCCTGTCCACGCTGAATTTGGTGCCGCTTTTGACCTTGCCCTCATCCTGCAGCTTTTTGATCAGCGCATCCACGGCCGCCGAATGACCGCCACCCGGATAGTCATACCAGCCAGCGTTAGCTTTCTCTCCCAGGCGTCCGGCGTCGAAGACCTCTTTGAACAAAATCGCCGCTTCCATGCGATCGCCGTACTTGCTGGACAGGTACTCGCCCACGTGGTAACACACGTCATTGCCCAACATGTCCATCAGGGTAAAAGGCCCCATCGGCCAGCCAAAGCCTTCGCGGCCCATCGCGGCATCAATCTCATCAGGGGTGGCCGCCCCCTCCTGCACACATATCACCGCCTCGTTAAGATAGGGCATCAGCAGGCGATTGACCAGGAAGCCCGGGCATTCCTTGACCACCACCGGTACCTTGCGCAGCTCTTGGGCGAACTGCTCTACCGTGTCAATGGTGTCCTGATCGGTCTCGCTGCTGGGGATAATCTCCACCAGCTTCATCACGTGGGCCGGATTGAAGAAATGCATGCCAATGACTTTATGCGGCCGCTTGGTGACGGAACCCATCTCGCCGATGGAAAGAGCTGAGGTGTTGGAAGCGAAAATGCAATCCGGGTTACACACCTCGTCCAGCTCCTTGAACACTGCCTGCTTAATCTTCATGTTTTCCGGCACTGCTTCGATAACGATGTCCACGTCGTCGAAGCCGTCGTAGGTGAGCGTGTACTCGATCAGGCCCAGCTTTTCCTGCATCTGGCCCGGGGTCATCTTACCCTTATCCACCCGGCTCTGGTAGATGCCCTCCACATGCTTGCGAGCCAACTCCAACTGCTTTTCATCAATGTCTTTGACGATTACCGGCAGGCCAGCGTAGGTAATCACCTGGGCGATCCCCCCGCCCATGGCTCCTGCCCCGACCACTGCGGCTTTGAAGATGTACATAGCGTCCCTCCTCTCACGTTTCACGTTTTCACGAAACACTTCCTACCACGTCGGCAAAGGCATGGCCGCGTTGGGATCATCCAGCCGCACGAAATACACCCATTGATCAGGGTACTTCGCGTAGGCGGCTGCGTCCGCTTTGCCTAACGTCTTGCCCACGAAGTAGTCACCACTTTCGGGATGAATGGCTACCACCCCTTCCTGTCCAGCCAATTCACCCCTGATTTGTTCGAAAATCTCTTTGCCCCTGGTGATGAAAGCCTCACGGGCCTTCTTATCCTGCCAGATAGTTATATCCGCCATGAAACACCTCCTTAATTCGCCATTCGCTATTCGCCCTTCGCCTACTTCCGCTCGAAAACCATTGCCCCGCCCATCCCCCCACCTACACAGGCTGTAGCCAGGCCAAATTGGACATCACGCTTGATCATCTCATAGATCAGAGTGACGGCCATACGCGTGCCAGTACAGCCCACCGGATGACCGAGGGCAATGGCTCCCCCATTGACGTTGACCTTGTTCCAGTCCCAGCCCTGGTCTTCCAACTCGATACCCACGGCCAGGGACTGGGCGGCAAAGGCCTCGTTCAACTCGATGAGCTCAATATCCGTCAACTTCAGGCCCGCCTTTTTCAAGGCCTTGGGCACCGCGTAGGCCGGCCCAATGCCCATGATGTCTGGGGGCACTGCCGCGTAGGCATAACTGCGGATGTAGGCCATCGGCTGCAGGCCCAGCGCCTTAGCCCTGTCGGCAGTCATGACCACCACCGCCGCCGCCCCGTCGGAGATGGGACAGGCATTGGCCGGAGTCACCGTGCCGTCTTTCTTGAATACCGTCGGATAAAGGGCCGCTTTCTGCATAGAAAGAGAGGGATTGATGCATTCATCGTTGACGATGTCCTCATAAGCCACTTCCTGTCCGGCCACTTTTTTGGAAACGCGCACCGGCAGAATTTCATCCTTGAACCTGCCCATCCGTGTAGCGCGGAAGGCCTTCTTGTGCGAATTGATGGCAAATTCATCCTGAGCCTCGCGGCTGATACCATAGAGCATGGCCAGGTTCTCGGCCGTGTAGCCCATGATCATCCCGCATACCGGATCGGTGAGGCCTTCCCACAGCGTGTCAATGAACGTGGTACTGCGCAACTTCAGCCCCCAGCGCGCGCCGCGCACGCAATACGGCGCGGTAGACATGCTCTCCGTGCCGCCACAGAGGAACACCTCCCCATCCCCGGCCTGGATAGCCTGATAAGCCATGGAGAGAGACATCATGCCCGATACACAGTTGCGCTGGATGGTGCAGCCGGTGACGTTGACCGGAAGGCCGGCCATCAACGCGGCCACGCGGCCGATGTTCGCCGCGTCGCTTTGCTGGCCGATGCACCCCAGGATAACATCATCAATTATCCGGGGATCAATCCCGGCCCGGTCAACCGCCTCTCTGAAAACCTTGGCCGCCAGCTCCTGAGCGGTAATGTCACGGAAGGCCCCACCGTGACTACCGATGGGGGTTCTCACCCCGCTAACGATAACCACTTCTTTCATCAATACCTCCTATCCTTGCCGATTTACTGATCTGCCGATTTGCCGATTTGCTGATTTGCTTGATCTGCTGATTTGCCGATTTGCTGATTTGCTTGATCTGCCGATTTTCACCGATCCGCCGACCGACGCAGGCCGCGTATGACCAGTTTCATCGTTACCTCAAACATGGGCTCCAATTCAACGGCCAGCATCTGGCGACGCAGAGGGTTCGCCATTAACACCAGAACGCCGTTCAGAGCAGCCCACAACGCTCCGGCGGCCAGTTGGGGGTCATCACAATCGAAATCACCATCCTGGATGCCCTGGCGCACGGCCTGGGTCACCAGATCCAGGCTGGCCATACTCTGGGCTAGAATTTGTTCGTACAGGTCTGGTGAGATTTGTTCCCGAAAACGACCACGATCAAAGGCCATCATGAGGCGAAAGTATTGAGGATTATTTTGCGAGAAATCGAGGTAGGCCCTGGCCAATCGCCACAAACATTCTTCGGCGGTGACCTGGGATGCAGAACAGGCTGCGGTTAATTGGGTATAAAGAAGAGCGAGGCCCTCTAAAAGCAAATGAGCAAGGATGCTCTCCTTGCTCTCAAAATACAGATAAATTGTACCCTTGCTCACCTGGGCATGAGCAGACACATCGTCCACAGTTGCCTGATGGAATCCCTGCTCAAAAAAGACCTCTTTGGCAGCCTGAAGTATCTCCTGCCGCCGCCGGGCTTTCTCTCGAGCTCGCCGTTCATTGGTTGCCACCATTGGCTCTCCTACAAGGAATGTGAACTGTGGGTCACTTACTGACTGGCGGTCATATTATACAACAGGAGCACCGTGATGTCAAGTATTCGTATTATTTCAGAGAATCGAACGAAACTCTTGACTTTCCTTGCCGGATGTGGTATAATTAAACCGGTTTACAAACGGTTTTATGGCTCCCGGCATCCGGGACCAAGCCAGAATCTTTCCCCGTACGAACATTCTCCAGGTGAATCTCGGCCACAGAGCGAAGGAAAGGAGGGGTGGACATGACTCGATCCCAAGTCTGCAACTGGTAGCGTCTACGGAGCCAGGTGCGGACTTTTTTGTAAGTGAGTGTTCCCGCGGTTCCGGTAATACGAGGGGGGATCATGAAAACGAAAACCTTGTTTCAGGCGACTTTCCTGACCTCTGCGGCCGTCATCGGGGTTTTCTTGTTGCTGGCTTTCTTCGACATTCAGGTGAGCCACGCAGATGATCCCGTTTTCAACGAGGATGACATCGTCTACATGGTAATGACGGATCGCTTCTACGATGGCGATCCGACCAACAACGACCAGGGCAATAACGAGTACGATCCTGGCGATTGGCATTACTACCAGGGAGGCGACTGGCAGGGTATTATCAGCAAGACCGACTACATCACGAACCTGGGTGTTACCGCTATTTGGATCTCGCCCGTGTCTGACGATCAGGACCTCAGCAAAGATGGGGGTGAGGCGGGTTACCATGGCTACTTTACCTACGACTTCTACGCTGCTAATCCCCATTTCGGCACCACCAACACGCTGGTGTCACTGGTCAACATAGCTCATAATGCAGGCTTAGACATCATCCTCGACGTAGTACCCAATCATACGGGTGACTACCTGGATCCGTATGCCACGGTCTACAGTCCCACGACCTATCACCCGGCTGCGCCGTTCGACGACCCCGATTGGTACCATCACAATGGCTCCGTCACCGACTGGAACGACCAGTGGCAAGTTGAATATTGTGACATCGGCGGTCTGGATGATCTTGCTCAAGAGCAAGTCACTGTTGCGAACGAAATAACGAGTGTCTACAAATACTGGTTCGACCTCACGGGTGCTGACGCTGCCCGCGTGGATGCGGCCCGCTCTATTACCAAGACATTCCTCGCTACCTTCGAGGATGCAATTGGTGTCCCAACCTTCGGCGAGATCTTCCACGGCAATGTTGACTACGTCTCCGACTACCAAGACTACGAGTGGGGCGTGCTTGATTTTCCGCTCTTCTTTGAAGCCCGGGAAGTGTTCGCCTATGACCAGAGTTTTAGCAAGATCGCCAACATCTTCGACCAGGACTACAAGTACAACAACGTTAATCGCCTGCTCACCTTCGTGGACAATCATGACCGTGACCGCTTCATAGCCCTGGCCGACGACAACTACAGGCGGCTGCGCCTGGCCATGTCCTTCCTCTTCACTGCACGTGGTATCCCCGTGGTTTACTATGGCACTGAACAAGCCATGTATGGTGACGGTAAAGCGCACGAGTGGCAGGGTATCTCCAACTATTACAACCGGATGCCTATGGATAGTTGGGATCAAAACAACATCATCTACAAGCATATCCAGCGGCTGGCAGAGATACGCAAAGACTACATTGCTCTGCGGCGCGGCACGCAGCGAGAGATGTGGGAAGAAGATTCGGTCTACGCCTACTCACGGCGCTACGACTCCACTGGCCAGGAAGTCATCATCGTGATGACCAACGGCTGGGATCCTGTCACCCGTACCATTCCGCTCCGCGCCGAGAGTACAATCTCGGTCAGCACAGTACTGACTAACCTTCTTGACACACGCGAGACGGTGACCGTTGTCTCGGGTGGCCCTACCGGCAAACAAATCACCGTGACACTGGACGGCAAGGAAGCCATGATTCTCGCTCCCAACGTGACTGAGACCTATATTCCGATGACGCCCACCCTCACCACCGTCCGCGTTCACTATAACGCTGGTCAGGACAACTCCATCTGGATTCGCGGCAGCCAATATCCCTTCTGGTGGGACGAGGGGCGCGCCATGCGTTGGACTACCGATGACATCTGGGAGTGGGAAACAGAGCGGATTGGACAAGGGATCACAGTCGAGGTTAAACTGCTCATCAACGACTACACGTGGTCGGTGGGCAGCAACTTTATCATCACTGGTGGCGAGACCGTGGATATCTATCCCTCTTTCCATGACTCATCCGCGAATACTACCCGGATTCGAGTGCACTACGACGCCGGCTATGGCAACTCAATCTACGTTCGCGGTAGCGTCTCGCCGCTAAGCTGGGACTCCGGTCAGCAAGCCACCTGGACAGAGGGCAACGTCTGGACCTGGGAGACCACCAGCATTGCCGCGGGTACAGCGTTCGAGTTCAAGCCCCTGATCAACGACTCAACCTGGTCTCAGGGCACAAATTACAAGGCCGTTGGTGGCAGCACTATTGACGTCTTCCCGAAATTCTACGACAGCGACAGTGACCGCACCACCGAGACCATCCGGGTCGTCTATGACGTCGGCTATGGCAACTCGATCTACATTCGCGGCAGCACGTCGCCGCTGAGTTGGAGCTCCGGCCAGCAGGCCACCTGGACAGAGGGCAACGTCTGGGTGTGGGAAACTACCAGCATCGGCGAGAGCACCCAGTTCGAGTTCAAGCCGCTCATCAACGACACGACCTGGTCACAGGGTAACAACTACTGGAGTAGAGGGGGCACGACTGTCGAGATCTACCCCAGCTTCCCATAGGGACATCAACTTCCCAATGGTACAGGACTACTATGGGCTTTCGCTCACAAAGGATTCCAGAAACTTAATTTGGAGGAAGAAAGGAGAGAGAAAATGAAAGGCCGTATCACAACGTTTATCAGTTTCCTGGCGATTCTGAGCCTCATCCTGACTGCTTGCGCTGGTACCAAAGAGGCCACACCGACCCAGGAAGTCGTGACCAAAGAGACCCCTGTTCCGACGCCAACGGCGGAGGTTGCAGCGAAACCGATCACATTGACGTTCTGGAACTACTGGGATGGCAAGAACGGCGAGGTCATCCAGGAGCTGGTTGACCAGTACAATGCCGAGCATCCCAATATCACCGTCAAGAACGTCTACATCGGCTGGGGGGAACTTCTGCCCAAGCTTCAGACGGCGGCAGCGGGTGGCGAGATGCCCGACATCGCCGCTGGCGACATGGTCTGGATGCCCAAACTGGCAGAAACGGGAGCCCTCCGACCATTGAACGAC
>JANLFX010000008.1:54843-63263 GCA_024653325.1 Anaerolineae bacterium
GCACGGTGACACCCGCCGAAGCCCTCCAATCGGCCGCCCAGGCCGTGACTGCTGTGCTGGGTCAGTAGTGAAAAGCGGCCGCGTGCGAAGCATGTTGTCCGTCGTTTGAGCGAAAGCCAAGACCATCGCTGCGGCCTGAGGGGTTCTAACCCCTCGGGCCGCAGTTGCAAAGATTTGGTTGGGTTGCTGTGCAAGGTGTAGTATAATAGAAAAAAAGTGATTCCACGAGACAAAGGATTAGACCATGCTGGCACATCTGACTTCGATATTCAAAAGGTTGCGATACCAATGGCGGCACGGTGATCTGCCAGCGGCTATCATTTGCCTTCTCCCGGCCGCGATCATATTCGGAGCTTTCAACATTTTTCCCATCCTGTATTCGGGTTATCTCAGCCTGTTGGAGTGGGATGGTCTTAGCGCTGCTCGCAAGTATGTGGGTCTGAGAAATTACGTGGAGCTACTGAGTTCCCACGACCTTTGGAATTCCCTGCGCGTGACGATATACTACATGGGTGGTGTGACTGTCCTGGGTATCGCGGCCGGACTTGTAGTGGCTCTGGCCCTGAACAAAGGGATCCGGGCCCTGTCTTTCTATCGAGCCGTCTATTTCACCCCTGTCGTGACTTCTACTGTCGCGGCAGCCGTTGTCTGGAAGTACCTGTTCGATCCCGGATCTGGCTTCGTCAACGTATCTCTCCGTTCCATCGGTATCCACGCGCCGAACTGGTTGAGCAGCCCCGTGTGGGCCATGCCAGCCGTGATCCTGCTGGGCGTATGGAAACGTCTGGGTTTCAACATGGTCATTTATCTAGCTGGCTTACAGAGCATTCCCAATGAGTTTTACGATGCGGCCAAAGTTGATGGTGCTGGCGGTTGGGCTCGTTTTCGGTATATAACTTTGCCGCTCTTGTCACCGGTTACTCTCCTGCTGGTGATTATGTCAGTGATTGATTCTTTCCTGGTGTTTGACCAGATCTTTGTGATGACCAACGGCGGGCCATTGCAATCCACCGAGGTCATCGGTTTTCTCCTCTATCGTTACGCTTTTCGTTACTTTAAACTGGGATATGCTTCCTCCGTCGGTTGGGTGATCTTCGCTGTCATCTTCGTGATCACCCTGGTCCAGTGGCGACTGTTTGGATTTGGCAGGGAGGTTCGCGTATGAGCCAACATGATTCTGTATCACAACTATCGGCTGCGATTGTCTGGCAGCTTGAGCGTAAAGTAAGCCGCTGGCTCCCCAAAACGTTTTTCCATACACTATTGCTGGCTGGCGGGTTTGTCGTTGTCTTGCCTTTCATGTGGATGATCACCACTTCGTTAAAACCCCTCAAACTGACCTATTCACCTCCCTATCTCTTTCCGACACATTTTGAGTGGCACAACTACGTTATCGCCTGGAAGGCAGCACCGTTTCTTCGCTTCTATCTCAACACCACGATTATGGCCGTGAGCATTGTAACCGGCCAGCTCATACTATGCTCGATGGCGGCCTATGCCTTCGCCCGCCTCAAGTTCCCCGGACGGGATTTGCTGTTCCTCGTCTTCCTGGGTACCATGATGGTACCCTTCCACGTAACGCTGATTCCTTCCTACCTCATCGTGAAGTGGCTGGGATGGATAGATACCTATCAAGCTCTGATCATGCCCCGCCTGGTCAGTGCCTTCGGCATCTTTTTGTTGCGCCAGTATTTCCTCACCATACCTACCGAACTGGACGAGGCCGCATTGCTGGACGGATGCTCCAGACTCGGTGTACTCTGGCGCATCATTCTCCCCCTCTCACAGCCCGCCCTCTCGGCCCTGGCCATTTTCTCCTTCCTTTTCGCCTGGAATGATTTTCTCTGGCCGCTGATCGTGACCAACGATCCCCTGATGCGGACTATCCAGTTGGGGCTGGCGATGTTCCAGGGAAAATACGGTACACGCTGGACGTACCTGATGGCTGGCACTGTCACAGCCACCATCCCCGCGATCATCGTCTTCCTGATCGGACAGAAACGCTTCATCGAAGGAATTGCCTTGACCGGATTGAAAGGATGAATTTCAATGGAGTTAACCCAATGAACGAGCCATTTTCCCCTAAGTGGGTGCAAGACGCCGTCTTCTACGAGATCTTTCCGGAGCGGTTCTATAACGGCGATCCCACCAATGATCCCCCTGGAACATACCCGTGGGGAGAAATTCCGACGCGGGAAAATTTCTTTGGCGGTGATCTACAAGGAATTCTCGCCAAGCTGCCATATCTTCAGAACCTGGGCATCAGCGCTTTGTATCTGACGCCAATTTTCAAAGCGCGGACAAACCACAAATATGACACCTGTGACTACCTGGTGGTTGACCCCACCTTCGGCTCATTGGATCTGCTGCGGGAACTGGTGGCAGAAGCCCATCATCGGGGTATTCGTATCGTCCTGGACGGTGTCTTCAATCATTGCGGGGATGGCTTCTGGGCCTTTCAGGATGTATGTCAGCGAGGTGCCGAATCGCCCTATGCTGATTGGTTCATAGTGAATTCGTTCCCCATTCAACAGACGCCCCCCAATTATCAAACCTGCGGCGGTGTTAGCTACCTGCCCAAGCTGAACGTGAACAACCCCGATGTGCAAGATTACCTTCTACATGTAGCAACTTACTGGTTACGGGAAGCTGGCATTGATGGCTGGCGCCTTGATGTCCCCTGGAAAGTGCCTTTCGATTTCTGGCAAGCATTTCGCCGGGCAGTGAAAGCAGTCAACCCAGAAGCCTACATCGTCGGCGAAATCTGGCGCGACGGTCGGCCCTGGCTGCAAGGAGACACCTTCGATGCTATCATGAACTATCGCCTCAGGGACTACATCCTAGATTTCTGTGTCCGGGATACCATGGATGCCGAAGATTTCGACTTTGAACTTGGCCAGCTACGGCAGGATCAGGGACACAGTGTTCCCTTCCAGCTTAACCTATTGAGCAGCCACGACACGCCGCGCATTTTGACTGTGTGTGGAGGCGACATTAACCGAGCAATCCTGGCTTTGGTTTTCCAGTTCACCTATATGGGCGCGCCGATGATCTATTATGGCGACGAGGTAGGGATGGAGGGTGACAATGACCCCCTCTGCCGAGGAACGATGATCTGGGATGAGTATAATTGTAACCGACAGTTAAACGAGATATATCGCCGGCTCATCCAGATCCGCCGGCAGCATCCAGCCCTGCGGCGGGGGGCTTTTGAGACCCTGCATATGTTCAACGCGGTGTACGCTTACCGCCGCTACAACGAACAAGACGACGTGGTGATCGTCCTGAATCCACGCCATGCGCAGCCTGAATTCGCTATCTCATTAGGACATGTCCCTCATGAAAGATGGCGAGATCTGCTGAGCGGCGAAACCTACCCGGCGCAACAAGGCTACTTACAGATCAAAGAACTTCGGGCCAGTTCTGCCCTGATTCTCAGCCCGGAGACCATATAGAACATCGAACGAGGCGTATCCTACAATGGCAAAGGTTACTATCAAAGAGATTGCTCAGCGAGCCGGCGTGTCAAAGACAGCAGTTTCGTTTGCCCTCAATGATCCCTCCCGCCTCTCCGAAACCACACTACAGCGGATTCTCAGTATAGCCGAAGAACTTGGCTATACACCCGATCCGATCGCTCGGAGCATGACTACAAAGCGGATCGGCTGCATCGGCTTGCTTGTCCCACAACCAATCCCTGACGTTATCCGAAACCCATTTTTCAGCGAGTTCCTCGAAGGCATTGGAGAGGTGTGCAGAGAAGCAGGGCTCTCCCTGATGCTGGTACCTCCACTGAAAGGCAGTATGCGTCGCGCTGTCAACGACGCGGCTGTTGACGGGTTTTTGACCCTGGGGCTGGAGACCTTCCGTGGTACGATGATGATCTTGGAACAGCGCGGCGTACCATATGTTATGGTTGACAGCGACCCGACTCCAGACATCCCCTGTGTAAACATTGACGATCAGGGAGGGGCTCGAGCGGCAATGGCCCACGTGCTTCAGGCTGGTCATCGCCGGATTGCGATCCTGGGCATCAGGTCCGGCAAGCAGGGACGGTACAAGGAATACGCGGGGACTTTACGGCGGCGGATGGAAGGTTACCTAGCGGCGTTGAATGAAGCCGGTCTTTCGATGCACAGTCGCGACGTGCATCTCGTGGAGTGTGATGCCCATGTCAGTGGCGGTCGTGAGGGTTTTCAGCAGCTCTGGCGGTTGAAGCGGCAGCCGACAGCTATCGTAGCAATGAGTGACATCATCGCTATCGGCGCGATGGAGGCGGCACGAGAATTCGACATTCGCGTACCGGATGACGTCTCAATAGTCGGTTATGACGATATTCCAGCAGCGCGCTGGACGCAGCCGAGATTAACAACAGTACACCAGCCAATTCGTGAAAAGGGAAAACTGGCAGCAGAGTTGCTGGTAAAACTTGTGGGAGGAGAAACCGACAACAACCATTATGTCCTGCCTACCAATCTGGTCAAGCGAGAATCGGTGAGGATCTGGGCCGAGGAAACGACCGCCGGTTAGCAGTTGACGGGTGGCTCAGTCGTCTGGTACCGCACTGGGCAGGATGAGGGTGATAGCCATACCCCTCCCCGCCCGGCTTGCAACCTCGATGGCTCCCCCGTGAGCGTCCACAATGCGTTTGACCACGGCCAGGCCCAATCCCAAACCGGCAGCCCGCTGTCTTGAGCTATCTGCCCGATGCAGGTAATCGAAAAGGTGCTGTATTTTCTCCGCGGGGATGCCTTCCCCCTGATCGCTCACAATCAGCCGTACCTGGTTTCCCTCCTGCTGCAGACTCACATTGACCCGGCCAAAGGGCGGGCTGAATTTGACAGCGTTATCCAGCAGGTGCATGACAGCCTGTTGTAGACGGGCTTCGTCGCCCAGGATGAGAGGCAACCCCTCCGGTAGATCCCAATCCACAGTGATGGCTTTCTCATCGGCCTTAGGCTGTATCTGATGGCAGGCCTGTTCAACTACCGCCGCCAGCGATACCGGATGCATGGCAAGCCGCACCCGCTCCGTTTCCGATTCCTGCAGACACAAGACATCGTTCACCAACCGGATGAGTTCGTCAGCGCGTTGTTCCGTAAAGTGCAGTTCCCTCTTTTGCTCGTCACTGAGCGGCCCAATGCGCTCACTGGTCAGCAATGCCAACCGGCCCTTGACATGCGTCAGCGATTCCAACAGCGCGCGGAAAGTCCTGGTCATGAACTGGCCCTCCAGTTCATCCAGAGCCTTCAATTCTTCATAGGACTGTCTGAGCTCCACCGCTTCGTGCTGAGCATTTTCATACATCTGACTGAGCTGCTGATTGGCCCGCTCCAGGTCTTCCAGTAAGCGCGCGTTTCTTTGCGCCAATCTCCGCCGCTCCACCGCCCGGGCCACGGCGTTCATCACCGTATCTATGTCGTCAAAGGGTTTGATCAGATAGTCATAAGCACCGTATTTCATTGCTTCCAGAGCTGACTGCAGGGAAGCATAAGCGGTCATGATCACAACGATGGCGTTACGGTCATACTCGCGGATGCGGCGTAACAGTTCAATGCCATCCATGCCAGGCATCTTGAGATCGGTCAAGATGGCATCAATGTTATCCCGTTCCATGAGCCGAAGCGCTTCCTGGCCACCAGCGGCAGTCAGCACCTGATACCCCTCAGTCTGGAGCGCAAACGCCAGGAAGTCACGCATGCCTTCCTCGTCGTCAATCACCAGGACAATGGCTTTTCCAGACATGGCCGCCACCTTTCTGTGCTCTGCTCTTTACCCCTCACTCAATATTATACCAAAACCTTTCCGCATTGTCGAATTACCCGTTCTGTGGTATACTCTCAATGCGATTTATCGAGAAGCAAAATAAGCCAGGTTCCAAGCGCAAATCTGGCCCTCCAAAACGTATTGCGTGTTGCGTGACGGAATACGGAACACGCAATACGTCCCATTGACAGAAAAGCAGCATTTACACGAGGACCTGTTTTCGGGCTTCGACACAGGATTAAGAGAAAGTTATGACCATTCGAGTACTGCCCCCTGAGGTGGCCGCCAAAATTGCCGCTGGTGAAGTGGTGGAACGGCCTGCCTCGGTGGTGAAAGAATTAATCGAGAACGCCATAGATGCCGGGGCCACCGAGATTCGCATCGAGGTGCGCCAGGGCGGCAAACGGCTGATCCGCGTGGCCGACAACGGCTGTGGCATCCCTTCCGCCGAGGTGGAGCTGGCTTTCGCCCGCCACTCTACCAGCAAGTTGAGCAGCGTGGAAGACCTGACCCGCATCATCACCCTGGGCTTCCGTGGCGAGGCCCTGGCCAGCATCGCCGCCGTCAGCCACCTGACCATGCTCACTCGCCCCGCCGATGAGCCGGTGGGCAGTTATCTGCGGCTGGAAGGAGGGAACATCATCAACCGTGAAGGTCGCGGCTGTCCGGTGGGCACGATGGTCACCGTCGAGAACCTGTTTTACAACATCCCCGCCCGCCTGAAATTCCTCCGCTCCGAAACCACCGAACGGCAGCACATTGACCAGTTAATTACTCGCTATGCGATGGCTTACCCCCAATTGCGTTTCTCTGTCACCCACGAAGGCCGGCTCACTTTCCAGTCCACAGGCAGTGGGCAATTGTCCGACGTGCTGATTAAGGTCTACGGGTTGGAAGTAGCCGGGCAAATGCTGGCTGTCTCCAGCTCACAACCCAGGGCGGAGGATGGCCCCTCGGAAGATGGACAGGAACCCCGGGTAAGTGGCTACGTCAGCGTCCCGACCCTGCACCGCGCGAACCGCGACCATCTCACCTTCTTCGTCAACGGGCGCTGGGTGCGGGATCGCATGTTGACCCACGCCGTGGAACAAGCCTACCACACCCTGCTGCCAGTGGGCCGCCATCCGCTGGCCGTTCTACGGGTGGACCTGGCCCCGGCGGAGCTCGACGTCAATATCCATCCAGCCAAGAGCGAGGTGAAATTCCTGCACAGCGAGCGCGTGTTCGCCACAGTGCAGAAAGCGGTCCGCCGCACGCTGGTGGAGCAGGCTCCTATCCCCGTGATAAGCCCTCAGTCAGGCCAGTGGACAGCAGCCGATTGGGAGCGACGGCAGGCGCTAATCACGGCTGACCGGGAGCGCTTACCCACCCAACTTGCCCTGGATGCCCAACGCCCAGGCGAGTTCCTCACGCCCGCCCAGCAAGCGGAAGACAAACTGCCCCCCCTGCGCGTCCTGGGCCAGGTAGCCCGCACCTACATCATCGCCGAGGGACCATCCGGCCTATACCTGATTGACCAGCACGCCGCCCACGAGAGAATCCTGTACGAGCAACTCATCGCCCAAAAAGAACAGAGTCCAGCTCAGGCCCTGTTAGAGCCGACAATCCTGGAATTGACCCCCGATCAGATAGCGGTGATGGAAGAGCAACTGCCCGTCCTGACCCGCCTGGGCTTCACCATCGAACCTTTTGGCGGGAGCACTTACCTGGTGCGGGCGGTGCCTGCCGTGCTGGTGGGCACAGACCTGCGCCAGGCGTTAGCGGGCATCGTGGACGAACTGGCCGAGGGCCGCATGTCTCCTCTGGCTCACGAACGCGAGAAGCGGGTGATCGCCAGTGTGTGCAAGCAGGCTGCCATCAAGGCCGGACAGGTCCTCTCCGACGAAGAACTGCGGGAATTGATCCGCCAATTGGAAGCGACCACCATGCCCCGTACCTGTCCCCACGGTCGGCCAACGATGATCCACCTCAGCCAGGCCCAGTTGGAACGGGAGTTTGGCCGGCGATAAACAGCAGCACGTCACTTGTGACTGTTCGAACTTTGGTATAGGGGACCAATAGGCACATTAACCCAGTCCTTATCTGCTTGCTCATCCGATCTCCATCCTATGCGAACAAAAGGGCCAAGTCTGCTCCACCGCAGTTCAAATGATTGCCACACCAAGCCAGCAATCGACTGACGTTCACCGCCGATTCCTGCCGCTTGTAGCCGCGCATGGTGCGATACCGTTCCTTGATCCACCAGCCAATGGCGCGTTCACTGCCGTTGTTGGTCCCATCCAACGTCTCACCGCTAGAGCCTTGCCAAGTACGGTATTTTGTCAGACGCGGCCACAGGTTCCAGCGGTCCAAGAAAAGCAGACGCAAACGATAGGCCGTGGTAGCTTTCTCTCCTGCGCTCGGAGGAGAGGCCGCAAGGTAACGGTAATGCATCGTTTCCAATTCGTCCACATCTTCTGGTTTCCGGCTGATGATCAGTTCGCCCAACCGCTTCAAGTCAGCTTGGGCTTGCTCTGCTGTGACGCCAGTCTCAACCAGGGACCCGTCCGCGTCAGTCGCCACAGCCGATTGCAGGTTCTCGATCAAGCTTTCTGTGTTGCGTTTGACGTGACTGTTCGAACTTTGGTATAGGGGACCAATAGGCACATTAACCC
>JANLFX010000090.1 GCA_024653325.1 Anaerolineae bacterium
GAGGGAGGGGTTAGGAGAGGTCAAAAAGCCCGAATTTAACATTGTCGAGCTACTTAGCGGGAATTAGGCGTACAGACAAGATTTATAATTGTTTATGGAGTCCGAACTCGGCCACAAAGCGGCCGAACCCAAAACTCAGTGGATTGCTGGTAGGCTTTTTACTTCTTGCGTCGTTCCCAGCGAGTGGCCTTCAATTGCTTTCGATGCTTGTGCTTGGCCATTTTCTTTTTGCGCCATTTCTTCGCATTAGCCATATGCATCTACCTCCTTTCAATTGAGTCCTCTATTGCTGTCGCGTACCCGGTTATCGTTTGTAGCGATAAACGATCCGTCCTCGTGTTAAATCGTAAGGCGATAGCTCTAGCCGCACCCGGTCACCTGTCAAAATGCGGATATAGTATTTGCGCATTTTTCCGGCGGGATAGGCCAGCACTTTCTGACCGCTGTCCAGTTTCACCTCGAACTGGGTGCCGGGCAGGGTATCGGTCACCGTACCTTCTACCGTCACCTTCTCTCTGCTTAACTCGCCCGTCCTTGTCTCATCGGGCATGATCCAGCCTCCATATCTGGTTTCTGCAGGAGTGCGCAGGGTCTATTCCCCTTCCTGCTTCCGCTGTCGGCGTCGGGCGCGGCGCTCTGCTTTGCGTTGGGCCAAGCGTCGCTGTTCGCCTCTGGAGATAAAGAATCGGCGTCTTCGCACCTCACTGAGAATGCCGCTGCTTTGCACTTTCTTGCGAAAGCGCTTGATCAGAGACTCCGCAGACTCATCTGATTTCAAACGCACGGTCGCCATCTCTGCCATCTCACCTCCTCCCTGACCATATACCTGCCAATACGTCCCCACACTAAGTACCTATCCGAACAGTGGTCGTGGTGGCGACTTTAATCGCTATCGAAACGACTAAAGTCGTTACTACGAATTTTTCGGGCTCTAAATAAAAACTCGGCCAGCCTTCCGTGTTGCGGTGCAGCACAGTCGGGAACCGAGTTTCTTGGTCTGCTCTCCCTGGCCTTTGGGAGACCAATTCTGCCGGGTTGGATCCACAGGCAGGTCGTTTCTCTTGCCTGCGCCCACAGCCAGGCGGTTTATTCTCAACTTCAGATTAACGTCCTCCAAATTCGCCTGGAGCCAAGACACGTTCCCCGAAACCGCGTTTGACGGGGGCATTATACAGGAAGAACAGTGTCTTGTCAAATCCAGTAAGGCAAGCTTAAGCTTGTCCTACGCTGATCCCAGCTATTTGTTCAGCACTTTCTCCAGATGCCAGGTGTTGCCTGCCAAATCCTGGTAAAGGTCAAAAGTGCCTTCGGCGCAGCGCACGCGAAAGCAGAGGCGCTGCACGCGCCGTTGCCATCGGCCTTTTGTAATGGTCCAGCAACGTTCGACGGCACGCACGTCGTAACGATGTCCTCGCCACATGAAAGTCTGTGGGAAATAGCCGAACCTTTTCTTCTGAATTTCGATGGGCTCATCGTATGTCTTTTTCCTCATGCATCCGCCCCCTTGTGTGCAACTTGGTCGTGGAATCAATGAGTTAGTCCACTTTATCCGTAATCTTCCGCATCCATAGCGACGATATCTTCCTCCTCCTGACCAATCACCCGAAAACGACGTCCTTCGCCGGAGGCAAGCGCCGGTGGTGCGGCAGGAAACCACTGGCTCATTGTCGGCCCGGCACCGCCACCGGGATTAACGATGATTACCGGGGGATATTCCCGCGGCGCTGGGCGCACAGACCGCTGTATATCCCGTGATGACCGCTGTTCTGGTGGGTCTGGCCTGCGAGTGCAGGCCATGATCAGCAGACCGGTGGGAATGCTAGTGACCACACCGCACACAATGCCCACTACAACGGCCAGAGTCTCGGTACTCATCCGGTTGCCGGCTACCACCGCCAGGGTGACGGTGAAAATCACCAGCAGGACAATGCCTATCACCTTGAACTCTACATCGCTCATAGTATTTTCCTCACGAGATGTCATTTCTGTACCCTCATTTCACCAAGCGTAATTGAGTGACTACCCTCTGCCGCAGTTTCTGGATCAGACTGCCGCCTGCTCCTTCTGTGCCCGTGGCGGCGAGGGCCCAACGCCGGGATGTACGGTTGCCCTGGTTCAGACGATCCAGCACCTGGGCAATCTCCGGTGGGGAAATGTAAGCAGCCTGGAGGCGAATAGTCCGCCCCTTGACCACGATCAGGAAGTCGCCCCGGCCCAACAATCGCTCCGCACCGGTACCGGCCAGACCGCTGGCCACTTTCGCGTCTTCTGGGCTGGGCACACTACCAACCAGCCTCACTGGAAAATTGGATTTGACCAGCGGACCCAACACTGCCGCCATTGGTTTCTGTGTACATCCCACCAAGTGAATCCCGGCCTCACGGCCACGCTGTGCCAGGCGGGTAAGGGCATTGCCGGCTGTTTTCCCGGCAGCCATCATCAGGTCGGCCAGCTCGTCAATGAAAATCACGATGCGGGGTTCGCTGGCCTTTTCTCGATCCCGGCGCTCCATCTCCTGCACCAGACTGGTCAGGGTCAGGGTAGCCTGGGTCACATCAGCTATCACCGGGTACAGGAGGTGAGGTAAGCTCTCGAAAGGGGCAAACCCCCGCCCTTTGGGGTCAATCAATACCAGTTGTACCTCTCCCAGGCGGTTGTAGAGGGCCAGCGAGGTAACCATGGTCCGGGTCAGTTCCGTTTTCCCGCTGCCGGTGGTCCCGGCGATGAGGACATGGGCCACGTCGGGGCTGCTCAATCGTAACAGGATGGGCGTTCCTCCTTCGTCTATGCCCAGAACGGCAGTGCATGGTGGGACTTCCGGCAGGCGTTGACACAAAGGGAGCAGTCTGACCACCTCTGAATTCAGGCGTGGCACTTCTATGTTGACGATTCCCCCCTGGCGATAAATGCGACAAGAGCTGGCGCCTAATGAAAGGGCAATCTCTTCGGATAGCCCCTGGATGCGGCTCAGCTTGGTGCCCAATGCCGGCAACACCTGGAACTGGATGAATCGTGGGGTGACCATGCCGCCGTTCACCCGCGAGGGCAGGTGGTGGCTGGCCAATACCATCTCGATTTGATTAGCCTGATATTCTAACAGGCGACGCATAGCAGGGCTCCCAATAAAAGAACACTTGTTCTGATAACTATATTATACAGAACAAGTGTTCCAATGTCAAGTGGGTAAACCAGATTTTAAGGTCTGGTGGGTTGACAACCCGATCCCCAGACCCTTTTACATCTTTCGCACTCGCAAGCGAAAGCCCTCGCGGCCAATCACCCGTACCTGCTCACCGGCGGCAATGGGCCCATCCTCGGCCGTGGCGTTCCAACGCTCTCCCTTCAAAAACACAATTCCATCGGGGGCCAGGTCAGTACGGGCTTCGGCCACAGCTCCGATCAAAGCTTCTGCGCCAGTGGTCACCGGTCTGGCCTGGGCGCGAACCGCTTTGCCCACCGCAAAGGCGAAGAAACCACCTGTGCATCCGGCGACGGCGATGATCAGATGCCAGGGAACCTGTGCTGAAGTGGACTGAAAGATGAGCACCGAGCCGAAGATGAAGGAGGCTATCCCTCCCACAGTCAGTACGCCGTGGGTAGGGGCTTTGACATCAATCACGAACAGCACGAAAGCCAGGGCGATGAACAGTAGCCCGGTATAGTCTACCGACAGCACACCCAGGGCGTACAGGCCGAGCCCCAGGCATATTGCGCCGAAAATGCCGGCTGCATACCCGCCTGGACTGGAGAGCTCGAAAATGATGGCGTTAATCCCCAATGTCATGAGGATGAAAGCGATGGTGGGATCGGTGATGGTGTGTAGCAGGCGTTCCAGGGGGTTCATAGCGATGGGATATACAGTGGCTTCGGCGGTGTGCAGGGTTGTCTCGCGTCCCTGTACACGGACGGTGAATCCATCGAGCTGGGCCAGCAGCTCGTTTAAGTCCGTGGCGATAAAGTCAATCACTCCGGCATCCAGGGCTTCTTGAGCGGTGGCTGCTTCGGCTTGGTCAATGGCGCTCTCCACCCAATCCACCGCTTTTTCGCCACGCCGTTCGGCCAGGGAACGGGCGCTGGCCATCAGGATCTCTTTCTCTTTTCGTTGTGCTGTCTCTGGCAGTTCCTCGCCCTGCATGCCTATGGGACTGGCCGCGCCAATAGAGGTTTCTGGGGCCATGGCTGCCACGTGTCCGGCCAGGGTAATCAATGTGCCTGCTGAAGCGGCCCACGCCCCACGGGGGGCTACATAGATGACCACCGGCACCTGGGCGCCCACTATACGTTGCACAATATCTTTAGCCAGGCTCACCGCACCACCCGGCGTGTCCAGTTGCACAATCAGGCAGACCGCGCCATCTTTTTCTGCTGTGGCAATGCCGCGCTCAATGTAGCTGAGCACGACAGGGGTGACCGGCCCTTTGACCTGGATCAAGTCCACGTGGTTAGATCCCTGAGCCGTGCCTGCCATTGCCGGGAGTAAACACAGCCCTATTGTCAGCAGCAGAATCAGTTGCCATTTCTTTTTTCTCATCACTACCTCCCTTTTCTCCTCACCACTATTTCCACTGCCCTCGCAGTCAACTTCCTCTGCTATTATAGTCCAATTCGATTGGCAGGACAAAAGAGCTACTTGTGCTTACCTGGATACTGATGTACAATACCCTCACTCGTTACTTATTACTCAACCTGTTACTCGCTAGAAACCACAATGCGCATAGCGATCAACGCCTGGTTCCTGGGACAAGAGACCACCGGTAGCGGACAGTATTTGAGTCATTTGCTGCCGGCGCTTTCGGCATTGGCGCCCGAGGACGAGTTTGTGCTGGTAACCAGTCGGGTGGACGGTGAATTGCGTATTGCGCATTATGCACTGTGCATCGTGCATTGCCCATTGTGCGGGAGTGGTAACCTGTCCAAAGTCTGGTTCGAGCAGGTAGGCTTTCCCCGCGCTTGCCGGCGTTTGGGTGTTGATCTGGCTCACGTGCCTTACTGGGGTTCACCCTTATTCCCCACCGTGCCCACCGTGGTTACCGTCCACGATCTGATCCCCTTGCTGTTGCCGGCTTACCGGGGCGATCCCCTGGTGCGTTTATACACCTGGCTGGTGTCCCACAGCGCCCGACAGGCCAAAGCTATCCTCACCGACTCTGTGGCCTCACAACAGGATATTGTCCACCACCTGCGAATTCCTCCTGAACGGGTGCATCCTGTGCTTTTAGCTGCTGATGAACGTTTCCACCCCGTTGAGGACCCGGAGATACTGACTACTATCCGCAGGAAGTACGCCCTCCCTGAACGCTATTTTCTCTACCTGGGGGGATTCGATTGGCGGAAAAATGTGTCTACCATATTACAGGCCTTTGCCGAGTTCAACAGACAACAGGCAGTGGATGATCCGGTATATCTGGTCCTGGCCGGCCGGATACCCACCCAACATACCGATTTCTTTCCAGACCCACGCTGGATCGCGCGGAAGCTTGGCATAGAGGAACGGGTAGTGTTCACCGGTTGGGTCGCCGACGAGGATAAGCCCGCATTATACTCATCCGCCCTGGCTTTCGTGTTTCCATCCTGGTATGAAGGATTTGGTCTACCACCACTGGAAGCCATGGCCTGTGGCATACCGGTCATCGCCTCTGACCGGGGATCCCTGCCTGAGGTGGTAGGCGAAGGGGGTATACTGGTCGCCCCAGACAATGTCATGGGACTGGCAGAAGCAATGGTCCACCTTTCGTCCGGCGTGTTGCGGGATACATTGCGCGAGAAAGCTCTGGCGCAGGCAGCGCGATTCAGTTGGCGTAAGACGGCAGAGGAAACGCGAGCGGTGTATCATAGCGTAGGACAGGCTTAAGTCCGTCCTACAAAGGAGGGTTCATGGAAGAAAGCACTTTTGACACGAGAACTATGTTGAGTCACCTTCCCCGGGTGGAGATCGCCCATCTGCCCACCCCGCTGGAGGAAATGCATCGCTTGAGCAAAACTCTGGGGGGTCCTAGGCTGCTTATCAAACGCGATGACCAGACGGGTTTGGCTACAGGGGGTAACAAGGCCCGCAAACTGGAATTCCTCGTTGCCGACGCTCTGGCCCAGCGGGCCACTACCCTGATCACCACCGGAGCACCACAGTCTAATCACTGCCGCCAGACTGCCGCTGCCGCCGCCAGGTTTGGACTGCGGGCCGTGCTGGTCTTGAGCGGGGAACCGCCTGCCGATCAAACCGGTAACCTCCTGCTGGATACCCTGCTGGGCGCCGAAGTGCGCTGGGCCGGAGGACGCGAGCGCGAGGCAGTGATGGCTGAGGTGGTGGAGGAAGAGCGTGAAGCCGGACGAGTGCCTTACGTCGTGCCTTACGGCGGTTCCAACGCTGTTGGGGCGACGGGTTACGTGCTGGCCATGGCTGAACTGATGGCTCAATTAGCCAGGCGAAACCTGCAGGTGCAACGGATTGTGTTCGCCTCCAGTTCCGGTGGCACTCAGGCTGGTCTGGTGGTGGGGGCAAAAGCCTTCGGCTTCATGGGCCGGATCGAGGGGATAAGTGTGGATAAAAGTAGGCCTGTTCTGCAGGAATGGGTGCACCGCCTGGCAGCCAAAACAGCGGCCTATATAGGATTGCGCTCCACTTTTACCCCGACGGAATTCACCATCCATGATGAATACCTGGGAGGGGGGTATGGCGTCATGGGCGATGCCGAACGCGAAGCCATACGCCTGGTGGCTCAGACTGAGGGTATTCTCCTGGATCCAGTGTACACCGGGCGGGCTATGGCCGGACTGATAGACCTGGTGCGTAGGGGGGTGTATCGGCCTGATGAAACGATTGTCTTTTGGCACACAGGTGGCATCCCGGCTCTCTTTGCCTATCGTCACGAGTTGGTATAGCCTTTGCGAAGGTTCAGTAACTTGCGCAAGGGCCCGAGTTCCTCCGAGCGGAGGATTGCGGTTCCGGTCAGGTAAACGCCGAGGCCCAAGGTGATCCCGCCGGCCCCCTGGATCAGTGCTCCGTATCTCGCCGTCCACCGGATGAAAATCCAGACTATGCATCCCATCATCGCTGCTGCCACCCCAATGTGCGTCAGCGATGTCGTGAGCCGTCGCCCTTCCAGACCATGCAATCGCCGGCGGATGATGAGCAGCAGGCCGATCATTTCCAGGGTAGTGGCGATGGAATTGGCCAGGGCCAGCCCGCCGTGGGCCAGAGGTCGGATCAAGATCAGACTGAGCAGCACGTTCAATCCCATGGCTGCACCGCCGATCAACACCGGCGTTCGTGTGTCGTGCATGGCATAGAAAGCACGGGTGACGATTTCCACCGCGGAATGGGCCACCAGCCCCATGACATAGAATTGCAGGGCCCAGGCCACGGCAGCGGTGGAACCGGCCTGGAAGGCTCCGCGTTGAAACAGCAGTTGGATCACCGCGTTGCGCAAGAGGTATAGCCCCACACTGGCCGGGATGGTCAGGTACATGACGGCCCGTAATGTGGTTGAAAGTGTGCCGCGCATTTCCTCCACCTGCTCACGGGCAAACTGAACTGAGAAAGTGGGAAAAGCCACAGTGGCGATGGCCTGGGCGAATATGCCCTGAGGAAGGAGCATGAGCAAAAAGGCGTAGTTCAACGCTGACAAACTGCCCGCGGGCAGCTTTGAGGCCAGGATGGTGTTCACCAGGAAGTTAAGCTGGACAATGGCCAGGCCCAGCGTGCGGGGTAGCATCAGCAAGCCCACCTCGTGCACGTCTGGATGCCGGAGGCCGAGCACCGGGAAGTACCGTATCCCCACCCGGAGTAGCCCCGGAATTTGGACGGCCAGGTGCAGGCCAGCGCCGACCACCACCCCGACGGCCAGACCCCGCACGCCCCAGCGAGGAGCCAGGAAAATCGCGCCGCCGATTATGGACAGGTTGTACATGCTGGGGGCCAGAGCCGGCAGCAGGAAACGCTGGTACGAGTTCAAAATACCCATCACTATCCCGCTCACCCCGAACACCACCGGAGAGATGAGCATCAGACGCATCAACTCGGCGGCGAGCGCTCGCTGGTCGGGGGGAAAGCCCGGAGCGATAAGGGCCATTACCTGCGGAGCCAGCAGCGCGGCGATCACGGCCAGGCTAATGAGAACGAGTAAAAGCAGGTTGATCACCGCGCTGGCTAGCTGCCAGGCCCCTTCCTCGTTATCACGGGCCAGATAGCCGGTGAAAACCGGAATGAATGCCGAACCCAATGCCCCGCCGGCCACGAGTTGAAACAGGATGTCCGGTATCCGAAAAGCGGCCAGATAAGCGTCATAGTCGGCACTGGTGCCGAAATAGTGGCTGATAATCATCTCCCGGCCCAGGCCCAGCAGCCGGCTGGCGACAAAAGCAGCCATAACTGTTCCGGCAGCGCGTACCATCTGGTTTTGGCCCGTGGTCATAAGACTCCTTAGCAGGCTGTTTCAACTGGGTAGACGAAGGCACTGCCTTCGTCTACCATAAACTCAAGTCACACCGCTTGGCTGGTGTCACGCAGGCTTCAGCCAGCGACGGGCTAAACGGGCTGAAGCCCGCGTTACACTATGCCAACACCTCAATCACTACCGCCTCACTTTCCAGGCGATTTCCCTCCATGTCGAATCCCACGGCTGTAATCCGGTGCAGGCCCGTTCGCAGCGTCCACCAGGCGTGGTAGGGTGGGGCGCTTAATTCGGCCAGCGGTTCCTCGTCCACGTACAGCGTTATCCGTTCTATGGACACATCGTCGGCGGGACGGGCGGCAATGAGGATGCGCTGGGCATCGGCGGGCAGCGCCGGGCTGAGACGGAAGATGCTGTTGGGATCAGGGCTGGTGATAATCAAGGGGATGGCGTCGCCCCGCACGGGCGACGTTCCGCCGGTGGCTGACACCGACGCTGCTTGCCCATACCCGGTGCCGATGCCGTGCTCCTGACCCCATTCAACCAGCTCCGGCGGCAGGACGGTGATCACTCGTTCAATGACCTGGTCTGAAGGAGTGTCTGCTGTAGCCAGTTCGCCGCTGGTCGCATCCAGGCGGACGAGCTGGTGCATGGCACAGGTCTGGGTGGGCTCGGTGCCGGCGAGAAAAAGTTCGGTGCGGCGGTGGGGGCAGTAGGGATTGGGTCGCAGCCCGGACAGGGCACACACCTCGACTTCGACTAAACCGTCGGGACGTGAGAATTCCAGGGCCGGGCGGCCTTTCAATGCCTCTTCCATGAAGTCGTGCCAGATAGGGGCCGCGCCGCTGATACCCGACACATTGCGCATTGGGGAATTATCAGCATTGCCTACCCACACGCCGACCACCAGATCGGGGGTATAGCCCACGGTCCAATTGTCACGCCAGTCGGTGGTGGTGCCGGTCTTGGCCGCAGCGGGACGGGTAAGCTGTAGCACACTTCCCTCGCCAAAGCCCGGTATGCGCGCCATGTCGTCGCTCAGAATGTCGGTGATTAGATAGGCCACACGTGGGTCCAGCACTTGTGGACCAACTCCAGAAGGTCCTTTGTACAATACCCGCCCGCTGGCGTCCTCTACCCGCAGGATAGATGTTGGCTTCACCTGGTACCCGCCGGTAGCGAAAGCGCCGTAGGCGGCAGTGAGTTCTAACAGGCTCACCTCTCCTCCGCCCAGGGTTAGCGCCAGGCCAAAGCGTTTGCTGTCATCAAATGTAGAAATACCCAGGCGGCGCGCCAGGTTAATCATTCGTTCCAGACCCACATGATCCAGCACTTTGACGGCGGGCAGATTGAACGATGAGGCCAGTGCCTCCCGCAACAGCACCGGCCCGTGCCATTGCCGGTCGTAGTTCATGGGTACGTAGGCCGTGCCCTCACGGGTAAGAAAGGTGGTACGCACATCGGCGACCATGGTCGCGGCGGTGTAAGGCTGGAATGTCGGATCCTCTTCGTCGGGCGTGAAGGCCGCTGCGTAGGTGATGGGTTTGATCGCTGAACCGGGCTGGCGCAGGGCCAATGCCGCGTTCACCGCCCCGCTGATCTCCGCATCGAAATAGTCGGGGCTGCCCAGCATGGCCAGTACCTGTCCATTGCGTGGATCCAGGGCCACCAGTGCGGCGTTATGGGCGTTGTGCCCCTGCTTATCTTTATCGGCCGCAAGTCTGGCCAGGTGACGCCGGGCAAGGCGTTGCGCGGCATCTTGCAGATCTACGTCCAGGGTGGTGTACACCCGCAGCCCCCCTTGACTCAATATCTCCTCTCCCAGCGTCTTCTCCAGTTGATTCCAGACGTACATCACGAAATGTGGAGCGCGGATGGGAAACGGCACGGCAGCGAAATGTAGCGGCTCGGCTTTGGCTAGCTCGGCCTCGGCGGTGCTCAGGTAACCGTGCTTGACCATCAGGTCGAGGACAACGGCCTGGCGCGATTTAGCCGCATCGGGATTGGTGATGGGGTTGTAAAGCGCCGGGGCCTGGGGCAATCCGGCCAGCAGGGCACATTCGGCCAGGTCCAGTTCACTCACCGACTTGCCGAAGTAAGCCTGGGCTGCCGCTTCCACCCCGTAGGCCAGGTTGCCATAATAGGTCTGGTTAAGGTAAAGGGTCAGAATCTCATCTTTGCTGTAGGTGCGGGCCAGCCGCCAGGCCAGGATGGATTCGCGTAGTTTGCGGACGAGCGTCCGTTCCCCGCGCTCGTGCGGTTCGAGGAGCAAATTGCGGGCCAATTGCTGAGTGATGGTACTGCCTCCGGCTAACACCTCACCGCCACGTAGGTTGATCCACAGAGCACGGATGATGCCCCCGGCGTCCACTCCCGGATTGGAGTAGAAATTGGCGTCTTCGGTAGCGATGGTTGCCTGTTGCAATAGCAGGGGGATTTCGCTCAAGGACAGGGGAGTGTGCTTACCGGTATAAGGGTCAATGACCTCGTAGAGGAGTCGCTCATTGCGGTCATAAATCAGCGTGCTGGGCATGGCTCCGTGTGCTGGCAGCTCGTCTATAGCTGGCAAGTCTACGAAGAGCCGGGCATACACGGCCCAGCCAGCGATGCCCAGCAAGCTCAGGGAGATTATAATCAGCAGGGGTAACTGCCGCTTTAGATATGTTGTCATCGTTTGATTCAAAAACCGCCTCAAACGTTCGTGAAGCGTAAAACGCGAAAACGTGTTCCGCACACACCTCACGTTGTTTGTGCACTTTACACCTTACGTTTCACGCTTCACGGTGGTTTAGGCACTTTTCGCCCTCGCGGCTGTCTTGAGGTGGAGAGGTGGTACTGTTAGCATGATAGACATGACGTAGGTTTCTTTCTTCAACCGGCGTCTAATCTCCGATGGTGAAGTCACTTCAAAGAATCCTTCGACTGCCTCTAGTAAGTTTTTCCGCGCCTCTTCAACATTGTTGCCTTGGCTGACAATATCCAATTCTGGGCATGTGGCTACGTAGCCATCCCTTTCGCGCTCAATTACCGCAGTTAATTGCAGTGCCTTGCCCATTTTTATCCTCTTGGCTGGTAGCCATTTGTCATACGTGGAATGTCGCCAAACCAGCGAGTAACTGCTATGCTGATGAGTAAAGTGGATAGCCATTACCCCCTCGGCTTTCGCTGTAAAGCTCTCCGCCGCAATTGGCGGTCAATGCGGTTTTTCATCTCCTGGGCAGGATATGGCTTGGCGATATAGTCGTCTGCCCCGGCTTCCTTGGATTTAAAGCGCGCTTCGCTGTCTGTCAAAGCAGTGAGCATGATGATCGGAATTTCGCGGGTGGCAGGATTGTGACGCAACTGCCGACAGGTTTGATAACCGTCCATCACTGGCATCATAATGTCCAGGAGAATCACATCTGGATTAGCATGGCGGGCTTGTTCCACCCCCTCCGCACCGCTGCGGGCTTCTACTACCAGATAACCACTTTCGGTCAGAACGTCGTTGAGCACACTGCGATAGGTATCATCGTCATCAATGATGAGCACTTTGGGTTTCGACATCTGTTACTCCTGTGACCGCGATCTGTTCTGCGTTATACTGCACTGAACGGTTGTCGTTTTAAGAACTGTCCCCATCCAGCCGGTCCAACAAATTTCCCTTCCTGCACTACGATCTGACCGCGCACTATCACCGTTTGAGGATACCCATGCACCGTCCAGCCCTCGAATGGGCAATAGTCTACATTCTGGTGCAGGGTGGTATGTGATAAAGTTACCTCCTGCTGGGGATCGAAAATCACCAGGTCGGCGTCACTGCCCACGGCGATGGTGCCTTTGCGCGGGAAAAGCCCGTATAAACGGGCCGGGGCAGTAGCACAAGCGTCTACGAAACGGTGTAGGGTCAGTTTTCCCTTACCGACCCCTTCGCTATACAAGAGGGGCACTCGGGTCTCGATGCCAGGCGCGCCATTGGGAATCTGGGTGAAGTCATTCCGCCCACGCTGTTTCTGTGCGGAGAAAGTCCACGGGCAGTGATCGGTAGAGACTATGGTCAGCGTGCCTCTGGCCAGGGCCTGCCAGAGAATGGATTGCTGGCTGCGGTCGCGCAGCGGTGGTGAAAGCACGAATTTGGCCCCTTCGAAATCGGGCAGATCGTAAAGCTCGTCGTTGAGCAGCAGGTGGTTGGGGGTGACCTCGGCGTATACGGGCTGTCCGGCCTGCTGGGCCTGTTCGACAACGGCCAGCGTCTCTCGGCAGGTGAGATGAGCGATAACCAATGGGCAGCCGATCAATCTGGCCAGGGCGATGACCCGGTTGGCCGCTTCGGCCTCGACCGCTGGCGGACGGCTTAAGGGATGATAGTGGGGCTCGACTTTGCCTTCAGTCAGGAAGCGAGCTTTCAAATATTCTATCGCCGCGTGGTTTTCGGTGTGTACCAGGGGCATCATGCCATGCTCACGGGCGAGCTCTAACAGATGGAGCATGGCCGCGTCGTCTACCATGATCGCCGGGTATGTGGTGTACAGCTTGAGGCTGGTGTAGCCCTCCGATGCCAGCGATGCCACCTCGCGCAGCGTGCGCGGCCCGGCGTCCACCGGAGTTACATGTAAGGCGTAATCCACCACTGCCTGTCCATCGGCTGCCGCGCGGCGAAGGTTGGCGGCTTCTAGCAGGGATTGCCCTCGCTCAGGGGTGATGAAGTCAATGACGGTGGTCGTTCCGCCGCAGGCAGCGGCGATTGTACCTGTGCGAAAATCATCGGTGGAGACCAGTCCGCTTACAGGCAGGCTGAAATGCACGTGGGCGTCCACGAAGCCCGGAAAGACCAGACATCCGGTGGCATCTATGGTTTGCCGTCCCGTCAGGCCAAACCCAATGTGGGTTATCTGCCCATTATGTATGCCCAGGTCAGCCTGGTAACTATCGGCTGCGGTGACAACCATCCCGCCTTTGATAACCAGGTCCACGTCTTGTCCTTTCGGTTTGCGGTTTTTAGAATCACGGGATATTATACACTTATTTTGGCGCAACCACAAAAAAAGTGCGACGCACCTCAGAGGTGCGTCGCACTTTTTTTGTCTTCGCGTAGCCTTTGCAGGGCTTGTAACTTCTCGCTTAACGATTTGTTCACCAATTGGGGATTGGCCTTGCCTTGGGTGGCTTTCATCACCTGGCCCACCAGCCAGCGGGCTACGGTTTCCTTGCCGGCCAGGTATTGCTGCACCTGGTCAGGATTGGCGGCCAGCACCTCGTCCACTATGCGTTCCAGGGTTTCGATGTCGCTCATCTGGGCCAGACCTTGTTCGGCGACGATGGCCTCGGCAGAGCGTCCGCTTTCGAGCATCTCGATGAAGACCCGCCGGGCAGTGTTCAGGTTGATAGCCCCTTTCTCGACCAGGTTCAGCAACCCGGCCAGGCCCTGGGGGGTGACTTTGATCTCGGTGATGGACAGGCCCGCTTCGTTCATCCGGCGGAATATCTCTCCGCTGATCCAGTTGGCCACCGTTTTGGCCTGGGGGTAGAGGGCCACGCAGTTCTCAAAGTAGTCGGCGACCTCTCGCTCGGCGGATAAGACCGTTGCATCGTAGACTGACAGGCCATATTGGGCCACGAAACGATCGCATTTGGCGTCGGGCAGTTCGGGCAACTGGGCCCGAATCTCCGCCACCCATTCGCGGCTGATCTCCAATGGTGGCAGATCGGGCTCCGGGAAGTAGCGGTAATCGTGGGCAAATTCCTTGCTGCGCTGTACCACGGTGCGCTGGCGCTCCTCGTCCCAGCCCATAGTCACTTGCTCGACAGTCCCGCCCTTGTCCAATATCTCCGCTTGCCGTTGGATTTCGTATTCCAGGGCCATTTTGACAGAGCGAAAGGAGTTGAGGTTTTTGATCTCCACCTTGGTGCCCAACGTTTCCGTGCCTGCCGGGCGCAGGGAGACGTTGACCTCACAGCGCATAGCCCCCTTTTCCATATCGCCGCTGCTGACACCCAGGTAGCGCAGGATTTGCCTCAATTTGGTTAGGTAGGCGTAGGCCTCGGCGGCGGACCTCATATCCGGCTCGCTCACGATTTCCATCAGGGGCACGCCAGAGCGGTTGTAGTCCACCAGGCTATAGGTCCCCATGTGGAACAGCTTGCCGGTGTCTTCTTCCAGATGCACTCGTTCGATACGCACGCGCTTGGTCGTGTCGTCCGCCTCGATCTCCAGCCAGCCATTGTGACAGAGAGGCAATTCGTATTGGGAGATTTGATAGCCTTTCACCAGGTCGGGGTAGTTGTAGTTCTTGCGGGCGAAGCGGGAGAATTCGGCGATGGAGCAGTTCAACGCCAGCCCGGTCATGATGGTGCATTCGACTGCTCTGCGGTTGATGACTGGCAGCACGCCGGGCATACCCAGGCACACGGGGCAGACCAGGGTGTTGGGTTCCGCGCCGAACACGTCAGCTCGGCAGCCGCAGAACATTTTGGATTTGGTGTCCAGTTGGGCATGGACTTCCATGCCGATGATGACTTCGTAGTCCCCGGTGGGCTTACGGCTATCCATATAGATTTTCCTTACCAGGCGATTTTGTTAGGTTCCTCGGGATGGTTCAGAATGGGTTGACACTTTAATCGGGCAACAACTGTCAACGAATGGTGGAACGAATAAACGAATGATCAGCATCGCGGTCTATTCGTTTATTCGTTGGATATTCGTTGACAGAGAAGTCGCCCAAGCCAAAAAACGAACGGAAAAACAGTGGGGGCTGATTTACCCACTGAATCTGGGCACAAGGCGGGGCTATTTTCTCTTGAAAATTTTTTCAGGGCTTCAAAAGTGTAAACCTATTTCCGCCGGCAATGATGAACCATTCCGGTCCCTCGATGGAAAAATCGTGTTTGATGTAGGCCCTCGCTACCTCGTTCTCTGCATCTCTCTTCTGACTTCTGTTAGCTTCTTGTCTTCGTCCGTGAACTCAGCGTAGAGCTGGCTAAGTGCTTTCTCTTCGTCAACCATCACCTTTCCCCCTGATCCACAACACTGGCTCCAGTCACTCCAGCAGCGGCAAGCCGTCGTGGTTACGGCATGAATGCCACGTTACGCTTGATTGTGCCACTTACTGATTTTGATAGCGCTCCAGCAAGGCGCTCATGTCCGGATCATCACCGTAGTCCTGGGTAAGCGTCACATTTTCCCAGGTGTAATCGGTGATCCCACGTCCATCCTCAACTCGCAGGCGCAGCACTCCAATTTGCCGTCCGGCGTGGCCAGGACTGGGCACCTCGGCTTCAACCAGGAGGGTGCCGTTCACCTGGCTGCGCCACGGCTCGTAGGTCCACTCCGCTACCTGCCCACCGACTATTACGTCAATTCCTGGCACGGTATCCGCCAGTTGGCGGTTGAGTTGCGTGCCCAGGTGAGAGAGGACGATGACCAAATCCGCCTGCGGACGCAGCTCCGCCACGGTATGCCGCGCGGCCTCCAATGGATCTAACAGTTTGAAGGCATGGGCATCCTTGCCGAGGATGGTGTTTATTCCTTCAACGTCGGTCAGCCCCAGGATAGCAACCCGGTATCCGCTCATATTTTTAATAACGTAAGGGGTCACGAATGGCTGTCCCGTGTTGGCCTGGAGCACGTTGGCCGAAAGGATGGGAAACTGGGCCTCGGCAATGCGTTTTTGCAGGACCTCCAGTCCCAATCGGAAGTCACCCGCGCCCAGAGCCATAGCATCGTAACCGATGAGATTCATAGCCTCGATCACCACTTGTCCCTGGGTGTGGTTGGTAAGATATTCATCACCGTAAATGGAGTTGCCGGCATCCAGGACGAGAACGTTGGGAGAAGCGGCTCGCTCCGTTTTGACCCTGGTGGCCCGCCGGGCCATCCCTCCTTGAGTCGGGCGTCAACCACAGGGCCAGACGTAGCCCCAGGTGTCGTTGGTATGCAGGATGGTGAGGCTGATGGCTCGTGGTCTGGGCGTTGGGGTGATGGTAGGAGTGGGCGGCAGGGTCGGCATGGCCGCTGTAGTAGCGGTCGGAGCGGTCGCTGGCGCGGATGTGCTACCAGCGATCACTGCCCAGCCAACGAACAGAAGGCCCAATGCGGATGTAGCAACAAAGAGAATCTCCAGCAATTTAGTCCGTGGCATCGTTTCCCTCTTTACCAATTGTTGATGCAGCGGTCGGGGTTCTCCCTGCCCGCGGCTTCCATTTCCACACCAGGACAAGCCCTAGCAGCAGAACCGCCGCCCCGCTGAAGGCAATCAGCGCGATGTGGAGAAAAGTGGATGGGCCCAGGTTGTTCAGCGGCGGGCGGGGAGTAGGCGTGGCCGTAGGTCGGGGCGGACGGGTAGGTGTTGGTGTGGCAGGTGGTGGTGTAGCAGTAGGTGGTACTTCTGTCGGCGTGGACGTGGCTATCATCTCAGGCGGTGGAATGGTGGGCACGGCGGTGGGTGGAATCTCTGTCAGACTTGGGACGGGGGTTGGCGCAGCAATTTCGCCGGTGGGCGTGGACGTTGGCGCGATGGTGGTGGGCGTATAAGTAGGCGTGTCTAACGGCGACACCTGCGATTGGAAGAGGGCCAGCGACCCGCCAGAAGTTATGAGCAACCCGGTGAGCAAAGCGGTTGCTGCAATCAGGGGCAAAAGTCTGACAAGGGCCTGCATTTCGGTGAGCAATGGGTTGATTAAACGTTGCATGGATATCAATCCTCTCAATTTAAAATGGGTTTGGATGGGCCGTAAGGGCAGGCCCAGGATGGTGCTAGTATAGCTTACAGGGCCGGATTTGTCAAAGATGAGGGCAGAGTGAATGTGCCCCCTACAGGGGTGTATTTCACTTTGGGGGCGAGTTGCTGCTGTGCCCTGGCCGCGG
>JANLFX010000091.1 GCA_024653325.1 Anaerolineae bacterium
TCCCTGTTGGCTGCTGGGGGATTGCTTCGCCGCCCCTTCGCTGCACTCAGGGCAGGCTCTGACGGGCGGCTCGCAATGACCCCCGAATAGTTACTTTCCAATAACAAAAACCAGCTCGGTCTCGAACGTCAGCTTGCTCACCTGCCAGGGCTCGTCTTTCATCATCGCCAGAAATGCGCGCTCGTAATGGGCCGGCATCCCTTTTTCCCTTCCCCCCAAACTCTTGACCGAAAAGCTAACCACGACGAAAGGGGTTTTGAGAGCTTGTAGCAGTCGCCGCGTGCTACCTTTTTCCTGCCGTTCCAGGGTTGGGCTGGTCTTGAGCAACAATGCGACGTCCGCGTTCGTCTGTGGTGGGTGGCAAACAATGTCCTGCCAGGTGGCCAAAGGCGGGAATCCCGCCAGGAGAAAGAAGCGATTCAGAAAAGCGATGCGCCGCACGTCAATGTCGAAAGCAAAATACTGGGCCCCAACCGGCAAATGCATCCAGGATAAGGTCAACGGATTCAACCCGCAGGCCAGGTCCAGCAGAGAATGCGGCACGCCAGTGAGCGTCCAGATAGCGGCGTAGAACTCGTCCAGGATGGGTAATCGCTCGGCGGTGGACTGGTGCATGCGCAGAATTTCCCGGCATGTTTCTTCGATGGCTGAACCGGACCCGGTTTTGAAAGCCGCGTCGAGATGGGAAATCGCTGCCTCGTAGTCCATTTCCCGTTCAAAGGCGCCATAGAACTGGTGCAGACGGCTCTTCGTCCCTTTGAGAGCTTTTTTGAGATCGCCGTGCCTGACCAACTCGCGTCTGGCAATCTGCCACACCGTATCCAAACACACTGATCGGTACTTCCTGGTAGCCAGCACAGTCCGTACGATTTCATCTACATCTGTCACGGCACCACCCATACATTGCATTATACCACAGCTATCTGCAAAAGTCATATGTAGAGCAGGCTTAAGCCCATCCTACACCACTTGCCCGTTACCTCAGACCATGCTATACTAAAATCACTCTTATCCTTCTGCCCGGAGAACTGGGCAAGGTTATTATGCCAGAACGGAGAAAAATGTCCAAGAAAAAGAAACAACAAAAACGCAGACAGCGAAAAACGTACCGGCCCCCTGCCCACCGCCAGAAAAATATCCCTGGTGAAAAAACTCTATTGCGCGGCTTGATGGAACTGGAATCCCTGGACGATGAAGCGGAGTTCGACGATTTCCAGTTGACAGAAGACGCCATCCTGGTAATTGCAGAGATGATATCTGGCACCGATGAGGAGATAAAACGGTTGAAAAAGCTCGGCGACAAGGCGGCTATAAACAAACTCATTGACGAAGCCAGACTGAACGCCTTTGACAAAGTAGTCACCCCTGAGGTCAAAAACGATATTCGCCGCCGTCTGGAGCGTCTGAGCCACCGCCTGCGAACAGAGGGACAAAAGCAACGGGCCGAGAATATCGCTGCCCTGACCCTTGCCTTAGACCTTCCCCTCTTCCCGTGGTCACTGTTCACCCCACTGACCCGGGCCTTCGACAGCCTGGTACGCCAAACCCTTGATTTTACCATATTAGGACATGCTATTGCCAGGGCCGCTAATCTGGACGCAGAAGCCCAGATACCAGAGAACTGGCCCGAATTACTGGAAAATCCAGAGATCTTAAGCCGATTTGAGGCTCAATGCGAGACAGATGAAACCCTGCAAGAGGTCATAGACGATCTGTTTGATCAGATGTGTGATGCTCTCAATCAAAGCTTACTCAATGGTGAGACTGATCTGAAACTGTTCACCGCTGAAGAGCTGGCCGTAGGCCTGGCCTGGTACGGCTATGAAACGGAGAAAAGGGCCGGCATGGAGGACACCAATGAGAGCAAAGTGCGCACCATCTACGAAACAGCCCGTAGTGCCCTGGACTATCTCAACGTCCCAGATCGTCGGCAGCGCTGGCTGGATCGCCTGGAGCAAAACCTGGTCACAAAGACCTGGGCACCAAATCTGAGAGACGGTCTACAGTTTTTCAAAACCGAATTGGCCCAGCCCCCTATCCCCGATGATCCAGAACCAGAGCTTCTGTACGCTTATATCGGTGAACTGGTTCATCTGAGCAAACGCCTCAACAGGGACGATTCGCCGGAAGTTCAGGCCCAAAAGGAACTACTACAGGAGATGGCAGCACGCCTGGAAAGAGGGGAGCCACCATTAGGCAATGGGGGTTAGTTGCTGGCGGCCGGCTGAGAGCGACGAACTAGGCATCTTCATAACCTCAAATCTTGACAAATGAATCAAGTTTTCACCGCCGAGACGCTGAGCACACAGAGAAAAATAAAAAACTTTGCGCCCTTGGCGTCTTTGCGTGAGATAAATTTGCCGGTTTAAGGCGGAACTTCGCTAGACCCTGTAAAGTTGAAGCCATAAACCCGGGCTTTGCACCCGAAACTATACACTAAAGGACAAAGGAGAAATGATCAACCTGGAAGTCTGGCTATACGGCCCATTAGCACGCTATGGCGGCGATGCCGCCAGCCCTACCCACGCTCAGCTCTTGCTTCAGGTTCCAGAAGGCACCACAGTGGGTGACCTGGTAGAACAACTGGGTATTCCCCTGGAAAAGAAGGGGATCACTTTCATCAACGGCCAACTGAGTGACATGCCCGGTCTGGCCGCCGACCTGCAGCACGTTCTGCACGACGGAGACCGGATTGGGATGTTCGCTCCCGGCAGCATGTGGCCGTTTCAGTACCGACTGGGAGCCAACATGGCCCCAGAACTACAGGAGAAATTGAAAACCAGCGACCAGGGCTCGCTTCACCACTCATATCAAGTTGGACAGGATTGACTGGTGCCCGGCACCTTGACAGTGCCGGGCACCTTCCCAGCTTACAACTCGATCAACTCGTATTTCTGGCTGCCCAACCCAATCCGCGCTGCGGCATCTACGTGTAACTGCCCATCCACGCCGAGCGCCTCAGCCAGGATGCGCTGCCCTACCCTCAGCCCTCGATCTTCCGCCAGCGAGTCTGGCAGTGGCACCGCCTTGTTGATCAAATCCAGCGCTGCCTGCTCCACGGCCACGATGTCCCTGGAAGCCAGGATGCCCCGATCCTGCACCAGAGGCGTATCGGCCATGGGCATGCAATCGCATTCTGGCTGCACCTCCAGCACAAAGTTGAAGAAGAGCACCTTGCCCGGCTGGAAAGTGCTTAGCACCGCTTTGGCCCCCTCGGCTAACGCCATCTGGAACTCATCCCGGCCTCGTTTCTGCAGCCTGATGGCCCCTTCCGGACAGACCCGCTCGCAGCGCCCGCAGCGCCAACACTTCTCGCTATCCACGACCAGCCCCCCATCCGCTTCCGAGATAGCTTCAGTAGGACAGACGTGCAGGCATTGCAGACACATGATACACAACTCGGCATCGCGGACAACGGAAGACTCCGCTCCGGCGGCATGCAAGTGACCGCGGGCCTGTTGCCAGTCGCCACTGCGATGGCGTCCAGCCGCACCGCCCATGGCCAGGTTTTTAATCGCCCCGCCGTAACCAGCCTCGATGTGCCCTTTGCAATGGCTGACGACGATCATCGCCGGCGCATCGTGGATGGCTGAGGCGACGCGCACGCTACCCAGCACCGGCCCCGCTTTCACCTCGATGCTGTCGCAGCCAAAAAGCCCGTCGGCCAGGATCACCGGGCAGCCCACCGACTGGGGGTTGATGCCGTTCTGATTGGCCACCTCCAGGTAATCCCAGCCCTGGATGCGCACCGTGTCGCAGACAAAGGGCTTGCCACCGACCGCTTTCACCCCCTCGACGATCTTGCGCAAGAAAACTGGCCGCACGATGCGATGCGCCCCCTCCGAACCAAAGTGGGTCTTGATCGCCACGTACTCTCCTTCAGCAATGGCGCTCCCAAAATCCATCTTTTCGATCAGCCGTTCCAACCCGGCCACCTGACTGGCGCTGTAATCCCAATGCCTCGCCCGCGCCGGGGCGAAGTACACCTTGCTCATTGTTCCTCCTCGTTGTTGGTTACTTGTTACTGTTTGCCGGCTCCTGGCAACAGAAAATATCCATTATGTCCCGCAACATCGTGGCCGCCGAAGGCAACGGTGTAGGCTCGTCAATGGCGGCCATCACCGTGCCGTAGATGTCGGTGTGATATACCACTCCCATCTGTTTGCGGCCCAGATGGGCCAGGAAGTGATCGGCAGGCAGGGGAGTGGGAGCCACGCGCAAGTTCACGCCACCGTCGGCGCGGCGCTCGGCGGTGGTCACCAGCTTGTACACCTGCCCCTCGCGCCGCGCGGCCAGCACCTCGGCTCCGCTTACCCCGGTGATGCCGGTGCGCTCCACGTCCTCCAGCCGGACAGGAAGGTCCATCACCGCGTTAACCAGGATAATCAGCTTGGCCGCCGCATCCCAGCCGTCCAGGTCGAAGGAGGGATCGGCCTCCAAGACCCCCTCGCTCCGGGCGCGCTCCACCGCTTCCTCCCAGGGTAGCCCGTCGGCCAGCAACTCCAGGATGTAGCCGGTGACCAGGTTGGGCACCGCCTCGATGCGTCGGACGACGGCCCCGCGCAGGTCGCGCTGGCCGATATACAGGGCGGGCAATCCCCCGGCGACGGTGCCGTCGAAGCGCAACTGCACCCCCTGCTCGGCAGCCAGGGCGTGAAGTTCCTGATAGGCCAAAACCAGCGGCCCCTTGTTGGGGGTTACCACATGCATGCCTCGCCGCAGAGCGGTACGGATGTGAGTCAGGCCCGGTTCTGCCCCTTGACGCAGATTAACTGGCGATGCCTCACAGAGCAGGTCCGCCTCCGCACGGGTGATCAATTCAACGGCTGATCTCGCCTGCCCTGCCTTTGGATAATCGGCGACCGTTCCCCCGGCCTGCTTGATCGCAGAAACGCGCGCCGGATCCAGGCCGTGGGGATCATAGGCCAGCCCGCGGCTGTCGGCTGCGCCGACCAGCAGGAGACGCAAGCCATAGCGGGCTTCGATATATGGTTCTTTCTCCACCAGCAGATCACAAAAACGGCGGCCCAGATTGCCCAGGCCAATGAGTAGAACACGGATGGTACGGATCATGGCTGTGTCCTTTCTTACGGACTATTTATCGGTTGCGCAGCGACAGATTGCCGGCACCCATCTTGAATTCAAAGGTAATCGCTGGACCCTCCCCTGCCAGTATGTATTTGTTACCGGACCGTTGCCAGGCATCACGGACATCCACGTTGGTCAGTCCGCCCTCGATGGTGGCCTCAGCCGCTACACCCTCGGGCACGATGACCACCACCTGTCCCACCCCGGCTTCAAGGATCACCCGCAGGTTTCGCTGCAAAGCACCACTGAACTCCAGGGTATAGTTACCCACCCCGCCTTTGAATACGATCTCCTGGGCATTGGCGTTCGCCAGACTGGTCAGTTTAGCGTTCGCCGCCCCAGCGTTGAAACGCAAGGCGTTCATTTCAGCCTTATTGGCATCGGAGAACGACAGGTCGAAGTCAGAAGCGCCCTGGGAAACGTTCAGGCCTTCCAAAGAGAGACCGCCCAACTCGATTTTGGCCGTCGCCGCCCCGGCGTTGATGGTCAGCGACATGGGCACTGTGCTCAGTTCCAGGTCCCATTTGTTTTTGACACCCTTGTCGAGATCAGGGATAGTGACCTCGAATTTGCTCTCCCCCTGTCGAAGGCGGACATCGTTTCCAGAAATGATGATTACCGGCTTGAACTCTTTGACATTGTAAGTGGCAGTGCCCTTTACCAGAGCATCCTCAGCGCCTCCCTTTATTGACAGCTCGCCGAAGCCCACGGTGATCTCCAGATTGACAACCCCACCCCCGCCAGGCAAAGGCACTTTGATGTCCTCGGTGATCGTGGGGCCTGTTTCCACTCTTTTGACGGGCAACCCGACCACGTCACAGGAGACGGACAACAGAGCCGCGGCCATCAAGGCGATTACCAGCAATTTCCTGCACATCTTGCCTCTCCTCATTCAGATTTTGTAACTGGAGTCTGGTGAATTTTGAGCACCGCTACACATTGTAGGCAGTTGTTTCATTGCTACAAGATGTAGATTCGTAGTAGCGACTTCAGTCGCTCTTTTCCGCCTGCAGACGACTAAAGTCGTCACTACGAGCCCAAAACGCCAGAGTCCAGTTTGTAAAACAGAATGCCATCCCATCTTACGTTGGTGGAGCGAACCGGCCTTCGCGCCCCTTTCTCAAATCCCTGGGACGAGGGCCGTTAGCCAGGATGCTCTATTCTACCACATTTCTTCGTCTGTAGGAAGCCTGCAACAACTGCATAACGGTCTACCGCTATAACAAGAAGACAAGTGGGTGGCCGACGGCAGTGCCGTCGGCCCGATCCATATAAAATCGCCATTGCATTTTCTCATAAGTGTGTTATAATCAAATCAAATAATGTTCAGCCCGTTATTCTGAGTCCTTCGCTGGCGCTCAGGATAAACTCCGCGAAGAATCTCGTTTGTGAGCAGAACGAGATTGCTTCGCTCAAGGCGTTAAAAGCCTGGTGAGCGAAAACGCCATACCCCCGTCTCGTCTACCTATCCAACACCGCGACTTCCGCGCGGTCTAGCCCCATCTGACCACCTGTCTTGTACTGCTGAGTGGCCTCTCATCATCGAGCAAACCCTGTATAGCCCCTACACCCCCCCTCAGCCGCAACTAAGCGAAGTCCAAAGACGCCGCCGCGCTATCCGCCGCATCCATGCCGGGCCGATAGGGTAGCTGTGTATCGCCAGCCACTATCAAGCACGACTTATAAAAAGGAGTGAGTCTTATGAAAGCAATGGTAGTCTACGATTCGATTTTCGGCAACACGGAGCAAATAGCCCAGGCGATCGGCAAGGCCCTTGGTTTCCCAGAGGATGTCGAGATACTGCGGGTAGGCGACGTGAAACCAGAACAACTGATGGGACTGAAGTTGTTAATCGTCGGTTCCCCTACCCGGGGATTCAGACCGACCCCGGCAATCACCAACCTGCTGAAAAGTGTTCCCAAAAACGCTCTAAAAGGGGTCAAGGTAGCTGCATTTGATACCAGAATAGCCTTGAGTGACGTAAACTCACCCATCTTATCTGTCTTCGTAAAGATATTTGGCTATGCCGCCCAGCCCATCGCCGATGAACTCACAAAGAAAGGGGGAGAACTGACAATTCCTCCTGAGGGGTTCTTCGTAAAAGGGACGGAAGGCCCCCTGAAAGAGGGCGAACTTGAACGAGCCGCAGAGTGGGCGAAGTCAATTAAAAGCCAGTAACCAGCCACAAAGACTGCGCCATGAAAAAAGAACAGGCGCGGAGGATTGATGGATACTCACAAAAGCGCGGACGTTGTTCACCAGGGAAATCTTTGGGCGTTGAGACTCATCCTCGTTTTGGCTGTGCTCGGGGGTGGGGGTTGCATGAAACCTCCCACGCAACCGGCTTGCGTGCAAGTGCACAACGGTCTGGTCAGTTGGTGGCCCGCTGAGGGAAATACCTCCGACGCCATGGGGGTCAACCAGGCCACCCTTGTGAATGGCGCAGCGTTTGAATCCGCCAGAGTAGGACAGGCGTTCCGTTTCGATGGCATAGACGATTACGCCACGGCCACAGGAACAGGCATTGACGATTTGCAGACGCTAACCATCGAAGCCTGGGTCAAACTGAACTCGCTGCCATCAGACAGGGTAGCCAGGTTTGTCACGCTCGGCGATGGGAAGGCGGTGCTGCGCTATGATGGCCTCACACCAGGACACCAATTCCTCCATTTCTACATGACGATTAACGGCGAATTGCAGCACATCTTCGTTGATGGGGTCTTGAAAGCCGGGGGCTTTCATCACGTGGCTGGCACATACGACGGCAGGGTGATGCGCTTGTACCTGGATGGGATCGAAGTTGGCAACAAGGCCGTGAGCGGTACTGTTGAGCCAGGAGGCAGTGTCCTTTTCAGCAGCATGGACGAGTCTATGGACGGCCTTTTGGACGAGGTTGGCATCTACAACCGCGCCCTGATCCCTTCTGAAATCCAGGCTATCTACAATGCGGGGTCAGCCGGCAAATGCCCGGTTGATAATGACGGTGACGGGATCTTGAACGCCGACGACAACTGTCCTGGAGCCGCAAACTCCGACCAACGTGATGCCGACTCGGACGGAATCGGTGACAAATGCGATAACTGCCCGGCTGTGTATAACCCCTACGAGTGCAAGCAAGAGATACGATTATCCTACGATGGCGGAAAAACGTATTACGACCGGTGTCTGATCGAATGGCAGCCAGACCTGGATGGCGATGGCGAGGGCGACGCGTGTGAGAACGACCTCGACGGTGACGGGGTAAACAACGCCATCGACAATTGTCCGCAGGCCGCCAATGCAGACCAGTTGGATTCTGACAGCGATGGTCTAGGGGATGGATGCGATAACTGCGTAGTCATGTCTAACCCCGACCAGGCGGACAGCGAGGTCATGCCAGTAGCGGTACAGGGTTTCCACATGGCAGGTCCGGCTGACCAGAGTGAACACTTCGGGGAGTGCGCTACCAGCACCGGACAATATCCCTTTTCTGGGCTCCGGGCCTTCACGCAGGTCGCAGGACAGACCATCGAGTTCGCCACCGACCAGATCCCGCCCAACACTACCTCTGGCCGTCTGACCTTTCTCTGGCGCTGTGGCACCGGGGTTGGCCAGGCCGTCGGGGATGTGAACGTGTATGTGGACGGTGCCTATGCCATCACCTACCAGACCTCCAGCAACGGCGATCAGACGTGGACAAACGGCGAAGTTGAGTTTTTCTTCGACTACCGGGACTCATACTGCGGCGGCCATGGTATCTGTTACCTGACTGTGCCGGCGTCTATGGTTGCCTCCGCGCTCGCCACACCCTACAATGCAAGCATGATCCGTGTTGATCCTGTGGACGGCACGGGCACTGCCTCGAGCTGGGTCACAGTCTTTGAAGATCCATATACCCTGCCGGACGAGTTCTCCTATGACTTCGAAACACAGCGCAAGAACCTCCTGCGGGATCCTCACATCGGCAAGGATGTCGTAGGGGACGGTGCCGGCGACGCCTGCGACAATTGCCTTACCAGGAGCAATCCCGACCAGAAGGACTCAGACAGAGACGGCTTGGGTGACGCCTGTGACAACTGTCCCTATCACGTCAACGTGGACCAGGCGGACACGGACCACGATGGCCGGGGAGACGTGTGTGAAATCAAGCATGTGGTCGTTTTGGACATAGATGGGCTACGGCCAGACGTGCTCTCCTCGTACCTGGCCTCACCCGATTCAGAAGGGGGCGTGCTGCGGGAGATCACCGCCAGAAAGATCGAGGCCCCCACCACCACTACGGTATTCCCGTCGCTGACCTTCGCCGCCCAGGCCTCCCTCTTCACCGGGGTTTACCCCGCGAAGCATGGCATTACCGGTAACGAGTGGCTGGACCGGACGATTGCGGATAAGGAAGACCGATCGAGAAGCTATACGGCCACGAGTGTGAAGGCTTATAACGATGTTGTCAGGGTGTATGGCTACTACCTGGATGTGGGCACGGAAATCGCCCCTAGCCCGAGCGAAGCCTATCGTGATGGGCTAGCCAATCGGGATTTGCAGGCAAAGACCATCTATGAATACGCCTGCGAAGCTGGCAAGAAGAGCGTGGTCAGCTTTAACATGTATTGGAAGGGTTTGGCGTGGGGAATGGATGATTCTAACCCATGTGGCAACTATGTACCTCCCTCATCACAGGATCTGATAATGTGGAACAGTGGCAATGTCAGGGAATACGATTACCACGGCAGTGTGTTTTGGTTTTTGGCCTATCTAGACACCAAAGAGGTGCCTGACATCATGACACTGTATCTTCCAGGGCTTGACCATGCAAGTCACGTACAAGGCATTAGCGAACAGGCAAAGTACCTGCAATGGTACGACAAGGGGTCTTGGCAGCCACTGCGGCAAGTAGTCGACAAGTTGAAGGAAAAAGGCGCCTACGACAACACGGTCTTTATCATCGTGGCCGACCACGGGCAGAGCGATGTCAACGGCGATGATGCCCACTCCATTGTACTCGAAGAGTGGGATGATGAGGAAATCGAGGAAGTTATCGAGGACGAATACGATGACATCTACGACTTTTACGACGAGGACGAGTACGACTCCTTTGCCGGGTTCAACACGGGGGTGTTGCAGATTTACCTGAAGAACCGGGGCAAAGTGGAGGGCGAATCGGCCCGCTGGCACGAAGGCTCGCTGCCGAACTACCCGAACTTCTGGACCGACGTTCTGCCGGTGGTGCGCGCCATCAACAATCATCGCTGTGGGATCATTGCGGGTGGCGCCCTGGCGGAATTCGGCGAGCCGTGCGAGGCCGGGGAGGACGCAGTGGAGGAGGTGCTCGTCAAGGACGGTCTCGACCACTACCGGGTTATCCGGCCGGTGAACGATTACCCGGCTGACCAGGGATGCCAGGAGGAATTCGACCCCTGGACTAGTGCCTCCACCGGCTTTGTCCTATGTCCCCTGTCCATGCTGGAGTCGCTGCACCCCCAGTACGTTGACCCGGTACGGCGGATCGAAGGCCTGTCGCACACACGTTCGGGCGACATTCTCTTGCTGCCGGCCTACTCAAAGGGCTATCACTTCTCCGGATCCCCCAAGGGAGACCACGGGAGCCTCTATCCGGGTGACTCGTACATCCCGTTCATCATTGCCGGCAAGCCATTGGATCAGTCATTCACGGTCACCGGATTGAGAAGCATTGTGGATGTAGCCCCTACCATTGCCGATCTTTTAGGCTTTTACCAGGGGACCGAGGACCGTTTTGATGGCAAGAGTATTCTGGAGCCTGGGTTCATAGCGGTTCTCAGTGACCCATGATCAGCTTGCTGTGCAGGGGTTTGCGAGATGACAATCACCTGAGCACCGACGCTCAAAATGAGGAGGGAAAAAATGAGCGAGATCACAAAAGACATACTCACCACCGTTGATTCTGTACTGGCCGGAAAGGAATTAAAAGACCAGCCCCGGGCACTTCTACTCCTGCGTCTGGGCCAGCTATCCCTGCTTTTCTGCCCGGATAAGACAGAACATTACTGGACCCAGCTCATGCCACTGCAAAGCAAAATTCCCAAGGATCTCCAGGCCAACCTGGAGGACCTGCGCTCCATCACGGAATCAACAGCCAGGTCCGGGGCCCAAGGGTTTGCTGCTGAGGTAATCGCCGATGTGGATGCAGCCAAAAAGCTGGCGGCGACGGATGTCGAGGAGGCCAAGCGGCACCTGCGTGATTGCGAGTCGCGCTTGCAGAAACGTCGCTGGCCGTTCGGGAAAGCCCAGGTCCAGATAGCACTGGTGGAGGGATGGGCAAACATTGACCGCCAATACGCGCTCCAGTTGCTCGGCACCATCCCGGCCAACGTGCGGGAAAGCCTGGTCCGCCGCCTGAACCGGGTCCAGCCGCTCCTGGCCGAGGAATGGAAAATCGTGGCGGACAAGGCAGGGATGGCACAGGCCGTGCAGATGGCGATCAAAATCCTGGACGATGACCAGCCGCTTCACCTGCCTAAAGAGGTTCTGTTCCAGGTCGGGGCGCAGATCAGGAATTCGATGCAGGCGGTCGCTGCATCACAGAACGAAACAGAGTTGACAAACGCATACATTCGCTATACCAAGCTCGTTCGCTCACCAATGGGTGACGGCCAGACCGAATTGGCTTTGACGTTGCTGGAGGAGCTATATGCCTGGCTGGTCAAGACCAACAGTCTGGACCAGATATGGACCATGCGTTTCATCCTTCTCGGCGGCGTTTTGAGACTGGGCGTGTCATTGCAGGCACTGACCGGTGAAACTTTGGAGCGGTGGCTGACAAAGACGCCGGCCCACCTGGCCCCCTTCATCAGAGCTCACTACGCCGCCCTGATCACGCCACCTGACGCGGTCGAGGAGGCGTACCAGGCATTGTTGAAATGGACGGGACAGAACCGGGACGCGGAAGCCTGGTTCCTGGTCACCCTGGTGGAGCGAGGACTCGGCGCAGAAGCGCTGGCTCTGGCCGGAAAATCGCCCCAGGCCAGGGAGTTGCTGCCGCGCCTGAGACGGGCGTGGCTGTGCACTCATCCCGAGTCGGCTGGTGCGGCCATCTCTGCCCAAGATATGGCCGGCGACCCTATCGGCGAGTTCCTGGCCCAGGGGGCCGCGCAGGACCGGGTCGCTTACCTCAAGCAGGCGACGGACGGGGGCAGACGCAGCGTACCCGGCGCGATGTGGGCCGGTAAAGGAACCGAGGAGCAGGCCGAAGGGTTGCGGGGCTTCTGGAAAAGCCTCACCTCCTCCCGGAAAACCCTCGATCAGATCATCATAGAATACCTGGCCCTTAACCCGGTGTATTCCTCGTACCGCCGGGACACGAAAAAAGAGGCGCAATTCGGGGAGTACCTGAGAATCTCCGGTTATGGGGAGTACAAGTATGCAGACATAGACCAGGTATTGCTCGAGACTCTGGTGGCCTGGGGCGACGAGAACGCCGGGCAAGTCAAGTCTGTACTGCGGGCCATGTGGGGGGCGATCCAGCCCGACGATCAAATCCTGATGGTGGACTGGCTGCGGAATTCCATTCTAACCCGCTGCCGCAACGTCATCGCCGCCGACCCGGAAGTGCTGATACAAGACTTTCTGGGCTGGTTTAAGCGGGAATTGGTGGACAAAGGCCGCTCCTGGAAAATCGGCAACACTCAGTTCACTCTAAAATACCCGGATACTGCCCCTCTCCAATTCTGCGTGGTCTCCGCCATCTCAGTGGGCAAATTCTCCCCGGGACGCCGGGACCAAATTCTGGTATCCGGACTGAGCAAATTCAAGGGCGATCCAGCAAGTATAGAGGCTGCTGCGCAGGTCTACAACGCGGATAAGGCGGTACTGGACCTCACCCCGCCGCTACAACTCCCGCCCAATCTGATTGAGGCCTGGCAACTGGGGATCGTCAAGAATGCGATTCCCCAAATTCTCAATGCCATGGTCGCGCAGGCAAATGGCATATAGATTTTCGAATGCGAGTGTTGACACATGGGCGAAAATGGTATAAAATAAAATCAAGTTAGACCCCGGCCTCCGACTCATCGCGTTCCCCCTGGGACGGATGAGCGATAAGGTATGGAAAGCAATTTCCACACCCGCCGTTTCGCAAAGGAGGCTCTCTGACCACCATCCGTGACCGATGGGCTGGTTTTCCCAGTAATTGGTGATGATAAGGTCAGAGTAGCCTCTTGGTTGTTCAAAACCCAACACCACATGACTTCTCCAACTTGCCTTCTTCGCACCCAACCAGCAACCAATCTAGATCGAGGGGAAGGGGGGTGATGTGCACACACGGTAGAAGCCCTTTGTGCCATTGGTTAGCAGATTCGCTTAACTTGAAGCATTCGAAAAGGGGGTAAGTTCAAATGACCAAGATTCTGCGCGTGAACATGACCGATCGCACGGTCAAGTACGAGGACGTACCGGAGAAGTACCGGTTGATGGGAGGCCGCTGGCTGACCTCTTCTATCATCGTGGATGAGGTGGACCCCACCTGCCATCCCCTGGGGCCCAATAACAAACTTGTCTTCGCCCCGGGGATCGTCACCGGCACTAACGCGCCAACCTCCGGCCGCGTCTCTGTAGGCGGCAAGTCACCCCTGACCGGCGGAATTAAGGAAAGCAATGCCGGATCAAACTGGTCACAACTGATCGCTAAGCTGGGCATCAAAGCTATCGTCGTCGAGGGTTATCCCCAAGACGACAAGTGGTGGGGGCTGCACATCACCAAAGACGGGGCCGAGTTCTTCCCTGCTGACGAGTACGTGGGCAAGGGCTTGTATGAGATTTTCCCCGGTCTCTTTGAACGCTTCGGCAAGAAGGTGGGCATCATGACCATCGGTGTGGCCGGGGAGAAGAGAATGGCCATGGCTGGCGTTTGCTTCAACGATGCCGAGAACCGACCTACTCGCTATTCCGGCCGCGGCGGGTTGGGTGCTGTCATTGGCAGCAAGCACCTCAAGTTCATCGTCGTGGACGGCGAGGGCGGTCCGGGCGTGGAGATCGCCGACAAAGACCTCTTCGAGAAAGGGCGCAAAAAGCTGACCGAGGCCCTGCGCACCCACGACATCACCAAACCCAAGGGCACCCTCAACACCTACGGCACCGCCGCTCTGGTCAACGTCCTCAACGAGGCCGGCGGTTATCCCACCCGCAACTTCCGCCAGGGCCGTTTCGAGGGCGCGGCCACGACTTCTGGCGAAGCCATCTTCGAGGGCAATAAGCAACGTCTGGGCAAGGAGCTCTACAACCACGGCTGCCATCCCGGCTGCACCATCCAGTGCTCCAACACCTGGCACAACCCAGACGGCAGCGAGGCGGTTTCCTGCATCGAGTACGAATCCACCTGGGCGCTGGGGGCCAACTGCGGCATTGACGATCTGGATGCCATTGGCAAACTGATCTGGCTGTGCAACGATATCGGCATAGACACCATTGAGACCGGTGGTACCATCGCCGTGGCCATGGACGCAGGGCTGGCCAAGTTCGGTGACTGGAAGGCCGCCATCGGGTGGATGGAGGAAATCCGCAAAGGCACACCCCTGGGCCACATCCTGGGCAACGGCGCAGCGACCACCGGCAAGGCCTTCGGTTGGTACCGAGTGCCGGGGTGCAAGGGGCAGAACATGCCCGCCTACGAGCCTCGCGCCGTCAAGGGCATTGGCATCACCTACGCCACCACCCCCATGGGCGCCGACCACACTGCCGGTTACACCATCGCCCCAGAGATTCTGGGCGTTAGCGGCAAGGTAGACCAGTTCGCTACAGACAAAGCGGACCTCTCCCGCAACTTCCAGCACTCCACCGCCTTCATTGACTCCTCCGGCCACTGCCTGTTCATCGCCTTCGCCATCCTGGACATCCCCAGCGGCTTCGAGGGATTCGTGGAGGAGTGCGCCGGCGTCGTAGGCACCAATTGGACGGCAGACGACGTAATGAGAATCGGCAAAGAAATCGTGGATAAGGAAGTAGCCTTCAACCGGGCGGCGGGCTTCACCTCAGCTCACGACCGCATGCCCGAGTTCATGAAGTATGAGAAGCTCCCGCCGCACAACGTCGTCTGGGATGTGCCCGACGCAACGCTGGACGCCGTCCACGGCGCGTAATACAAAGGTGCCGGGCACTGCAAGGTGTCCGGCACCTGATGAGGAAGACCGATGATCACCGTTCATGTTCGATTGTTTGCTACCCTGCGACGACACTTCCCCAATCTAAAAATCGGCGAGGCCATGCCAGTGGAACTGCCGGATGGTACGACCGTGGGTCAACTCATCGAACACCTGGGAGTGCCCTCCCAGGAGGTCAAAACGGTGTTCGTCAACAACATTATCCGCGACCCCGAAAGCCCGCTGAGATCGGGAGACGAGGTGGGCATCTTCCCACCCATTGGCGGGGGATAATAAAAAAACCTCCCGCAGGTCTGAACCTGCGGGAGGTTTTAGCTATATCCGCCCGTAGATAAAAGTCAATTCTCTTAATCGGGCGGCAATCTCGTCGGTCAGAGCACCGGGCAACAGTCGCCAGCACCAGTTAGGAGCCCCGGTGGTGCTGGGAGTATTCAGCCGCGCCGAGTGCCCCAGACTGAGCAGGTCCTGGGCCGTGGTGATGGCCGTATTGGCCACCGAAGCCCACGCCAAGCGGATCAGGTCCCAGGCGATGTCTGAGCCATCGGTGTTCAGATACTTGCGGGCATATTCCCGCTCGGCCTCGGTAGAGGTTTCCTGGTACCAGCCGACGATGGTGTCGTTGTCATGGGTGCCGGTATATACCACGAAATCGCGGGTGAAATTGTGCGGCAGGAAAGGATCGGTCGGGCCACCGCCAAAGGCGAACTGAAGCACTTTCATCCCAGGATAGCCGAATTCGGCCCGCAGGGCGTCTACTCCAGCCCGTGATTCCTCGTCGAAATCGCCCAGATCCTCGGCGATGATGGCCACCTCGCCCAAAGCTGCGGTCACGGCGCGAAACAGGTCGGCAGCGGGACCGTACACCCAACGTCCCTTGACCGCCGTTGCTTCTCCCACCGGCACTTCCCAGTAGTTGTAAAAGCCGCGAAAATGATCAATCCGCACCACATCGGCCTGGGTGAAAGCCATGCGGAAGCGGGTGATCCACCAGGCGTAACCATCCCGGGCCATGACCTCCCAGCGGTAATGGGGATGTCCCCAGAGCTGGCCGGTCTCACTGAAATAGTCAGGAGGTACTCCGGAAACAACTGTGGGCTTGAGCTCCTCGTCCAGGTGGAAAAGGTGGGGATTAGCCCAGACGTCCACGCTGTCCCTGGCCACGAAAATCGGGATGTCACCGATAATGCGGATGCCGCGCTCGTTGGCGTAGCGCTTAACCGCCAGCCATTGCTCAAAGAACTGCCATTGACGATACTTCTGTCCCTCGATTTCGTCCGCCAGCGCTTTCTGCCAGTGGGCCAGGGCTTCCGGTTGCCGGGTGACAATCTCCGGCTCCCAGTCATACCAGGGTTGGAGGCGCGTCGCTTTCAGGGCCATGAACAGAGCAAAGTCGTTCAACCAGAAAGCCTGCTCCGCGCAAAAGCGGGAAAAGGCCTGACGCTGGGTCTCGGGAGCCTGGGCCCGGAAATTGGCGAAAGCGCGGTCCAGAAGAGCGGTCTTGTATTGAATGACCTGCCCGAAATCCACCCGTTCAGCAGGGAACGCGGGCACCTCCTCCAGGTCTGCCTCGGAAAGATGGCCGCTCTCCACCAACTTCTCCGGGCTGATGAGCAGCGGATTACCGGCAAAGGCGGAAAGGCCCTGGTAGGGAGAATCCCCATAACCGGTGGGGCTCAACGGTAACACCTGCCAGTAGGACTGCCCGGCAGCGGCCAGGAAATCCACAAACCGGTAGGCCGCGTCGCCCAGGTCACCAATGCCGAACCGACCGGGAAGAGAAGTGGGATGTAACAGGATGCCACTACAGCGTGGAAATCTCACCATGTAAAGCCTCCGTAGTTGTTTAGTATCACGTCCTCAGGTTTGTCCGTAAAGTGTCTGGCTAATTATACCAGAATTGTAACTATTCAGCCATCTACCCAAAGGGGGGTGATTTTGTGGCGGTGGCTTCGCCGCCGCCGTCATTGCGAGGACACGAAGTGCCCGAAGCAATCTACCTGTTGACTGCTGGGGGATTGCTTCGCCGCC
>JANLFX010000092.1 GCA_024653325.1 Anaerolineae bacterium
CAGCAGCGGTCGGCCGCTACGGGACAAACCTGCCCCGAAACTGAAACGCACCCGCATGGCAGGTCGAACCATGGTTGACTCAGAAGTGTGGTATAATATCAAAATAGATCACAATAATTCGTAGTGGTGGCCCGCTGCTGCGCCCTGAGTGAAATCGAAGGGTGGCCGCTTGTCAGGCGTTGCCCGGCGCGGAGGCGAAGGGCCGTCTACCTCTACAGAAGGAGCCGGCAATGTTATCAAAGAAACGAATGACCGCGCTAATTTTGCTGTGTCTGTTGACAACAGCTACCCTCGGCGCATGCAGTGTGAGCCCCGACCGCAGCCCAAAGGTCTCACCCGATTGGAGCCGTGGTCTGCGCCTGGGCCACGGCTACCTCAACCAACCGGTGGCTCTGGCCGTGGATGAAGCGCAGACAGTGCATTTGACCTGGTGTGGCTGGGGGGAAGACGGCTCCTCACGGTTACATTATATCGCGCTCAACCAGCGAGGACGAGTGGCCATGGAGCGCGATTTGGACATCCCGGTTTCGCGGCCAAGCCGACCTCAACTCCTGTTTGACGAGGCAGGCCACCTGCACCTGGCCTGGATAGCCAGTTCCGATGGGAAAGACAGCCTCTACCACGCTATTATAGGGCCTGACGGTGAAGTTACAGCCGGACCCCAGCGCCTGCCCCCTGCCGATCAGCAGGTGGACCGTTTTCAACTTTATCGGGATGCGGCGGGCCGGGCGGCGGTGGTGTGGGCGAACATAGCCAAGGCCGGTCCGGGCATTTACCAGCTCACCATTGACGAGAATGGTAACCCCTTGGGTCAGGCGACCCTCATCGCTCCCGACGGGCACTCGCCTACCGCCCAGGTGGACAACGCAGGCACGCTTCACCTGATGTGGCTCAAAGAAGTCGCTTACGCTCAGGAGGCTCTCTATTATGCCGCCTTCCCCCGTTCCCAGATAACGCCTGCTTCAGGAGTCAGGCTGACCGAGCTAATTGTGGAGCAGGGCCTGCTCCTGGAAGGGCCCAGACTGGGCCTGGATACCGGTCACGTATACGCTTTCTGGTCTATTGAACGGCGGGGCGGCGGACTGGAGGGCCCCAGAGCGGAAGCGTGGTATCTGAGCTTCCCCGTGAATGATCCGTCCGCCAGCATTCGCCACAAGATTGATCTCCCGGCTACCTCCCAGCCAGACTACGCTGCCCATCAGGGGCCGTATGGCTATTCCAGACTAAGTTACCTGCCCCCCGGCCAGACCATTTACGGCAGTGATTTCGTTTACATGCCGGCCGTGGTATCAGGCCAGCGTGAGGAACTGCCGGTAATGTTCATCGTGATGCTCAGAACGCGCACCGAAGCTCTGCCGCAACCGGTGATGGCTGTCTTCGCCGATGGCCAGATCAAGGGGTATCAACTGGTAGCCTTGACCGAGTCTTTATCCACGCAACCCAGTATCGCTGCCGACAGCAACGCCGACCTGCATGTCGCCTGGTCGGACCTGGCTGGCGCATGGGACTTTGAAATATATTATGCCACCACTGCCCCGGCTGCCGCTGCCTGGCTGAACCGCACCAGCAGCGCAGACATACTCAACGGGGCTCTCGCTTTGGGCTTGAGTATGCTCTCTGGAATTGGCCTGATTCCCCTGACTGGTGTGTGGATACTGCCCGCGCTGATCTGGGTAGTGATATACTACGCGGTGACCGGTGAGGATGATTTGGCTTTGCGAAAACCCAAGATCGGACTGGGTATAGGTGCGCTTATCTACTTGCTGGCCAAGCTCGTATTTGTGCCTTCGTTCCTGCTGTATGTGCCTGGCCTGGACCAGCTACCAGAGCGGTGGCACAATTTGGTGATACTTGGTGTGCCACTACTCATTCTGAGCGTTGCCCTGGGTGCTGTGCAAATATATCGGCGACGCTCGGAACGGCCCACGCTGTTTCCGGCCTTCTTTGTCTTAATCCTTTGCGATGCGGCGATCACCTTGCTGGTGTACTCACCCGGCATTTTCCCCAGATAGAGACCGGCTGGCAAGTACAAGCTGTCAAGCTTGTCCTACGGTAGTAACTGGTAATGCAAAGCAACGGGATGGCCTTGGGCCATCCCGTTTTTTCACCACACCAATGGTCACGTCCGCACTTTGAGCCGCAACCGGCGCAGCAAAATGCTCAACGGCCCACCCGAGACTCGTCCAGGAGTCACAGCTTCCCCAGCCGCCTGATGGCCGTAAACATCGTAATGCACGATTTCCGCCAGCGGTTTGCGCGTGGGCGGGGGTGGATCCTCCGCCGGGAAGCCTACCGTGAGCAAACCCACAATTTCCATATAGTCCGGCACCCTAAGAATATCGGCTATCGCCTTGCGATCCAGCCCTCCAATCCAGCAGGTGCCCAGGCCTAACGCTTTTGCCTGGAGCATCATCTGGGCACCCGCCAGGCCCACGTCTTCGTGAAGAAACTGACGATAGACCCGGCTTCGCGCATCGCCGCACAGGACGATGAGCAACGGAGCTTCCTCCACGTGCGCCCAACGGACAAAATAATAAGCGGCGTGTTGAGCCACCTGCTGGCGGATGGCTGCGTCCTGGACGACGATAAAGGTCCACGGTTGCCGATTGCTGGCCGAAGGTGCCCACCGTCCAGCCTCCAGCAATTGTTCGATCAACTCGTCCGGCACCGGGTCTGGCCGATAACGGCGGATGCTGCGCCGGCCCTTGAGCAGAGCCAACACGGATTCAGGTGACGGAAGACCTGCGCTTTCAACCATCTCCCAATTCCTCAGTCTTGGATTAGCCGGAGAACGAACTGCCCACTCATCCTCCGGCTTGCGATCTCCGGTTGAATAGCGGTTACGATGCTCCTAGTTGGGGCAAGACGGCCACGACGACCGCTACCATGCAACCGATTAGCAAACCCAGGACCAACAGCGCCGCGCAGCCAATCCACACCCACTTAGGGATGCCGCCCTTCTTCTGGACAGGCTGGGCAGGCGCGACCGGAGCGGTTGCTGGGGCGGTAGGTATCTGCTCGGCCACGGGTTCAGCATAGCTTAGCTCCACATCCCCAACGCTGATTCGATCTCCGTTCTGTAAACGATATGGCTCTTCAATTTGCTGGCCGTTGACGAAAGTGCCATTGGCACTGCCCAGATCGGTAATGACCCATCCCTCGGCCTCCAGATTGAACACTGCGTGATGGCGCGACACTTTAGGGTCGTCCAGGATAATCTCGTTGTCCTGAGCCCGCCCCAGGCGCGTGCGCCCCTGCAGCCTGAATTCCTGGCCCTGATTTACCCCGGAGATCACCGTCAGGCGTGGCCATACTGACCCGGTAACCATTGTCTCTGCGGCATGTCGGTTCTCACCGGCCGGGGTTGTGATGCGCGAACCACACACGCTGCAAAACTCGCTTCCATCTGGCGTCTCGCCGCCACAGACTGGACATTTCATGGTCAGCTCTCCTTTCCGCACCCGGTCATGTCCCGGGTCAAGCTACGATCTGCGAATACCGAATCAACTGCCCCTTTCTCCCCCCGCCGGGCCGACGGCAGTGCCGTCGGCTACTGCCCTCAGTGGTTAGATTCCAGGTTGAAAGTCAGTCCGATGATTTTCCATTCCCCATCCCGAAAAGCAAAAGTCCATCGTTCACCGCCTGGCGAGACCTCCGTGCCGATCATGGTTGTCCCCGTCATCACCGCTTCCAAGCCATTGACCGTTAAAACGGTATCCACCGGCCCTATCTCAGTAAGGTAAAGGGGGAAAAGGACCGTGGCATAGTAGGAGAGAACTGCATCAAGCCCACGCCATACATGGTCATCGGTGGGATCATCTGGGGTGTGGTTGGCATCAATGATGATCCCATCATCCGCCCAGATGTCAAGGAGACCCTGAACGTCGTCGGTGAGCACGGCCTGCCGGTGTGTGTCCATCAGTTCGGCGATGGCTTGCTCCGCACCTACCGCCGGTGGTGGTGAGTGAGAGGCGAAACAGCCTGCCAGTAAAAGCGAAAAAACGACTCCCCCCAAAAGCCACCGCCTGTACCTGGCCACTTATTCGGCCCCTTCGTCCCAGACGAGTATCTCGGGCTCCAAATCCGCTTGGGTCATGACTTCGGATGTAGAGCCATCCGGGTGTACTTTCCAGAGCTTGAAATCATCGAAATACGCGCCAGTGTAACCTATCTCGTATTTATCGTGGATGAACCCCACCCGGCGTTCCCCGGTGTAGCTGCCCTCCGTACCTGACCAGATTTCATTGCCGTTCAGGTACACCTTGATGCTCGTGCCAATACGCTCCACTTTCAGATGGTTGACCTCGTACTCTGGCTTGGCTCCACAAGAGCTCCAATCTCCCGGTCGCAGATAGGGGCTGCCTCCTCCATCGAGATCATATTTGCGCACGGCACACCAGTGGTCCTTGTTGTTGTAAGCCAGCGAGAACATGTAGAACTGGCGCAGATTATCACTGGCTCCAAACACCAACCCCGCTGAAGCCAGGTAGGCATCATCGCAGAACTGGATGTCTGCCTCGATGATGTAATCGCTGGGGGCGTGGAAGGCCGGTGAGGCCACCACCCGGCGCGCGTGAGCGATGCGCATGAAATACTTGCCTGACAGATTCCACGGGCCCGGATAGTAGCCGATAATGTATTTTCGCTCCTCGTCTTTATCACCCCATACGGATTCGTGGGGCCAGCCACTGGCCGGGTTACTGAAATCGTCACTGAAGATCAGGCAAGGCCATACGGGACAGAAGTCCTTGGTGATCAAGGGAAAGTAATAGAAGTAAGAAGCCTGCAACTGTTTTATCTGTTGATGGGGATTATCCAAAGCTTGAAGATCCACCTGCCCTTCCGCCACCCCAGAAGCTGCACTGGGAGGTAGATCACGGAGTACAACTCCGATGGGAACTAACACTGTCAGTAGGAAAACCATTCCGGCCGCCAACTGGAACCATGTTCTAAGATGCATCTTTTGGTTCAAGTGAACACCCCCTGTTTTGTGTTTGAATTTGTGTGGGCACCCTGCGGTAGGGCCGACACATGCGCGCTATTCTACAAGCTTCCCCAGAACTTGTCAAATTTTATCATTGGACACCTCGCTACCATACACTTTTTAAATCACGAATGACACGGATGGACGAATAACACAAGTACCTTACCGATGAAACTCTTGCTTGTTGGGCAAGAAAATTAACCACGAAGGACACCAAGGGCACAAAGGTACAAGCCGTGGTCTCCTTCGTACCCTTTGTATCCTTTGTGGTTTGCCTGTTTGGTTCCGGCTGAGCCGGGTTAGGGCCACAATCTTGAAAAATCATTCGTGAGATTCGGAAAGTTCGTGCTATTCGTGATAAGGATTCGATCTCCCAGGAAAGGTGCCCGGTAGTGAATCATGGGACAAAAAGGCCACCTGACGATGCAGGTGGCCTTTGACACTATTCAATTGCAGAAAGCTATTACTGAGTCTGGCGCCCGTAGAGCCACCAGTAAATGGTGCCCACGAAGAAGCCACCACCGACGATGTTGCCCAACGTGGCTGGCAAAAGGTTGTTGAGCAGAAACTGCCCCCAGGTGACCGGCGCGCCGTAGAAGATGCCCAGGGGGATAAAGAACATGTTGGCGACACTGTGCTCAAAGCCGATGGCCACAAAGGCCATGATCGGGAACCAGATGCCCCATACTTTGCCCGCGATGTCGTTGGCCGAAACGGCCAGCCACACCGCCAGGCAGACCAGCCAGTTGCAACCCACACCGCGCCAGAACACCTGCCAGAAGCTCAAGGCTACCTTGCTTGTGGCAATGCCCTGCACGCCACTCAGGTAGGGGTCCTTGCCGAACAGGTTGCTCAAATAACCCAGGCAGTAAGCCACGAAAAGTGAACCGATGAAGTTGCCGATGTAGACGAACACCCAGTTCTTCAGCAGCCCCGCCCACTTGGCTCTGCCGGACAGACAACTGGCCGGGAGCATACTACAGTTGCCGGTAAACAGCTCCGATCCGGCGATGACCACCAGCATCAGGCCGACGGGGAATGTGCCGGCGAAGATGAGCTTCGACAGACCACCAAACCCCTCGGCAGTGATGCCCTTGCCGGTAGCGATGGCCACCGTGCCTCCAAAGGCAATGTAAGCCCCGGCCAGAAAGCCGAGCACCAGCAACCTGAGGATGCTCTCTTCGGCTTTGGTCTTGCCGATCGTACATGCAGCTTCTGTGATCTCGCTTGGTTTTTTGAAACCGACTGTCATTGTACCTCCTCCTTGTGACGAAATAAAATTTCCAAGGGGTTACGCGCCCCTTCACCGCAAATGGAGATAGCCTTACAATAGGCCCACGACCGTTCGGACCTATCCACCCCACGGCATGCCAGCGTATTCTTCAAAGGCTTTGTCATGCATTTCCTTAAACAGTTGCTCGTGAACCCGTTCCCACCTAGCTAACATGCCGAGGGCCTCCTTGGCGTTCTTATCCTCCACTTGATCTGCTGCCATCTCGTAAAATTCGGCGAAATCGCGCTCGATCAAGTAGGCCATGCGCAGCACGGCCAAGTCGGGCACCATCGCCTCGATCACGGTTTGATCGAGCATCTCGGTGCGAGCCCGTTGGGAAAAGAAGCCCTCCTTTTCCAACGCTTTGCCCTTCTCGAGGCCAATGGTCCCCTTTTTATCCAGCGCGGCTATTAGCCCCTGGATAAACTCGATATGTTTTTGCTCCTCTTCGGCCAGCTTTTCGAATGCGCCCACTGCAGCAGCGTGTCCAAACCGGCCAGCATTTTGCCGGAAGAAATCCCTACCCTCGTACTCACGCTGTAGGGCATATTCATACACTTTGCGGACATCCATCGGCATTTCCCTCCTCAACTCTACCCACTCGGTGTTGCACGACTGATAATGTCTCACTTACAACAACCCCGGTAGGGGCGCAGCATGATGCGCCCCTACCACATTTTCTTTCCCGACTAGGCCGCTGCTTCGACTTTGACGGCGCACACTTTGTACTCGGGTATCTTGGCCGTTGGATCGAGTGCGGCGATGGTCAGCTTGTTAGCCGCCGCCTCGGCAAAGTGCCAGGGCATGAAGACGACGCCCGCCTCGACTTTGTCACTCACCTCAGCCTTGGCCACGACCTCACCACGCCGCGAGGCGACCTTCACCATCTGCCCGTCGGCAATGCCCAGCCTGGACGCATCTCCCGCGTTCAGTTCTACCACCGCTTCTGGGAACATAGCATCCAATCCCTCAGAGCGGCCGGTCATCGAGCGAGTGTGGTATTGATACAACACGCGGCCGGTGGTGAAGATGAACGGGTACTCCTCGTCGGGTTCCTCGGCCGGCGGTTGCCAATCCACGGCGCTGAAATGCCCCAGGCCGCGACTGAACTTGCCCACGTGCAGCACGGGCGTGCCGGGATGATCAGTGTTCGGGCACGGCCACTGCAAGCCCTGGGTGCCGATGCGATCGTAAGTGATCCCGGCGTAGGAGGGCGTCAGCCTGTTGATCTCGTCCATGATCTCGCGCGGCGAGTTGTAGGTCAGGCCATCATATCCCATACGGCGGGCAATCTCACCGATGATCCACCAATCTTGTCGGACCTCACCAGGCGGCTCAACCGCTTTTCGCACAAACTGGACGCGCCGTTCGGAGTTGGTGAAAGTGCCATCTTTCTCGGCGAACGAGGGGCCGGGCAACACGACATCGGCCAGGGCCGCTGTCTCGGTGAGAAATATGTCCTGCACCACCAAGAAGTCGAGACCCTCGAGACCCTTCTTCACGTGGTTGACATCGGGATCGGAGACCATTGGGTTCTCGGCCATGATGTACATGGCTTTAATCTTGCCTGTCTCGGCGGCGTTGATCATCTCTACTACAGTGAGACCCACTTTGTTTGGTAGTGGCACACCCCACGCTTCCTCAAACTTCTTCTGGCTGGCTTCGAGGGTCACCGCCTGGTAGCCGGTATAGACATTGGGCAGCGCACCCATGTCGCATGCCCCCTGGACGTTGACCTGACCGCGCAGCGGGTTCACACCACCACCGGGCACACCCATGTTGCCCAGCAACATCTGCAGGTTAGCCGTGGAGAGGACGTTCTGGTGGCCGGTGGTGTGCTGGGTAATGCCCATGGCATACAGCAGCGCCCCAGGACGATTCTCGGCCAGCAGGTGCGCCGCCTCGATAATCTCTTCGGGAGTAATACCGCAAATCTCCGCCGCCCGCTCAGGCGGGTATTCCATGATCTTCGCCTTGAATTCCTCAAAACCCTCGGTGCGCTCGGCGACGAATTTCTTGTCGTACAGTTCCTCGGCGATCAGTACGTGCATGATCCCGTTGAGCAGGGCGATGTCTGTGCCTGGCTTCTGGCGGATGTGCAGCGTGGCAAACTCGCTGATGGGAATAGAGCGTGGATCGCAGAGAATTAACTTGGCGCCGCGCTGCTTCACCGCCTGGCGGATACGCATCCCTAACACCGGATGGGTCTCCGTGGTATTGGAGCCGATGATGAAGTAGACCTGTGCATCGTTGGCAATGTCATCAAAGGAGTTGGTCATTGCCCCAGAGCCAAATGCTGTGACCAGACCGGTCACTGTAGGGGCATGTCAGAGACGCGCGCAGTGGTCCACGTTGTTGGTGCCCAGCACCGCCCGCGTGAATTTCTGCATCGCGTAGTTCTCTTCGTTCGTGCACTTGGCAGAGCTCAGCACCCCGATGGCGTCGCTACCGTATTTCTCCTTCACCTCACTCAGCTTGCTGGCCACCAGGTCCAGGGCCTCATCCCAGGTAGCCTCTACGAAGGCTCCGTCTTTCTTGATAAGCGGTTTGGTAAGCCGGTCGGGATGGTGCACGTAATCCCACCCGAAGCGGCCCTTGACGCAGAGCAAACCGTGGTTGGCTGGCGCATCCCAGTTACTGGTTACCTGGACGATACGCCCATTTCTGACGTTCAAATCGAACTGGCAACCCACCCCACAATAGGAACAGGTGGTGGTGACTTTCTTGAACTCCCATTCGCGCCCTTGGCCCTTGCGCTGCTTGGGAATCAGAGCCCCGGTGGGGCACACGGCCACGCACATCCCGCAGAACTCGCACGGGCTATCCTCCAGATAGCCATCGAAGGCGGTGCCGATCTTGGCCTGGAAGCCGCGATACACTACACCGATAGCCTCCACGCCATTCATGTAGTTGCAGGCCCGCACGCAGCGACGGCAGAGGATACATTTGTTATAGTCGCGTTCGATGAAGGGGTTAGGATCGTCCACCGGGTAGCTGTGCTGAATGCCGGGGAAGCGTGACTCTTTGATCCCGTATTCATAGGCCAGGTTCTGGAGCTCGCAGTTGCCGGCCATCTCGCAGGTCATACAATCCAGCGGGTGGTCGGAAAGCAGAAGTTCCAGCACGAACTTGCGCGCACTTATTACCTTTTCCGAGCGTGTATGCACCACCATCCCCTCGGTGACCGGGAAGGTACAGGCCGGCTGTAGTGTGCGCTGTTTCTCTATCTCCAGCAGGCATACCCGACAGGCACCCTCCGGTGGCAGTGCGGGATGATAACAAAGCGTGGGGATATCTATCCCCGCTTCCCGGGCTGCTTCGAGGACAGTGCTGCCCGCGCGTGCAGCGATTTTTTGGCCATCAATGGTGATGTTCACTGTTGCCATATGCAAAACCTCCTCCTTTTGGCATGAGATGGCAGGTGGGGTTCGTCCTCTCCCTTCGGCAACCCCCACCTGCCTTCCGGTTATTCCACCCGGTCCTCAACCAGCAAGTGGTCTGGAACCGGCTCGAACGCCAATCCTTCGGACTCCAGCCATTCCAGGTCGCAGCGCAGGCAGCGCTTGCATTCCTCGCGGATGGTGTCCTCATCCATCCCCAACTCGACCTCGCGGAAATTGCCACGCCGTTCGGCGACGGGCAATTCGGGCATCTGCGGCCGTTTGGCCTCGGCGTAGTCCTCCAGGTTAAACTGCTGCTCGACCACCTCATAGCCGGGCACCACCGGGATTTTCTCCACTTTACCGGTACGCAGGTAATAATCCACCTCGACGGCCACACGGTTGCCCTGAGCCACAGCCTGGATCACTGTTGCCGGGCCGCTTACAGCGTCGCCAGCGGCGAAGACGCCGGGGCGGGTAGTGGCTAACGCGTCATTGACCACCAGGGTGGTATCGCGGTTGGCCTCGACGCCGGAGCCATCCGTCCACGAGAGATCAATGCCCTGACCAATGGCCGGCACCAGCATGTCGGCCTCGATCACAAAGTTGGAACCCTCCTCCGGCACAGGTCGCCGCCGCCCAGTGCGGTCGAAGTCGCCCAGAAGCTGGTTCTGCACTTCGACGCCGGTCATTTTGCCGTTTTCGCCGATCACCCGCACCGGGTTGGTGAGGTAGCTGAAGATGATGCCTTCTTTCTCAGCAGCCTCAATCTCCTCCTCATGAGCGGGCATATCCTGGCGCGTGCGGCGGTACACGACGTGGACCTCGCTGGCTCCCAACCGCCAGGCCGAGCGGGCCGCGTCAATGGCCACGTTACCGCCGCCCACGACGACTACCCGCTTACCGGTCATGTCGGGCGGGTTACCCAGGGCAATGTCCCGCAGGAAATCCACGCCGTGGTAGACTCCCGCCAGGTCCTCGCCCTCGATGCCCAACTTACGGCTCTGATGCGCGCCGATGGCCAGCACCACCGCTTTGTAGCCATCCTTATCCATCAAGCTGTCAATGGTGAAGTCCTTGCCCAGGGCCTGATTGCACTTGATCTCCACCCCCGCCCGCTTGATGTTCTCAATCTCAATATTGAGAATGTCCCGTGGCAAGCGGTACTCGGGAATGCCCACGGCCATCATTCCACCCGGCACGGGCAGCTTCTCGAAGACGGTGACTTTGTAGCCCTTTTGCGCCAGGCGCAGCGCCGCCGTCAACCCGGCCGGACCAGCGCCGATGACTGCTACTTTCTCCGTCTTGGCCGGCTCGTAAACAGGCGGTGTCCACGGCTTCTCAATCTCGTGATCGGCCATGAAACGCTTGATGGAGCGGATGGCGATGGGTTCATCAATATCGCCCCGGCGGCAGCGCGACTCGCAGAAAGCCGGGCACACGCGGCCACACACCAAAGCGAAGGGGTTGTGGCGGCGGTGAATCTCCAGAGCCTCGGCGTAGCGTCCCTGGGCCACCAGGGAGACGTAGCTGGGCACATCCACCTCCGCCGGGCAGGCATTGGTGCAGCGAGCGCGCACCAGGGCCTTGCAGACCCCGGCTTTGCACTTCTTATCCACGATGTGCTCGATGAACTCATTTTCGAAATAGCGCAGGGCAGCCAACATCGGGCCGGGCGTGAGCTGACCCAAAGCACACAGCGCACCCGCATCCATGCCGGCCGCGATCTGCTTGATCGTCTCGATGTCCTCCAGCCGCCCCTTACCCTCGGTAATGCGGGTCAGCACCTCCAGCATACGTTTGCCACCGACGCGACAGGGCACACACTTACCGCAGGACTCCGCCGTGGCGAAAGTGAGGAAGAACTTGGAGAACTCCACCATACAGGTGTCCTCGTCCACCACGATCATGCCGCCGGAGCCCATCACCGCCCCCGCGTCCTTAAGAGAATCGAAATCCACGCGCAGGTTCAGGTCCTGAGCCGACAGGCAACCGCCCAATGGTCCGCCGGTCTGCACCGCTTTGAACCTCTTGCCGTTGGGAATGCCCCCGCCGATGTCGAAAATGATCTCGCCCAGGGTGATGCCCATGGGCACCTCGATCAATCCGGTGTTGTTCACCTTGCCGGTCAGGGCGAAGATAGCCGTGCCCGGGCTGCGCGGCATGCCGATGGAGGCAAACCACTCGGCCCCTTTGGCAATGATCCGTGGGACGTTGGCATAGGACTTCACGTTGTTGATGTTGGTGGGTTTGCCCCACAGACCTTTCACTGCCGGGAAAGGCGGTCGTGGGCGAGGCTCACCACGCCGGCCCTCGATGCTGGCCAGCAGTGCCGTCTCCTCACCGCAAACGAAAGCCCCCGCGCCCTCTTTAATCTTCAGATGGAAACTGAAATCAGTGCCCAGGATGTGATCACCCAACAGGCCGTATTCTTCGGCCTGGGCGATGGCTATCTTGAGCCGCTTGATGGCCAGCGGATACTCGGCGCGGCAGTAGATGTATCCCTCTTTAGCGCCGATGGCGTAAGCGGCGATGATCATGCCTTCCAACAGACTGTGGGGATCACCCTCGATGACGCTGCGGTCCATGAACGCGCCGGGGTCACCCTCGTCCGCGTTACAGACCACGTATTTCACGTCGCCAGGAGCGCGGTATGTAAACTCCCACTTCAGACCGGTGAGGAATCCCGCACCACCGCGCCCGCGCAGGCCCGAGCGTTTGACCTCGTCAATCACTTGCTCAGGGGTCATCTGAAAAAGAGCTTTGCTCAGAGCCTCGTACCCGCCACGGGCGATGTATTCCTCAATATTCTCGGGGTCAATCAATCCGCAGTTGCTGAGGACAATGCGTTGCTGCTTGGTGTAGAAGGGTATCTCGCGGTAATGAGGGATAGCCTGGTGAGTCTCAGGCTCTTTGTAGGTGAGAGCTTCCACCACCCGGCCCTTGACCAGAGTTTCCTCCACCAGGTGAGGAATATCCTCCGCGTGGACCCGGCAGTAGAAAATGCCCTCCGGATAAACGACCATGACTGGGCCCTGTTCGCAGAATCCACGACAACCGGTGTGGATCAGCCTGACCTCGTTTTCCAGACCACGGCGGGCTATCTCCGATTGCAGGGCCTCAAAAGTTTTCACTGAACCGGAAGCGGTGCATCCTGTACCTCCACACACCAGGACGTTCGCCCGGTAAAGGGCTTCAGCCATTGAACTACCTCCTTGCAAAGATTCTATCTTAATCCCGGGTCACCCGGCCAAACACCCACTCTTCGACCACTTGGCCCTTGATCAAGTGCTCTTCGATGATGCGGGGCACCATGTCGGGGTGTACATTGGCGTAGGTGATGCGCGGATGACCAGCCTGTTCGATATCCACCAGGGGCTCTTTGGAGCACATCCCGATGCAGCCGACCGTGGTCACGTGGGCATCAATCTCACGCTTGTGCAACTCTTCCAAAATGGCGTGCATTGTATCGCGGGCCCCAGCCGCAATGCCACAGGTCCCCATACCGACCGTGATAGTCGTGCCGGTATCCAGCCGCACCTTGAGGTCCTTCTGAGCTTCCTCGCGGATACGCTTGAGATCTTCCAGACTCTTCAATTTAGGCATTTTTATCTCCTCCTTCAGCCTGGTGAGCCTTGCGAAGGTTTTAACCTTTGCAAGGTTTCACTTTATCCCCTGCTCTCCTTCAGCGATAAACTCGCTCAGCCAATCCCGCACGGCCGGATGCGACAGCGGCACGTTTCCCAGTTCAGCGCGAATGTCCGCCGTGTCAAACTCGAACTGACGGTCGTTCACGCGATGGACATAATGCAGGTCAACCGGACGCGCAGCCAACAGGAAGCTAAGTATGGTGTTTCGGATGTCGCCCAGCGGCGCGCGGTCAATGTGGCTGTGTTGGAAAGTAGCCCGCACCGTCGTCCCCTTGCCCAGTTCGGACTCGACCACCAGATCACCGTTGCAGCGTCTGGCGGCGGCAGCGAAGAGGGGCAGGCCCAAACCCACGTGGCGGGTGGTGCGGGTGGTGAAGAAAGGGTCCAGCACCTTTGTCACCGTGTCCGCGTCCATGCCCCGGCCGTTATCGGTGACGGTAATCGTTAGTCGGTCGGCCATCAGGTCTTCTTCAATAGTTAAGGTTACTTTCGAAGCCCCGGCTTCGAGCGAGTTTTGCAGAACATCCAGGATGTGCAGGGAAAGCTCACGCACTAGTCAAGCTCACGCACGATTTGCAGCATCTTCTCCGGTACCAGGTGGCCAACGACTTCATTATCCACCATGGCTACCGGCGCGAGGCCGCAGGAGCCCAGGCAGTACACAACCTCGTAGCTCAACCGATAGTCGGGTGTTGTCTGGCCAGCTTTGATACCGAGTTCCTTCTCCACAGTGCTGATAATCCTGGCCGCACCGCGCACGTGGCAGGCTGTACCGTCGCACTCGCGGATAATATGACGGCCCCGGCGGGTGAGGTAGAACTGGGAATAGAACGTGACCACGCCATAAACCTGGCTGAGGGGTACCCTCAGCCCTTTGGCAATGGCCTGCAGCACCTCGGCAGGCAACCATCCGTAGATCTCCTGGGCCTGCTGAAGAACTGGGATTACCGCTCCTTTTTCATGCCTGTACTTATTAAGCACCCCGTACAGAGGGGCCAGGTCCAAAGTTTCTTGTTCAAGCACAGCTTCTGTGTTGGTCATAAGTTACTTCTCCTCTCTTCAATTATGTGATCCACGGACGGGATGACATCCCGTCCTACGTTATCTCCACCCGGCGATTTTGTTCGCCCCTGAGGGCCAAAGTCAGCTCGGCCACTGTGGGGGCGGCTATCTTGAACATGGTGCGCGCGCCCATCTCGCTCAAGCGGTGAGCATCCCCATTACGGATCAGGGTATATCCCTCCAGTTGGGGAAATCGCTGACGGACCTCCGCCTCACGGCTCCAGCGAAAGATTTCCACGGCCGGCAGGCTCAGGCCGGACGGGATAAATCCCAGGTTAGCGATCAGACTGAAGCTCTGACGGTCTACGTGAGCGGGGATAACCAGTCCGCCCAAAGCCTGTGCTCCGGCGACTACTGCCTCCAGGGAAAGGTCCGTTGAGGTCGCCAGAAGCCGTTCGTTGGTACGCACGTACTCGCCGGTCGCATCCACTACAAACTGGGTTCCGAAGTGTTCCTCATCGTTCTTAAGGTCTGGCAGGTGGGCATATACCTCTGCTTGCCAGGCCAAAGCCTGTTCCACCGTGTCGAAAAGGGTTAGCAGGTGTACTTCCTCGCGGGTCTGCACCTCCATGCCCGGTAACACAGTGATTCTACTTCCCTCGGCAGCCTGCATCACGGCGGCCACGTTCTCCGCCGAGTTGTGATCGGTGATGGCGATGAGCCCCAATCCCAGCTCGCGGGCACGGCGGATGATGAGCGGTGGGATCATCTCCACTTCGGCGCAGGCACTGAGTACGGTGTGAATGTGCAAGTCGGCGAACAGGTATTTGAACATCCATACGGCTCTCAATCCACGCCCTGAATGCCTAAGGCTGCCAGTTTACTGACCACCGTGAAAGTGGTCAACGGTGTAGTTAGAAGAGGGATATTTTCCTCATCAGCCTTCTCGATGGTAGCCGGGTCCAGCGAAACTCCTTCGGTAACGATAATGCCGGACAGATTGAGCAGAGAGGCCACGGCCACGATATTGGGGTGTGATTGCAAAGTCACCCAGACGTTGCCAGCCCGGGCCCGGGCCATTACGCAACTCAACAAATCCGAGGCATACCCCCCGCTGATTTCCCGATCAAGAGCATCGGCGGCTCCAGCGACTTCCAGGCCCAGCTCAGCAACAACTTCGCGAAGCTTCATCACCACCTCCCACGAGCCCATTCTCGCCCGGTTGCAGATACACGACTATCTGCAAGCGAGTGCCCACGCCGAGAGTTGACTCCAGATGCATTTCATCGGCGCATTTCTGGATATTGTTCAAGCCCACGCCTGCGCCAAAGCCCATTTCCCGGATCCACTCCGGGGCAGTGGAGAAACCGGGCTGCATGGCCTGCTCAATATCGGCGATGCCCGGCCCGTGATCAACGGCCAGGATGCGCACCTGTTCAGGCTGAATCTCGGCCACAATCTCCCCACCGTGATCAGTATGGATGATGATGTTCATCTCCGCTTCGTAGGTGGCGATGGCCACACGGCGAACAGTTTGCGGATTGCCTCCCAGGCGGGTCAGCGCCCGCTTGATCTTGCTGGACGCCTCCCCACCCCGGGTGAAATCTCGGGCATTCACCTTGTAACGTAACAGAAGACTGGTACGATCAGAGACAATATCCTCGAAAATGTGGCTGGCTCGGTAGCGGCTGATCTCCTCAGCATGATAGTCCAGCTCAATGGCTTTCAACAGACCGTGCGTGATATCGCCCTGGGTGATAATACCCACCAGATTACCATGCTCATCCACCACCGGCAGCCGGCCCACTCCCTTTTGGGAGAAAACCTTCACCGCCTCAACAACGGATTCATGGGCGCGGACGGTGAATACCTCCCGCGTCATCCTATCGCGCACCGGGACCTCGATGTGTCCGGCCAAAAGGGCTTTGATCAGGTCCTCCAAGCTGATGATGCCTACCAACCGGCCTTCTTCTACCACCGGCGTGCCCGAGATGCGATTGACGCGCAGCACCTCCTTGAATTCAGCCATCGTCGTATCGGGAGTGACGGTGACCACTCGTTTGGTCATCACATCCCCGATTTTCAGTTCATAGACCAGCTCCTGAACCCTGGTGACCTCTTTGGGTTTCACCACGTTTCCCATCCTGGCACATCTGGCAATCGGCGAGCACGAGGTCGCGGTAGTTCAGAAACCTCGTTTGCTGGCCCCAAATCACCGTGATACGTCGCAACTAGACATCCCGGCTTCAAACAAGCGACCGCACATCTCGAACATGGTATATTTGGCAGCGACCAGGGGGATGCCCTTTTCTTCGGCCAGGGCGATGGTTTCAGGCGGGGGATACTTGCCGCGCACAAATACAATGGCTGCAATGTCGGCCATCTCTGCCGTGCGTATGACCTGCGGATTCACCAGGCCGGTAAGCAAAAGAGCACCGGCTTTGGCATGAGTCAATACATCGCTCATCAGGTCTGCACCACAGGCGCAGGGAATATCCATGTCCAAATCAGCATTGCTGGTGACAAGCGTCCCTTCCACAATAGAGATAATATCCCGGAGCTTCATCGGTCTTTGCCCCTTAACCACCTGAGAGATACAAAAAGCCTCCGACTTTAACCTTCAAGTCAAAGTCAAAGGCTTTTTATGTTCCTTTCAATAAGCCCACACCCGTTCCAATCCACACAAGGCCATGCCACCGCAATGCTCACCCCTGTTTTGGTCATCTACGTTGATCCCTCGTAACCGGAGCTCTGTGTATTGGTGAAAATTAGCACAGTAATGTGCATTATACCACGCCTAGAGGACTTTGTCAAACACTTTTTGCTGGTGGGTGTATTTCCTATTGGTTCAAATGACCCCACCGTGGTAGAATATAACTAAAACCACAGGAGGGTGAAATGGAAGAGAGTGCCGTTGAACGTCTGGAGGCGAAG
>JANLFX010000093.1 GCA_024653325.1 Anaerolineae bacterium
TATTCTGCCACAAATTCGCCGGATGAGCCAATCAATTTACCGGAAACTATAGTTCGTACCGAGTAGTGAAATCGGGCTGGCAGATGAAAACACCCTCACCAGCAGAAGGACCTGTAGCCTCATCCCTTCCCCCCATGATGAAGATTCGTTTCTGGGGCGTGCGCGGTGGCGTGCCCGTGCCCGGTCCCGACACGGTGCGTGTAGGCGGGAACACCCCCTGCGTGGAAGTCCGCACTCCCGACGGCGACCTGATCATCCTGGATGCCGGCAGCGGGATACGGCTTCTGGGGCTGGCCCTGCAACGTGAGTTCCCCGAACGTCTGATTTGCGCGATCCTGATCAGCCACACCCACCTGGATCACATCCAGGGGTTTCCCTTCTTTGCCCCCGCTCGCCAACGCCACAACCGCATTGCTATTTTCGGTGAGAAACGATTTGACGAGCATTTGGAGCAGATATTGGCCGGGCAGATGCGCGCCGTTTATCTTCCCTTCGCCCTGGATGACATGGATGCCGATATTCTGATCAAAGAAATGCGGGATGGCGAGACATTGGTGATCGGCAACAATACTCTGGTTGATGTACGGCGTTTAGAACACCCAGGAGGAGTGTTTGGATTCCGCATCACTCATGGCAGCGCCGTCCTGACCTACGCCACCGACGTTGGACATGGCCCCAGCGGTCTAGATCAGCGCGTGGTAGACCTGGCCCGCTCGGCCGACCTGCTGATCCACGACGCGCAGTTTTCCTCCGAACAGAAAGCCAAATACTGGGATTGGGGACACAGTTCCTGGGAAGATGCTGTGCACGTGGCCCTTGCTGCCGGAGTCAAGCGGCTGGCCCTGTTCCATCATGACATGCTGGCCGATGATGACCAGTTAGAAGAGGTCGAACGCCAGGCCCAGGCTTTGTTTCCAGGGGCTTTCATCGCCTATGAGGGGTTGGAGATTGTCCTCCCTGTACGCGAATAACTCCTGAACGCAAAAAGGCTCCTGACTAAACTCAGGAGCCTTTCTTCCACGTCGAAAATCGTGATAGTATCTTGCCCCACGGTGTTGGAAAGCTTTTACTACCCGCCGATCTTGGCCCCGCAGTTGCTGCAGAATTTGGAACCCGGCGGCAATTCCGCCCCGCACTGTGGGCAGAACAACTTGCCCGCGGCCTCGAGCTTCGCCCCACAATTGTTGCAGAACTTGGAGCCAGCAGGCACTTGATTGCCGCATTGTGGACAGGTAACCATGGCTCCGGCAGCGGCAGCCGGGGCGGCAGGTTTCTGGCCAGTGGCTGGCTGCATCATCCCGGTCATCATCTGCCCCATCGCCACACCGGCCCCCAGCCCCACACCCATACCGGCCATGCTGGTGCCCCCCGCCTTGGCCGCGTCGCGCATCGCATCCGCAGCCTGGAGCTGCATGTAGGTCTGCAGGTCCAACAAACCCATCTGGCGCAGTTCCTCAGCAGACGACTCCGAGGGAGTAATGGACTGCACGTAGAAAGACTTCAGGGTGATGCCCAACGCGGCGAAATCATCCTGAGCCTTGGCTTTGACCCCGGCTCCGATTTCCTCCACCATTCCCTGAATATCGAAAGCGGACTTTTTTATCTCGCCCACCAGGTCCCGGAACTTGGAGAGAATGATCGCCCGTAGCCGCTTCTGAATGTCATTGGTGGTGAAAACACCCTGCGTGCCCACGAACTGGGAGACGAAAAGCTGGGGATCGGTAATCTGCATGCCGTAGGTGCCAAAGGCACGCAGCAGGGAAGCCCCCAGACCAATCCCCGGATGCAGCACTGGAATCGGGTTGTCGGTGCCCCAACCCATTTCCGGGAACTCCCGCACGTTCACAAAGTAAACTTCCGCCGTGAAAGGTGTCCTGTCGCTGAACGCCTTGCCAACAAGACCCACCAGTAAGGGAATGTTAGCCGTTGTGATGGCATGTCGCCCTGGCCCAAACACGTCCAGTGCTTTGCCATCTCGGAAGAACACCGCTCTCTGGCTTTCACGCACGATCACCTGAGAACCGATGCGGAAATCGCCGGAGCCACTCTCGGGCAGGCGGCGGACCATCTCATTGGGTCCCTGGTCGGGAACCTCAATCACATCAAACACTCGTGCCATTGAACTTACCTCCCATTGACTGTTCACCATACCGCAGGCGTGTCACCAGCGGGATGGTATAACCTGATCAGAGTTGAAGAATCGCGTCTTGCCGTCTGGAGAAGAGATCGTTGATGTCGCGGACGACTCTCGTCAGGTCAGCGATAGCCTCGGCCACTCCCTCCTGGGCCGTGAGAGCTGCCCCCACTCGCTCAATAGCCGCCTCCACGTTGCCGACCTGCTCCACCAGGGCGTTGTCAAACTCGTACAAAGCATCAAGCTGGTCTTCTTTGATTTTCACCGCGTCGAAGAAACCGGCGTAGCCATAGGTAGCCGTGCGGATACGGTCAATGAGCGTTTGCAGCTTCACGGCGGCGCTGTCCATATCATCCAGCAGAGCAATTTGCCCCGAGCTGACCAATTGCTTCTGCAACTCCAACAAATGTCGCCGCTGTTCGTCGAACGAACGCGCCAATTGCTCGCGCAGCAACTTGTCGGCCTCACGACGGGTTTCTTTTGCCTTGTAGCCGCTGTAACCGGGTATCTTGGCCACCAGGCTCTCCAGACCGCCCATGGCCTCTGTCACTTTTTCCCGTAAGTCCATAGATTTCCTCCTCACTTAAACAGAAAGAACACGTTGCCAAATTCAATCGTTCCACACCATGTGTAATTATAACCCAATTTCTCCAAAAGGGAAACCTGGCACGCGGGGTTGCAAATACGCCACAAGTTTATACTATTTTGTCTCACAGGCATGATTTCCTTCCGACGCTCGTCCGACCCTCGCCTGACGCCCTCGTGCAAACGAAGGTGCGACGCACCTGTCAGGTGCGTCGCACCTTCGCAGTACTACGGGAGGGTTAGTGGGGGAAAACCCACCAATCACGGCGCACCTTACAGGTGACAGTATCACTCCCTTGCAGTTGCCCCAACGTAGACAGCGGTAGACGAAGTTCCAGAGTCACATCCGGTGGCCGTGTATCCGCTCCGACACCCGGCAACTCCGCCACACCGATGATGCTGAATACTGCCTGCCGGTCATAATGACCGGGCTTCCAGTGGATGGTCATCAAAGCCACGTCCAGGCTACCGTCCGGCTTCTTTTCACGAATAGCTATCCATAGCATCTTCTGCTTGCGAAAAACCACTTCCTCGCTGGCCGTCTTCCCCCCAATCTTTATCGAGACCACCGCTCTATGCTGCAGGTCGTTACGGCTGTAGCCGGACGGCAGTTCCAGTTTGCCACTGGTCACAAAAACATTTCGTCCACCCCACTTCAGCCAGTGGATGACCATGTGCCACACATCCACCGACAGCGGCGGCTGGGACACGGTGATCTCGGCAGTGGCCGTGTCGCTTCCCCACGGGTTGGTGGCCGTGAGGCACACCCGGTAGGTTCCCGGTTCCGCATACACATGCTGCGGGTTGGTCTCCGTGCTGGCCTCACCGTCGCCAAAGTCCCAATCATAGGATAACGGTTCCGTGCCCGTGCTCTTGTTGGTGAAAGTAACCTTCTGGCCGACCCATGGAGCCCCAGGGCTGTAACTGAAGGCGGCATCCGGCGCCAGGCCCACATGGATGACCGCGCTCGCCTGGTCGCCGCTCCAGGCGTTACTGACGGTGAGGGTCACGGTGTAATCGCCCTCGGCAGCGTAAGCGTGGGTGGGGTTCGCCTCCGTGCTGCTCGTGCCGTCACCGAAGTCCCACAGGAACGTGAGCGGTTCGTCGCCGGTGCTCTGGTTGGTGAAGACCACGTCCTGGCCGACCAGGGCGTAGACAGGTTCGGCAGTAAAAGCAGCCATGACCGGAGCCAGGCGGAACCAGGTCAGCACCGGATCGTGGTCCGAGGACTTACGCAGGGTGGTGTCCTCCACTTCGGGCACGGGGAAGTCGGCATTGATGTGGAAAGGCAGCGCGCCCTGGAACTCCATCTCCAGGTCGGCGCTGATGAGCACGTGGTCCAGCACTTCCGATTCACCGTTGTAGATGTAGGTGTAGCGGGATGACTTATCCACGTCGAGCAGCACGTCGCGCAGGCCCGCGCCGGTCAGCACGGCCAGCGGCTCGGCGTCGAGGAAGTCGTTCAGGTCACCCAGGACGATGACGTCGGCCCGTGGATCAGTAGCCAGCACCTCGTTCACCAGGCTGGCCACCCATTGCGCCTGTTCAACGCGGCGCGGCAGGGTGACCTGTTGTTCCAGCGTGTCCTCGCTCTTGGACTTGAAGTGGTTGACGATGACGGTGAGCGGGAAGCCATCCACGGTGAGATGCACCACCAGCGGCGGGCGGGAGAAGAGCATGTTCTGCCCATCCGGGCAATAGCCCTGCCCCGGCCCGAGGCCATCGCTGAGGGTGGTGCAGGTCTGCCGCACCTCTGCGCTGAGCACTGTCACCCGGTCGCTGCGGGTGAGCAGTCCCACGTCAATGCCGCGCGCGTCGGGGCCGTCCACCAGAGTGACCTGGTAGTTCACGCCAGTTTTGGCCGCCAGGTCCGTCAGGACGGCGACGTTCTCGGCCTCCTCCACCGCCAGGATGACCGGCCCGCCCATAGCATTGATGGCCGCCCCCAGTTTGGTCAGTTTGAGCTCGTATTCCTCCGGCGGCAGCACCGGGTCATCTTTCTCCGGTTCGTCCACGGTATCGAACAGGTTTTCCAGGTTGAAAGTGACCACCGAGAACTCGTCCGCGGCCAAATCCGGCGGGGCGGGGACGCCCGGGTCGGGAGCGGTGGTGACGGTCAGCGCGTCTCGCTGCTGCACCTTGTAGTTGTTGAAGGTGTAATCCAGCGGGCCGATGAGACCCTCCACCCTGTCGCCCACTTTCACGTAATAGCGCAGGCCGCCCTCGTCGTCCACCATGATGCGTTCGCCGGTGCCTGCCGGGTCGTCCTGGAACACGCGCTCGATACCCAGGTCGGCGCGGACGACGACGAACTCGCCGTATGCACTGGTCGGGCCGACGACCACACAATCCGGTGCGGAGACCAACATGCCCTCCAGGGCCTCGTAGTAGGCCAGGGACTCCGCGTCGTCGAAGGGCGGGTTCAGCTCCACCGGCGCGGGCAGCGGATTGCCGGCCGAGTCCACGGCCACGGTTTGGAGCACGATCTGGGTATTGCCGTAGTACTCGCTCACTGTGCCGACGACGGTCACCGTGTCGCCCAGGGCCACGTCCACGGTGTTGCCACCCTCGTAGACGAAGATGCCGTCCGAGGTAACCGGGTTGCCATCGCCGGCCACATCCTGGATGAAAAAGCCGTTTTTGCCCGTATCCTGGAAATCGGCGATGACCACGCCGGCGGTGGTCACCTGTTGGTCGGCGTAGGGCGAGACGAAGCCGTCGCCCTGTATCTCGTAGATGGGCACGAAAGGCGGGCCGATGGGCGGCACGGGCGGGCTGGCCAGGTTCTGCGGGTTCGGCGGGGAGATAACCTGGAAGTCAACACTGTTGTCGTTGGTGTCCTGCCCGTTGCCCTCATTACCGCCGGGTTTGCGCTCGATGCTCTGGCCGGAGGCGGGGGCGGGTGCGGGTTGCCATTCCACAAACGAGGTGTGGATGTCGCCCCACCCCACCGAATCTATGATCGCCCCGTCCGTAACCCGCACGATGGCCAATGCACCGTCATCAGCAATGCCGGCGCTGTAGGTCGCATCGCCTGCCACCGTGCCGGAATAGCCGGTGCTATTCACCAGCAGGTAGTGGCGATGAGGCGGGATGATCGTCGGGGAAATCCACGTGTAGCGACTATTGATAGTTCCAGTAGTGGCCTGGTAATCAATACGATAACCGTTCAGATCAAAATCGTCGGTGGCGGAAGGGTTGTACAGCTCGATGAACTCGTCGCTGGCCCCATTAGGCCCGCGCACCTGCACCTCGCTGATCAGCACCGGGGCGGGGACGAACACGCCCGTGGTGAAACTCCAGGAGTAGTCTGCACCCAGGGGATTGCTTGCCAGATCGGTCACCGAACCCGACACCCAGGCCGTGTAGGGTGTCTCCGGCTCCAGTGGCGCATCGGGGGTAAAAGTGGCGATGGCGCCCTCACAGGTCACTGTTCCAGCCACCGGTCCCGCCGGGCCAGTCAGGGTGAAAGTCTCAGTAGTGAACGTGGTCGGGTCCATCGCCTCGTTGAAGATGGCCGAGACGGTTGAATCGAGCGGAACGTTCGTAGCGCCATTGGCGGGCCTGGTAAACGCCACTTTTGGTGGAGTAGTATTGGCCCCAAAGTTAGGTTGCCCAGGCGTACCCAGGTCACCGAGGCCGTAGGGCTGGGAAGAAGTAGTCCAGTTGCTGCCAACGTTGTTATCCAGAGACGGGTCCCACAAGGCCATCGAAGCGCCAGTGGGATCGGGGAAATTGGGACCACCATCGTAGTTGACCCGGTCCACCTCCTGCCCTGAACCATTTAGCAGGACAATCTCATCGTCATTGTTACCCAGGACAAAATTGCTGTACACGTAGTCGGCCAGCAGGCCGCCATTCACCGCCGGGTCGCCGTTGCGGGCCAGCACCAGGAAACCATAGGCGGGAATGACCAGCGGCCCGCCGTTGTTGATGACGTGGGAATCCGAACCATCGTCGCGGATGGTCCAGCCGTTGATGTCCACAGCCACGTCGCCAGCGTTGTACAGCTCAAACCACTCGCCAACGCTATCGTCCACCTTGGCCGGGTTCTGCATAATCTCGTTGATCACAATGTTGGGGAGTGTCGGGGGAGGGGTTGGCGTCGGAGTAGGAACCGCTGCCGTGGTGAAGCTCCAGGTATAGGGCGCGGCCATGCGGTTACCGGCCAGGTCCATCACCGAGGCCTCCACGCGGGCGGTGTAGGCGGTGTTCTCGGCCAGGGGGTCAGTGGGATCAAAGGTGATGGTGTTGGTGCCGGGATCATAGGAGAAAGCACCGGGCACCGGCGTCCCGTCCGTGGTCAGGGTGAACACATCCGCCGTCACCGCGGTCTCGTCCATCGCCTCGCTGAAGGTGGCGGTGACATTGGTGTTGAGATCCACGCCCGTAGCGCCATTGGCCGGGCTGGTGCTGCTCACCATGGGCGGGGTGGTATCGGCGTTGTTGGGCGCGCCGGGCGTGCCCCGGTCGCCAGCGCTGCCCGACCAGACGGTGTGCGCTCGCCGCCAGTTGGCTCCCACACTGTTGTCCAGGGATGGGTCAATGAGCTGGATAGAAGCACCCGGCGAGATCAGGAAGTCGGTGTTGTTGTAACTCACAGAATCAGCCGTCTGGCCATCACCGTATACCAGAGAAAGGGTATCGGCGGTATTGTCCAGGGTAATGCCGGAATACACGTAATTAACCGTGAGGCCGCCATTGGTGTTGGTATCGCCGTTGTTGCCCAGCACCACGTAGCCACCGGCAGGGATCACGAGCGAGGCGCTGATGGTATGCAATTCTGTACCGCTGCTGATTCTCCATCCCTGGAGATTGACCTCGGCACTGCCGGCGTTGTACAGCTCAAACCACTCGCCAAGGCTGTCATCCACCGCTGCCGGGTCAATCATGATCTCGTTGATCACGATTTGCGGCCCCTGGCTGACCGTACGCACCTGACCTGGAGCGGGTGTCGCCTGATCCACGAAATCACTAGCGGAGTCCGTGTCGGCATTGGCAGGATCACGCTCCAGTGAGTGGCCCTCCGCTACATCGGGTGCCGCAGGATTGAAAACCGTCGTATCAGAGCCCCAGGACAGGGCGTCTATCTCACTGCCTGAGCCATCTCGGAGAACAAGGCGATCCCCGCTGTTGCTCAGACCATTGCCAATGTTTCCCTCCAGAGAGACGACCACGCCGCTGAAGCCCGGGTAGTTCGCCGCAAAGCCAGCGGCCGTGGCAGCCACCACAACTACACCGCCAGCCGGTATGGTCACATCGGGAATTACATCGGAGGATGTGTTGTCGGCAATTGTCCACCCGGACAAGGTGATTCCTTGTGATGACAAATTGAAGAGCTCAAACCATTCATAGTTGGAATCAGTGCCACCCTGCGGCGGATCGTAGACCACCTCGCTAATCACGATAGTGCTCGAAGCCGCCGATACGACGATTGGAGTTGCCAATCCAATCACAGGCAACACAAAAGAGGCAAGCAGGGCAACGGTGGTAACCCAGGCCCATACCTTGCCTCCCACACGATGAAGCATTAGTAACATTTTTTCCTCCCTCTTGCGATCACGCATCGCCACCTTAATCATGAGGCGTGTTCGCCCCCCCTGCGAGCGGAGGTTACTCACCCCCACAGCCTGTGAGTTAAGCCTATAAATAGCTGCCCCAGGAACACTTGCTTTGTCGCTGGGACCTGGCTCTACAAAAATAACTACTATATTATACCACAGAAATGGGACAGGAAAAGTTAGAAATTGCTTAAAAACCGACGAATGTAACCCGATTTTGTCACTACCCAAACTCATCTGAATGTGATAAAATATGAGATGTGGAGGTGAAAGATGCACTTCGGCGCCCGCGCCCATTCCCTGGATGACATCGAATTCCTGGCTGAATCCGACTTTGAGTTTGCGGAAATTGACTGGAAAGCCCCCCGCCTCGTGAGCCAGAGATTGGCGGAACTGGCCATACTGCGTGACAAATACGGCATCATTTACCTGGCCCACGGCCCCAACGAACGCAGCCCTTTCGATCTGGACGAAATTGTCGAGGTCATGGGCCCCACGGTGTGCCAACTCCTGGCCCTGGCCCCGGCACTGGGGATTACCCTCCACACGCAGCACCTCTGGCTCGATCCCAGATTCATGAGCGCCGAGGCCATCGCCCGCAAGCTGGACCTGCTGGAAATGTGGATGGAACACGCCGCGCGCGCCGGGGTCACCCTGTGCATCGAGAATCTGAGCGAGCACGCCGACCATTTCGCCCCTGCTTTCCAGCGCCTGCCAGAGCTGTATATGACCCTCGACCTGGGCCACGGCGAGATCCTCTCCCAACCCAACGCTGCTTTCGACTTCATCGCCCGCTTCCCCGAGCGCATCCGCCACGTCCACCTGCACGACAATCGCGGTGGCAATGAGGTCAAGGACGACCTGCACCTGCCCATTGGCCAGGGTCAAATTGACTTCGCGGCCATTTTGCACCAATTGCGCGCAGCGGGCTATGATGGCGGGTTCAGCTTCGAGATAAAACTTGAGCACGTGGAACAAAGCCGCGACGTAATCCGCGAGTTGTGGGACAGTGCGTCAAGGTGCGACGCACTTCTCGGCAATGAGGAGGTAGTGGAATGAAAGACCACCGAATTTTACGTGCTTTAGAAGCCACCGCTGTTGTGCTTTTCACGCTCCAGGCCGTCCGGGTGTTGTTTTCTGTGCTGTTCGGCATTATCTACGAGGCGGTGTTCGAGGGCCTGTTTGGAATCAGTACAATGATCGCGGGGATAGCTTTGCTCCTGGCCTTCCTCACCCCCCTGCTTACTCCCCGCGAACCCAGGCGCTTGCGCTGGATACTATTGGGCACGGCCTGCATCATCGCGCTGGCCCGCATCCCAATGACCCTCAATGACCCAACCATCCGCCTGTGGAGCAGCCTGGTGATCGTCGCCGGAAGCGGACTTTACCTGGCCTCCTTGTTGCGCGAAAGCCCAGCCCTCCTTGTCCCGGCCATGCTCGCCGCCCTGGCCGCCGATCAACTATTTCGCGCCGCGGGCCAGACCTTCGACGTCACCTTGCGCAGCCACTGGTGGCCGTTGCTGGCCGTGCTCTGGCTAGCGGTGACCGTGATCGCGGCCAAGACCTGTTCCCTGGCCTTTCTGCTGGAAGATGTCCGAATATCCATGGGTCGGGTTGGCAACCCGACCTTAGGCTGGCTCGGCGGGCTGGCTCTGGGGGCATTTCTCTTCCTGCAAACCTCGTTGCTCAGCTTTTCCAACGCCCTGGCCCGCTGGAGCAGAAGCAGTTACAGCGTTCTCACCCCCGCCTTGCTGCTGGTCACTCTCCAGCCACTCCTGCCCGTGGTGCGCGACGGTCTTGAACGACTGCGCGCCCGCTTGGGCATCGGCGGGAAAGCATGGGGCGGGGCACTGCTGGCGCTGAGCCTGGCGGGTCTGGCAGGAGGATACCTGCTGACGGGCTGGATTGCAGCCGGTGGCCTGCTGCTGACCCAGTTAGCCGTGCTGCTTAGCCTGCGCTACTTCGTTGAGGATCGCCCTCTGACCCGACCTGAGCGCATCCACATCTGGCTGACCGTGGGCCTGCTTTTCTTCCTGGTGATAAATTTCGCCTACGCCTTCACCTTTACCTACGCTTACACGCTGGAGTTCTTCCGAGGTATGGGATTGCCTATTGTGCTTATCGCTGCCCTGCTGACCACATTACCCGCCCTGCTTCGCGCTGGAGCTCCGGTCATCCCACCACCCCCTCCCCTGCCCCGTCCAACTCCACTCATACCCTGGGACAAGGTCTGGCGGGTGGCGCAGATTGGTGGGCTGATCGGCCTGGTGACTCTGGCCGCCGTCTTCGCCCGGCCGCCCGCCGAGCACCTGCGCGTGCCCACCGATACCATCCGCGTGGGCACGTACAACATCCATTACGGTTACGATACCTTCTGGCATCTCAATCTGGAGGAAATGGCGCGGACTATTGAGAAAAGTGAGGCAGACGTCGTCGCCCTGCAGGAGGTAGATACCTGTCGGATCACCAGCTACGGCGTGGACAACGCCCTGTGGCTGGCGCGCCGGCTGGGGATGCAGGTAGTATATCAGCCCACTGTGGAACACCTGACCGGGGTGGCGCTGCTAACTCGCGTGCCAATTGAGGGTAGCGGCGGCTGGCTGCTGACCAGCCACGAGGAACAAACGGGAATGGCCTGGGCGCAGGTGAACACGGCCAACGGCCCGCTCAATGCCTATGGGCTGTGGTTGGGGCTCTCAGAGGAGGAGCGAGCGCGACAGATAGAGGACGCGCTCACCAAACTGGACCTGAGCAGCGGGACGCCGCTGGTTCTGGGCGGCGACTTCAACTCCACACCCGACTCGCCGACGCACCAGCGACTGGAAAGTGCCGGCCTGCTCGACCCGTTTGCCCTGCTGAACCGGGAACCGGCATACAGCTCGCCGGCCATCAATCCTACCGAACACATTGATTTCGTCTGGGTCCGTGGCCTGGAGCCGGTAGAAGCGCGGGTACTCCCATCCCTGGCCTCTGACCACCGCATGGTCGTTATCGAGGCCCGGCTACCGTAAGCCGGGTTGACAACCCGACCTATGCCATGTCCACGTATTCCTGTTTGACGACTCCGGCCCGATCCACCTGCAACAAACTCAGCAACTCGCCGATGAGTTCCGCCTTACGCTCGGCGTCCGCTTTGGACCAGGTGCGGCTCTTGATCTCCAAGAAGGAACCGCCACCTGCCGATTCCGGAAGAGCGTCCAGATTGATGGCGAAATCCACCTCTCTATACAGAATACGATAGCGCCGCCGGTGCTTGACTACCTCTTTCACCGCCGTGGGTTGGAAATATTCACGATAGAAACGCAGGCTGCGGTCGGCGATGGCACTGAAACGCGAACGGGAAAGCACGATGGAATCATCATATTCGCGCTCGTGAGTGGGTCCGGTGAGGGTCAGGGTATAGATGGCGTGTGGCACCTCCCCCTCACGCATGACCTCATCCTCGCGGTAGCGGATGCGCCCCATGCCAGGATCGGCAAAGAAAAAGTAAGTGTCGTATTGATCGCGCACGGTGTGGCGTTGGATAATCACCCCGGGAAGGAAAATAAGCCGCTGTTCCAAAGCATCCAGGTCATGGACCCGCACTTTGACCTGTACCTCGAAAGTTTCGCGCCATTCCAGCCCGCCGATGGCCACCAACTTGTCCAGCAGATTACCTTCCCGAGCACTCAGGAAGGCACTGACCCGCGCGGCAATCCGTTGAGCCTCGGCCATCACCGCTTGCTCATCTACGGTGAGCAGGCGGCGGTCACGCATGACCATACGCCCGTTGATCATCACATGACACACGTCGTGGCTCTTGGCCGCGTATACCAGTTGCGAATAAATGTTCCTGGCCGAGATATCAAAGCGGGGAGCATTGTGTAGCTCCCGCAGGTCAACCACAGCGATGTCCGCCCGCTTGCCCACTTCCAGGGAGCCGGTGAGGTGGGCGATGTGCAAAGCCCGCGCTCCCTCGATGGTGGCCAGAGCCACTGCTGACTCCGCTGGCATGACGACCGGGTCGCCGGTTACCCCCTTGGGCAGGAGCGCCGCCAGCCGCATCTCCTCGAACATGTCCTGATCGTTGTTGCTGGCCGGACCATCGGTGCCCAGGCCGACGTGTACTCCGGCAGCCATCATCCCGGCCACGTTTGCTACCCCACTGCCCAGTTTGAGGTTGCTGGTGGGGTTGTGCGCCACCCCTACTCCATGGCGGGCCAGGAGGGCCATCTCGGACTCGTCAATGTGCACACAGTGCGCGGCTACGGTCTGCGCGGCAAATACCCCTTCATCCGCCGCGTACTCAACGGGCGTGCGTTTGTGTCCTTGCAGCGAGTTCTCCACCTCATCAGCCGTCTCCGAGAGGTGAATGAGCAGCGGCACTCCGTATGCCTGGGCCAGATGCGTGGCCTCGTGCAAAATCTCCGGGGTACACATGTAAGTGGAATGGGGCGCAGGGGCGGCGATGATGAGTTCGTGACCCTGCCAGTGGGCGAGGAAGTCTTGACAATAGGCCAGGCTCTCGTCGTAGCTGGCCGCGTCCGGGGTGGGTACTTTCATGATGGTCTCCCCGCAAATGGCCCGCATCCCGACCTCGGCGGCGGCGCGGGCTACCTCGTTCTCGAAGTAGTACATGTCGGCAAAACAGGTCACGCCGGAGCGGATCATCTCCGCGCAGGAAAGCAAAGTACCCAGGCGGCAGAATTCCTCGTTGACGAATTCTTTTTCCACAGGCAGCATGTACCCGTGCAGCCACACGTCCAGCCGTAGATCGTCGGCCAGGCCCCGCAGCAGGCTCATCGGTACATGGGTGTGGGCGTTGATCAGACCGGGCATGATCACGCAACCGCTGCAATCCAAGACCTCGGCGGCCTGGTAGTCCGCAGTGACCTCGTTTGCCGCTCCCACGGCGACGATGTCACTGCCCCGCACGGCAACGGCCCCGTCCTGGATCACCGTTCGCTCGTCGTCCATGGTGAGCACAATCCCGTTGCGCAGAATCCAATCCACCTTTTGCATCCCTTGCCCTCCTCGTTATTCTGAACCTCCCGCAGGTTTTTGCACCGGCGGGAGGTTACCAGTTAAGCGCGCGCCCCCTGACCGGGCCATGGGCCGGGGGCGCGTCATCTCATTGCCATTGCATTTTATCGGATTCGGCGAAATTTGTCAAAAAAGTGCGAGGTGCGACGGAGGTGCGTCGCACCTGTCAAAGTTGCGACGCACTTTGGAAGTGCGTCGCAACTCACTCACGACGGCGGAAGACGAACTCCGCGCCGTGGGGGTTGACGTCCACCACCACGGTATCGCCTTCCACGAATTCGCCGGCCAGCAATTTCATGGCCAACGGGTCCTGCACACGGCGTTGGATCAGGCGCTTCAGCGGGCGCGCGCCGTAGACTGGGTCGTAGCCCTCCTCGGCCAGGCGCTGTTTCGCCGCCTCGGTGAGCTCCAGTTTCATCTTGCGCTCGGCCAGCAGAGCCTGTAGGTGCCGCAACTGGATGTCCACGATCTGGGACAGGTGCTCGCGGGTCAGGGCCTGGAAGATGAGAATCTCGTCAATGCGGTTGAGAAATTCGGGCCGGAACTGACGGTTCAGCTCCTGCAGCACGCGCTCGTGGGCCGCTTCCGGCCCCAACTCTTTGATCCACTGGCTACCGACGTTGCTGGTCATGATGATGACTGTGTTTTTGAAGTTCACCGTGCGCCCGTGTCCATCGGTCAGACGGCCGTCGTCGAAGATTTGCAGGAACACGTTGAACACTTCCGGGTGCGCTTTCTCGACTTCGTCAAAGAGAACGACGCTGTAGGGCCGACGACGGACGGCCTCGGTGAGTTGACCGCCCTCCTCGTAACCCACGTAACCCGGCGGCGCGCCGATGAGCCGGGCGACGGTGTGCCGCTCCTGGTACTCGCTCATGTCAATACGCACCATGGCCCGCTCGTCGTCGAACAGGAACTCGGCCAGGGCGCGGGCCAATTCGGTCTTGCCCACACCGGTGGGCCCCAGGAACATGAAGGTGCCAATGGGTCGGTTGGGGTCTTGCAAGCCGGCCCGGCTGCGGCGCACGGCGTTGGCCACGGCCCGCACGGCTTCCTCCTGGTCTACCAGGCGTTCATGGATGCGCTCCTCCATGTGCAGCAGCTTCGCCATCTCACCTTCCAGCAGCTTGCTGACCGGGATGCCGGTCCATTTGGCCACGACCTCGGCGATGTCCTCGGCGTCCACCTCTTCTTTGAGCAGTCGCTGGCCTTGCGAAAGCTCTTTCAACTGCGCTTCTTGTTGCTGCAACTGCTGCTCCAGCTCGCGCAGTGTGCCGTAGCGCAGGCGAGCCGCTGCCTCCAGGTCGGCGCGGCGCTCGGCCTGTTCAATCTGGATGCGCACCTGCTCGATTTGCTCTTTGATGCGGCGCAAGCCCTGGATGGCTTCTTTCTCGCGTTGCCACTGAGCGCGCAGCCGGTTGGATTCCTCCCGCAAGTCAGCCAGTTCCTTCTCCAGCTTATCCCGCCGTTCCTTGCTGGCCGCGTCGCGCTCCTTCTTCAACGCCTCGCGCTCGATCTCCAATTGCATGATGCGCCGGTCAATCTCGTCGAGTTCGGTGGGCTTGGAGTCAATCTCCATCCGCAGGCGGGCCGCCGCTTCGTCAATCAGGTCAATGGCCTTGTCCGGCAGGAAGCGGTCGGAGATGTAGCGGTCCGAAAGGGTGGCGGCGGCGATGACCGCTGAGTCGGTGATGCGCACGCCGTGATGCACCTCGTAGCGCTCCTTCAGACCGCGCAGGATGGAGATGGTCTCCTCCACCGAGGGCTGGCCGATGAACACCGGCTGGAAACGGCGCTCCAGAGCCGCGTCTTTCTCGATGTATTTGCGGTACTCGTCCAGGGTGGTAGCGCCGATCATGTGCAGCTCGCCGCGGGCCAGCATGGGTTTGAGCATGTTACCGGCGTCCATGGCCCCCTCGGCCGCGCCCGCACCGACCACGGTGTGCAACTCATCCACAAAAAGGATGACGTCACCGGATTCCTGAATCTCCCGCAGCACGGCCTTCAGGCGTTCCTCAAACTCGCCGCGATATTTGGTGCCAGCGATCAGCGCGCCCATGTCCAATTGCACCAACCGCTTGTTTTTCAGCCCCTCCGGCACATCGCCGCGCACGACGCGCTGGGCCAATCCCTCGACGATGGCCGTCTTGCCCACGCCGGGATCGCCGATGAGCACCGGGTTGTTCTTGGTGCGCCGGCTGAGAATCTGGATCACGCGGCGGATTTCCTCATCGCGCCCGATGACCGGGTCCAGCTTGCCCTGGCGGGCCAGTTCCGTCAGGTTGCGGCCGTATTTCCCCAGGGCGGCGTAAGTGCTCTCCGGATTCTGGCTGGTGACCCGCTGCGAGCCGCGAATTTCCGCCAGGGCGCGCAGTAGCGCATCACGGGTAACACCCGCCTGGCGCAGAATGCGCTCCACCGCCCCACCGGCGTGGTCGAGCAGGGCCAGCAACAGGTGCTCAGTGCTGACGTATTCATCGCGAAACTGTTGAATCTCATCGTGGGCACGCACCAACACCTGGCGCAGATTGGGCGAGATACCCACCTGAACCGCTGCTCCGGTAACCCTGGGCAGGCGACCGAGTTCGGCCTGTACCTGGGCCAGCATGGCCTGAGGATTGGCCCCCACGCGAGCCAGCACCTGTGGCACCACGCCGTCACCTTGCTGCAACAAGGCGGCCAACAGGTGCTCCGGTTCCACCTGGCTATGGTTCATCTGCTCCGCCATCTGCTGGGCGGCAAACAGAGCTTCTTGTGATTTTTCGGTAAAACGATTGATGTTTATGGCCATATACTCCTCCTAAACGCCAACTTTAATAAGCCCGCCGGTTTGCGCGTTTCACAACGTAGCGGCCGACCGCCGTGTCGGCCTGGTGGCGGACAGAGCCGTCCGCCGCTATACCTTTCACCCTCAATAAGTCCACCCCTGGGTCAGGTTACTCGGTCGCTCAGCCCCATTGCGCGGGCGGTATGGGATGGGGATGTACTCCACCGACGGGCGGCGCTGGGCCGTCTGCGGATACAGGTTCATCAACTGGTACACTTCCTCGGGCATCTCAGTCGAGACCGGCAGCCCCAGCTCTTGAGCCTCGTGCACGGTGATAGGATAGTCGTGAGTCCACGTGCCGCCGGCCAGAGTCTCCGCCAGGGTCTCGGCCCGCTCCCGATCCATCCCCCGCCCCCGATGGGCCAGGATGCTGGCGACGGTCTGTTTGACCTGCTTCAGGGCCTTCTGGGCCACATCGGCCAGAATCAAGGTCTCATCGTCAATCTCGTTCACGTCCTTCTGGGCCACCGCTTTCAATATAGACGCTGCCGGATACTGCCCCAATTGCGGGTCCACCGGCCCCAGCACGGCGTTCACGCCCATCACAATCTCGTCGGCGGCCAGGGCGATGAGCGTCCCACCGGACATGGCATAATGGGGCACGAACACCGTGACCCTGGCCGGATGCCGACACAGGGCATAAGCAATCTGTTCGGCAGCCAGCACCAATCCGCCGGGAGTGTGCAGAATCAAATCAATGGGCACCTGCGGATCGGTCAACTGAATGGCTCGCAGCACCGCCTCGGAGTCCTGGATGTCAATATAGCGGGCCACGGGAAAGCCCAGGAAGCTGAGGGTCTCCTGGCGGTGAATCATAGCGATAACTCGACTGCCCCGTTTCTCCTCCAGCTTGTGCATCAAGCGCACTCGAGACGCTTCCAACATTTTCTGGCGAATCACCGGTTGGAGCGAAGAGACGATGAAGAAAATCCAGAAAAGATCGAAAATAGACATATCGTCCTCCTTGTTAATTAGTGCAATCTGCCAATAGCGGCGGGGGAGCCGTCACCCGACCCCCTCGCTGCGCGAGGGGCTTGCAGAGCCGTCACCCGACCCCTCGCGCAGCGAGGGGTCGG
>JANLFX010000094.1 GCA_024653325.1 Anaerolineae bacterium
GTTTCTGCCCTTTAGAATGGCGGGCCGCGCCATGGCCGACTCGCAATGACAGAAATGATTTTGTGGCGGCGGCGAAGCCGCCGCCACAAAATCACCCCTCCCCTTTGGGTAGATGGCCGAACAGTTACGCTCAAATTATCACAAGATTGCTTTGCTTTCTTTGTCCTTTGATGCTATAATAGCGTTTGTCTGGGCGGAGGCTGTTACCGCCCAGATACTATGACGGAGGTTAGCGTTTCTTGGATCGAGTGGCTGATATTGTAGCTTTTCTCTTGTCTCTGGTGTTGAGCATCTCAATACATGAGTTCGCTCACGCCCTGGTAGCGGAACTTCAAGGCGATCCAACGGCCCGCTACATGGGACGGCTGACCCTGAATCCGGTAGCTCATTTCGAGCCTATGGGTACAATTATGATTCTGTTCAGCGCCATAAGCGGATTCGGTTTTGGCTGGGGAAAGCCCGTGCCGGTAAATCCGCGTAACCTGCGTTCTGGACCCCGGGTGGGCATGGGCATCGTGGCTGCTGCGGGTCCGCTATCTAATGTTTTGCTGGCCGTGCTGTTCGCCATCCCTTTCCGGTTACATCTGAGCTTGCCAGGGCTGTTGGGTCATCTGTTGCTCACGGTGGTATGGGTGAACATTGGTCTGGCCGTTTTTAACCTGATCCCGCTTTTTCCGCTGGACGGATATAGTGTGTTGCGGGGTATTCTGGCCACAATTCGTGCGGCCTGGGCTTATCGCTGGACCGATATCCTCGATAGTTTGCAGACTCAGGGACCCCTGCTCCTGTTTTTGTTTATCGCTGTAGACCAGTTCCTGCCTGTTCACTTTCTTGACCTGCCCCGTCTCGCTCTTTATCGGCTGATCATGGGGTTTTAGGTGTACCGGGTTAAACAGTTCTGGTGGGCCTTGTGTGCGCAGGTGCCTGCCGATGTATGGCCAGTCGTTAAGTCCACACTGACGGCGGAGCAATTGGCCCTGTTTCAAACGATGTCGCTCTCTGATCAGCGACACAGTCTACAAGTCTTCCGTTCCCTGTGGGCAGCAGGCCAGACCAATCAGGATTTGCTGGTGGCGGCATTGTTACACGATGTGGGCAAGGCTGGCGGGCAGCTTCATCTGTGGCATCGGGTGGCAATTGTTCTATTGCGCGCTTTCTGGCCAGGCTTGTTGGAACGCTTGAGCCGGGGTGAGGCTAAAGGCTGGCGGGCGGGTTTCGTGATTCACCACCGCCATCCGGAGCTGGGGGCAATGCGGGCCCAGGCAGCAGGATGCTCGTCGCTGGCCGTGGCTCTCATTCGTCGCCATCAGAACCCGCCACCGGCTAACCCCGAACCCTCAGAGGAGGACCGCTGGTTGATTATCTTGCAGCAGGCCGATGGGGTCAATTAGCCTGATTCTGGAGTCTGGCGAATTTCGAGGCGTCTACATCTTGGGATTGGCGAAGGGGAGAGCACAAGATGTGGGGGTTCGTAGTAGCAGCTTCAGCCGCTTTTCGCTCCCTTGGACGGCTGAAGCTGTCACTACGAACAAAAACGCCAATGTCCAAGCGCCGATCGGGTGCGGGTGGACGAGGAGATAAACATGTCTCGACCGAAAATCACTATTATAGGTCTGGGTTATATTGGCGGCTCGATAGGTCTGGCTCTTAAGGAAGCAACTGCGAGGACTCCAGTGGAGATCATGGGCCATGATAAAGACCTGTTCATTGCCCGCGCAGCGCAAAAGAAAGGTGCGGTGGATAAGATTCACTGGAACCTGATCGCTGCTTGTGAGGAAGCTGACATCCTGGTGTTGGCCATCCCCTTGGGGGCGATCCATGATACTTTCAAGGCTGTCGGCCCTTACCTGAAGGCGGGATGCGTGGTCACTGATACCGCTACCGTTAAAGGGCCGGTTCTCGATTGGGCCGAGGAAATCCTGCCGGATACCGTCCATTTTGTTGGCGGGAACCCCATCATCAATTTGACCGCCGGAGGAGGGCCGTATTCTGGCCTGGAAGCGGCCAAAGCCGATTTGTTCAAAGGGGCATTGTACTGCCTGACGCCATCTCCAGACGCTGCTCCCGAGGCAGTGGATTTAGTCGCCGGTCTGGTACAACAACTGGGAGCCAACCCCTATTTTCTGGATGCGGCGGAACACGATGGGTTGATCGCTGCCGTTGAGCATCTCCCGGCCGTGCTCACTGCCGTGCTTCTGGAAGTGACCACTCGCGCTCCGACGTGGCGGGAAATGCGCCGTCTGGCGGGAGTGGCTTATCGTGACAGCACGCGGTTGACCATAGAGGACGCCGTGGCCAACCGCGAGGTGTGTCTTGTGAATCGTGACAATCTGGTGCGTTGGATTGAAATCTGCCAGGATGAACTGGAAACGTGGAAAAACGCGCTCAAAGGGCAGGACGAGGAGACCCTCGATCAATGCTTTCAGCAGGGCATTGATGCTCGCGCTGGCTGGTTAAAGGCTGCTCGAAGTGGGGATTGGGATATGGCTCCTCCCGTCAGGCCGGTGGAAATGCCCTCGTCTGGCACTTTCTTTAGCCAACTGTTAGGCTTCGGGGGATTGCGTGACCGTTTGAAGAAAGCATCGCCACGGGAAGGGTGATGAAAAACCACAACGGGCACGAAGGGACACAAAGATGTTTCCCTTAAGCACAACCTTAGTGTACTTTGTGTCCTTTGTGGTAAAAAGGCCTTTTACAGGGAGTTCAGTGATGCCTTTCACCTATATTTTGGAGTGTGCAGATGGGACGTTATACACGGGTTGGGCCGAAGACCTGGCCCACCGCGTACAGGCCCATAATGCCGGCCGTGGAGCACGGTATACCCGTGGGCGGCGGCCCGTCCGACTGGTGTATTGGGAGAGACATCCCTCGCGTGGCGTTGCTCAGCGGCGCGAGGCGGTTTTGCGACGATTGTCGCGGGCTCAGAAACAACAACTAATTCACGCCTTCGGAGGAGACAATGACTAGCCTTTCAGTGGTGTTGCCTGCTTATAATGAAGAGGCGAACATCGGCCCCATGATCGAGGACGTGGTGCGTGTTATCGGCCCCCTGGTGGATGATTACGAGATCGTAGTGGTGGATGACGGCAGCCGCGATCAAACGGCGGCCAGGGTGCGTGAAAAGGCGGCTGAATACCCGCAGGTGCGGCTAATATCTCATGAGGTGAACCGAGGTTACGGAGCGGCGGTGTTTACCGGGCTGACCAGGGCCGCCAAAGACCTGATTTTTTTCACCGACTCCGATCGGCAGTTCGTGATTGAGGAGATCAAAGAATTTTTGCCCCTCATCCTTGAGAATAAGGCGGATTTAGTGGCCGGTTACCGTCCGACGCGCAGCGACCCCTTCCATCGCAAGTTGTTTGGCTGGGGATGGAGTGCGCTCATGGCTTTGCTTTTTGGGTACACGGTACGCGACGTGGATTGTGCTTTCAAGCTCTTCCGCCGGCAGGTGGTGGAAGCCGTTGCTGATCAGATTTCCTCTGGAGGGGCAACTTTCAGCATCGAGTTTCTGGTGCGAGCCAAGCGCGCCGGGTTCCGTTTCCGTGAACTTCCCGTCAGTCATCGCCCGCGGGTGGCCGGTAGCCAGACCGGAGCGCGCTTGGATGTGATAAGCCGGGCTTTTCGTGAGATGTTGCGCCTGCGGTGGCGGTTATGGTTTGGTGAACGCACTTCTCGGCAGTGAAGCCGATTCCCTTTTGCGCTCAGGTGACCGGGAAAGATGCTCCCGGCCGCCTGATTGCCTTTTTCTCCTTAGCCTCCTGCTCTATGTCTCATCAGGCCCTCCCTTTGCCTTTAACCCAAACCGAGGATACCAAGTCTATGCCTGAAGGGTTAGCATCGTCGCTGGACCGGGTATACGATGTGCTCATGATCGCTCCCACGATGTTCTTTGCCGATTATGGCTGCCATGTGCGCATTCTGGAAGAGGCAGTGACGTTACGGGAGATGGGTCATAAGATTACCATTCTGGCCTATCCCAATGGGCGGGACATTGCCGGGTTGGATGTGCGCCGCTGCTGGGGGGTACCGTTCAATTATCGGGTGATCGTTGGCTCATCGCGGCACAAAATTTATCTGGATGTCATGCTCGGTTTCAAGGCACTGGGCACGGTGCTCAGCCATCGCCCGACCGTGATCCACGCTCATTTACATGAGGGCGCGCTGATCGGGCATATACTGAGCAAATTGCGCGGTGTGCCCCTGGTATTCGACTTCCAGGGTAGCCTGACTGGTGAGATGATAGACCACCATTTTCTGCGCCGCGAAAGCGTGTTTTACCGTCCTTTGCGTCGGCTGGAGTGGCTGATTGATCGCTTCCCGGCAGCGGTGATCACCAGTACCCATCACGCGGCAGATATATTGCTCAATGAGTTTGAATGCCTTCCCCAGAAAATCTATCCCGTGCCCGATTGCGTCAACGTGGAAACTTTTCGTCCCGGCGTGCTCAGTGCCGCCGAGCGAGAGGCCCTGCGAATACAGTGGGGCATTCCTCCAGAACGGCGGGTGGTGGTTTACCTGGGACTGTTGGCCGAGTATCAAGGAACCGGTCTGCTGCTGGAAGCGGCAACGCGGGTAGTGGCTGCGAGGCCGGATGCGCACTTTTTGATCATGGGGTATCCCAACGCCGAACATTATCGCGCCTGGGCCAAAAATCTGGGTTTGGAAGGACACGTGACGCTAACCGGGCAATTGCCTTACGAGGAGGCGCCCCGTTACCTGGCTCTGGGAGACGTGGCTGTCGCCCCCAAGATCTCAGCCACTGAAGGCAGTGGCAAGATTTTGAACTACATGGCCATGGGCTTGCCCACCGTAGCTTTCCCTACGCCGGTCAGTCGTGAGTATTTGGATGATCTGGGCATCTACGCCCGCCAGGTATCAGTAGAAGCTTTGGCCGAGGCTCTTCTGCTGGCCTTACGCGATCCCGTTGAGGCGGCTGAACGGGGAGGTAAGCTGCGGGAAAGGGCGGTAAGCAAATACTCCTGGAAACACGGAGCCAGGCTTATTCGGGAGGTCTACGATAATGTTTGCTCACGGGGATGAGTTGTGTTATAATGACGTAAGGCGTGAATATGAAACGTGAAGTGATATACGCACCACGCACTACGCAATATGTCTCACGAGCCATTGAGTCCGTAGGAGTGAATTTACGGATGCGAGCACGTCTAGTTGAGCTCATTACTTATCGTGAACTGATCCGCAATCTGGTGGTCAGGGACCTCAAAGTCCGGTACAAGAATTCGGTGCTGGGCATTCTGTGGTCATTGCTAAATCCGCTTTTGATGATGACGGTGCTCACCATAGTATTCGCGGTGATGACCCCCAGCAACATCCCTCACTTCCCCGTTTTTGTGCTTTGCGGCCTTTTGCCGTGGAATTTCTTCTCTGCATCCATGACCGCCGCCACCGGAAGCATCGTCGAGAATGCTCCTCTGGTGAAAAAAGTGTATTTTCCCCGCGAGGTTTTGCCCCTCTCGGTGGTGTTGTCTAACCTGGTGAATTTTCTGATCGCCCTCATCGTGCTTTTTGCCATGATTGCCGTCTTTCGGGTCAAGCTCACGGCCTGGGTACTGCTGTTACCCCTGATTATCCTTATCCAGGTGATGTTCACGGCGGGTATGGCTTTTTTTCTTTCTACTCTCAACGTGTTTTACCGGGATACTAAGATCATCGTAGAAGTGGGGATGCTGGCCTGGTTCTTCGTGACCCCCGTGTTTTACCCGATTGACAAGTTGCCGCACAACTATCTGCTGTGGGGAATCAACATTGACGTGTGGCGCTGGGTGCGCATTCTGAACCCGATGGCTTCTCTGGTAGCCGCTTACCGGGATGTGTTGTTCTGGGGGCGGCTAGTGGGCCCTGATTTTTTGTTTCGCACTTTCGTTACCGCATTGGCAATTCTGGTGGTCGGGTATCTGGTATTCATTCGCTACAGCCGAGTGTTCGGCGAGGAGGTATAAGTTGGACGCGGATGCTGCGGTATTGTCCGTGCGGGACCGATTACGGCGACGGCGGCGAATCTACCTGGACACCCTGGATGCTGAGCGCGAGCGCCTGACCACTGAGGCGATCAAATTGGGCGTGGAACTTGTGATCCTCTTTGGCTCTTCCGCCCAGGACAAAGCAGGGCTGCACAGTGACCTAGATTTACTGCTGGTGTGGGATACACCTCTGGGTATTTTGGAACGCACTGCCGAGGTTTACCGGCGGTTGAATCCCCGGGTGGCGGCAGACATCCTGGTGTATACGCCAGATGAGTGGACTCGGCAATTATCGGAAAATCCCTTTGTACGACGGGTGGTGAACGAAGGGAGAGTGCTCTATGCAGCGTAGTCCTGGGTATGAGGGGCAGCGGTGGTTGGAACAGGCTTTGGCCGACCGCCGGGCCGGCCGCCTGCTTGAAGATGGCGGGAGCTATCACATGGCTTGCTTCGTGGCCCAACAGACTGCCGAAAAAGCCCTGAAAGCTTATCTCTATGCCCAAGGCGAGGAGATCGTTGTCGGCCATTCGGTCGAAGTGCTCTGCCGCTGGGCAGCCGAGTATGACCCCGCCTTCGAGGACTTGCGCCAGAAAGTGGCTTCTCTCGATGGCTACTATGTCCCCACCCGCTATCCAAATAGCTTGCCCGACAGCATCCCCGCGCGGGTGTATACGGCAACCGTGGCCAAAGAGGCGCTGCGATTGGCAGACCTGGTGTTAGTTTTCGTGCAAGAGCGAATGACCATTGAAGGAGGAGAAGCTGGTGGAAGATGAGATCGACCTGCGAGAATATATTGACGTTTTGATCCGCCATTGGAAGGCTATCGTGATCCTGACAGTGGTTGCCGCCGTTGTGTCCGGGGTGGTCAGCTTCCTGCTGCCACCGACTTACGAGGCGAGGGCCATGGTGGCCGCGGTACAGCCCAAGTACGTGATGCGTTTTGATCCCCGGTTTGAGACCCTGAATAAGCAATCGCCCGTGAAGGCATATCCCGCCCTGGCCACCAGTGACGATGTGTTGTCCAAGTTGATCACTGCGGCGGGCGATATTCTGGACGAAGACGAGCAACAGGTCTATACTCTATCTCGCATGGTGGAAGCAGCCAGCAGTTCTGATCCGAGCCTGATCGCCTTGAAGGTGAAATCGCGGGACCCGATGAAAGCGGCTCGTCTGGCCAACATCTGGGCGGACATCGTCGTCCGGGAAGTAAATGACCTGTACGGGCAGAGCGAGGAGGAGGCTCAGTTCTTCGAGGCCCAGGTGCAGACAGCCGAGGCCAATTTGAAAAGCGCCGAAGAAGCCCTGATTGCTTATCAGGCTGCCAATCAGACGAACATCCTGGACACCAAGATTGCTGCCATGCAGCAATCGCTGCGAGCCTATTACGACGCGGCTCAGGCCATCCAGTTAGTGCTCCAGGATGCGAATAACCTCGTAGCCCGGCTGCGACTCCAACCCAGCGATGCCCCGGCCTCGTTGGGGGACGACCTGGCCTCGTTGTTTTTAGCGGTGCAGTCCCTCAGTACTAAATATCAGTTGCCGATTGAGCTCCAGGTAGACAGCGCCCAGTCTTTCTCCGGTAAAACGGTGGGGGAACAGATAAGTTTTCTGGAAGACATGATCTCCACCTTGAGCGATAAGGTGACAGCATTAGAGGCCGAGGCTGAGAAATTGAAACCCCAGATCCTGGAGTTGCAAGAGCAGCAGCAAGCGGCCAAGACGGAATATGACCGGTTGCAGCGAAATGTGGATACGGCCCAGGAAGTGTATCTGACCATAGTGCGCAAAGCAGAAGAGTCACGCATCGCCGCTGAATCCGAGGGCGATGAGATGCGCCTGGCCAGCTACGCCGCCGTGCCTACTAAGCCGGTGTCCCCGAAGAAGGCACTCAATGTGGCTGTGGCCGGGACATTGGGGCTTTTTGTGGGTGTGTTTGGAGCCTTTGCCTGGGAGTACTTGAGCAGCCCACGACCGGGTGTGGAAACCGCTCAGAAATCAAATGATTGACGGCATTGGATGCGGTGAACCGGTGGCATGGGAGGTGAGCTATGGACATCACGCGAGAAGATGTAATAGCCATCATCGTGGAGGAATTACCGCGCTTGATTAGCGAGCGGCCGCTTTTGCGCTACACGTTGGCCGGGGCGCTGGCGGAATCGCTCGTGCACCGAGCTGAGCTGAAAGAGATACTGCAGGCTATCCAAGATCTGCGTGAGGATTTCAACACCCGTTTCGAGGAACACTCGGCGGCCATCCGGCAACTGAGCGAGCGGATGGAGGAACACTCGGCGGCCATCCGGCAATTGAGCAAGCGGATGGAGGAGCACTCGGCAGCCATCCGGCAACTGATGGAGCGACAAGAAGAGTTCTCGCGGCGGCTGGAGTCCAGCATCGGTGGATTAGGGGCCCGCTGGGGTATCCTGAGCGAAGAGGCGTTCCGCAATGGCGTGGCCAGCATCCTGTCCGATATAGGCTTGCGGGTGGAACACTTCTGGTACATGGACACAGAGGGGGTAGTGTTTGGCCGTCCCGACCAGGTGGAAGTGGATGTCGTGGTGCGTGACGGGCAGGTGATCTTGATGGAGATAAAATCCTCGGTGGGGCGGGCCGACGTGTATACCTTCCAGCGCAAGGTGGAACTCTACGAACGGGTGCGGGAGACCAGAGTGGCACGGCGGATCATCGTCTCGCCCTTCGTGGAGGCCAGCGCGGCGGAGCGGGCGCGAGCGATGGGCATTGAAGTGTATACTTCAGGTTACGACGTGCCAACCGATGCCCCTCGTTGACCAGGTGTCTTAGCTGACAGCTTGTCCTATGTTAGATGTGGCGAGGAGGTCATTCGCTGGGTTCAGGAGCTGATCATAAAACAGGTGATCTCTCGTCCGGGATCGTGGTTAAGGCCCTGGGCGGGCACTACTACGTGCGCACTGGCAATGAGACGATAGACTGTGGCCTGCGGGGGCGGTTGAAGCAATTGCGGCTGGAGACCGACCTGCTGGCCGTGGGTGATCGCGTCCAATTCCGGCATCTGGCGAATGGACGTGGCATCATTGAGGAGGTGCTTCCGCGCCGCACTGCTCTCTCCCGCAAGACAGTGCGTCTTGGTGTAGAGGCAGAACAGGTATTGGTAGCCAACCCCGACCAGGTGGTTGTGGTCTTTGCAGTGCGTGAGCCCGTGCCCCGACTGCGCATGCTAGACCGTTTTCTGGTCATCGCCGAGATGAACGAACTGCCGGCTGTGATCTGTGCGAATAAAATTGATCTGGCAGAGGAGGGAGAGCCCCAGGCCCTATTCGGCGTCTACGAGGAATTGGGATACCAGGTGATTTACACCAGTGCCGTCACTGGCGAAGGGGTTGATGCCCTGCGGCAACTACTGACCGGCCGTCTTTCGGTGTTGTGTGGGCCTTCAGGGGTGGGTAAGTCGAGTTTGTTGAACGCGGTGGAGCCTGGCCTGGGGTTGACCGTGCGTGAGACCAGCCGGAAAACGGGCAAAGGACGGCACGCCACCGTTATTCCTGAGATTGTGCCCCTGAGCCTCGGCGGTTATGTGGCCGATACACCCGGCCTGAGGTCTTTGGCGTTGTGGGACCTGGTGCCTGAGGAGCTGGACGCCTACTTTCCAGAGATGCGCCCGTGGGTGGCCCATTGTCGTTATCCGGGGTGTTCTCATATCCATGAGCCGGGTTGCGCGGTAAAAGCTGCCGTCGAGCGGGGGGAAATTTCGCCAACGCGGTACGATAGCTACATACGTATGCACGAGAACCTGGCCGAGACCGATTGGTGGGAGTGAATTGCGGAAGGGCGGGAGGATGGGAGAATGGGGGATAACCGGGTAGAGTATCTTCTGATCAAGGACCTGCCACAGGACGAGCGTCCACGGGAGCGGTTGGAGCGCTATGGAGCTCAGGCCCTATCCAACGCCGAGTTGTTGGCCATTATTTTGCGCACCGGGGTTCAGGGAGAGAGTGTGTTGCACCTGGCAAGCCGGTTGCTGGCTAAATACAATGGCTTGCTCGGTCTGGCGCGGGCCAACTTCAGCGAGTTATGCACTGAGCGCGGGTTGGGGCCGGCCAAAGCCACCCAACTCATGGCTGCCCTGGAACTGGGTCGCCGCCTGATGATCGCCTCCCCGGAGGAACGCCCTGTGGTCCGTTCCCCGGCCGATGCCGCCAACCTTTTGATGTTGGAGATGGCCCCTCTTCAGCAAGAACACCTCCGCCTGCTCCTCCTCGATACTAAAAACCGCGTGTTGAGTTCGCCTACGGTGTACATTGGCAGCCTTAACATGTCTATGCTGCGCGTTGGCGAGGTTTTCCGCGAGGCCGTTCGTCAGAACTGTGCTGCCATCATTGTCGCCCACAATCACCCCTCCGGCGATCCCACACCCAGTCCGGAGGACATCGCCGTCACTGAGCGGATTGTGATGGCGGGTCAGTTGCTGGATGTGGAAGTGCTCGATCACCTGATCATCGGCCAGCAGCGTTACGTTAGCTTGAAAGAAAGAGGGCTGGGGTTTAGTGCCGATGGCAGACGAAGAAAATGATGGGAACAGTCAAAAAGCCGCTGCCTGTCAAACTTATCGTCAGTGCCTTCGCTGGGGGAGAGGCATTATTGGCGGAGGCCAAGGCGCGCTTGGTGGCTGAGTTTGGCCCCATTGATTACGAGAGCGCGCTGTTGCCTTTCGATCACACCCCTTACTACACGCCGGAATTCGGGCCGGGGCTGGTGCGGCGCATCTGGGCTTTCGAGAAACTGATCGAACAGGGGGAATTGGCGGCGATCAAGCGGCGTACCAATGATCTTGAAGCAGAATGGGCGGTCGGAGGGCGGCGACGGATCAACCTGGACCCCGGCTTCGTTGCTCACTCCAAGATGGTGCTGGCCACCACCAAGGACCACGCTCACCGCATCTACATCGGCGAAGGCATCTACGCCGAGGTGACTCTGTATTTCCGCGATGGCTCTTTCCGTGCCTGGCCGTGGACCTATCCCGACTATGCCAGCCTGCCCTACCTGGAGATTTTCAACCAGATTCGGGCGTTGTACGCCGCGCAGATGAAAAAGTAAGGGCGACCCTTGTGGTTGCCCTTACTCCACGCGCAGCAGCACGAAAATGGGGATCGTGCTCCGGTCGCGGAAGATTTTCTCCTCGACAATAGTCTTTCCCTCGGCTACCACCTCCGCTTCAAAAGCCTCGCGGCGTTGAAACACCGTGTCCTGTGGACTGTGGAACACATAGATGTTGTTCGGGTTCTGCAGCGCCTCTGCCACCCGGCGGCGAAAATCCTCCCCCGCTTTCCACTCGTAGCCAAATATCTCCACCGGTTGCACTCGCCCCTGGGTCAGGATACGCAACGGGGCATCAATGCCCCAATCCATGATCACCGGTTGGGTGATGCCTTCCTCCTCCAGGTAAGCAGCCAGGTCGTAAATGGCAGCGGAGTGTGCTCCGGCCCCGCCGCTGCGGGTCAGCTCCCGGTGGTACAAGCGGTCTACCCGCAGGTCGGTGCCTATCAGCAGAGCAGCCACGAGGACAATCAGTGCCAGACCCAGGCCCAGTTGAGCTGCCAGACTATCCCGCCAGGCGGGCACTAGCCTTCCCAGGTGAAGCCCATCCAATCCGCCGCGCCGGGCCAGCAGGTCGAGGGCCATCGCTACCGCCAGGGCTGGCCAGGGCATCAGGATGGCAAAGTGGGTGAACCACAGGTCCGAGACAGTCACCGTGCTGGCCACGATGACGCAGCCGATCACCACCCACGGGAAAAAAGCCCGTCGTCCCTCGTCGCGGGCGTGGGCGATCACGACGAGACCTGTGATCATCAGAGCCCCGATGAAAATCCATGGCCAGTAACGGTTGTTGAAATTCCAGCCCAGGTACCACAGGTGATGGCTGCCCTCCAGCACGGCGCGGAAACGCTCCAGGCGTACTTTCAGGTTCAATGGCAGGTTGAGGTTGTTGGTGTGATAGTAAGAGGAAGTGAGGTTGCCGGTCAGAGTGAGGATCGTGCCTTGCGTCTGCAAGTTGAACACGATGAGCGGGGCGATGCCTAGCAGAAAGCACAGCCCGGCCAGCAGCACATTATACCACTTCAGGCGAAAGGGGAAAGGAGCCAGGCTACGCTGGCGCAGAGCCTGCCACCAGCGGTCGGCGTTCAGCACCACCAGGGCGACAACCAGGGCGCCGATGATCCACAGGAACAGGAACTTGGCGTACAGGCCTAACCCGGCCAGAAACGCCGCCGCGTACAAATTGCGGACAGCTCCGCCACGCCACCAGCGTACCGCGTAGAACACGCAGGCCAGGGCAATGGGGGCGGTGATGTTGGTGACGAAAATGCCCTGCCGGCTCCAGAACACAAACGAGGGTTGCACGGCCAGTAACAGCACGGCCACCACTCCTACGCGGGGATTGTATAGCTCGCGGCCCAGGCGGTAGGTAAGCAGCAAGGTCAGCACGCCGACCAAAATGGGCATCAGGCGGATGGCGAAGACGTTGATCCCCAGCAAGGCGAAAAACGGCAAAATCAAATAGGTGTTCAGCGCCCCGATGTAGTCCATGACCATGATGGGAAACAGGTGTCCGTCCAGGTGTATCCCGGAACCCCGATGGGTGGTCACCGGTTGTCCCAAGAGAAGCTGCATGGCAGGTACCACCTCCACGGCCTCGTCGTAGTGAAGACCGGGCAGGGTGATCTGGTATAGAGTTAGGGCCCAAAAAGCGCCCAGCCCCAAGAGGAGCAGGGCGATTTCAATAGCTCGTGTCTTCATCAGTTCGGCAACCCCTCCTGCCTCCTACTCCTCGGCCAGAAGCTCGACGTTAGAGACCATGCTCTGATAATCCCAGCCGGAGGCATAGATACGGATAGAGGTCAGGTAAGCGGGACGGGCATCCCCCAGCAACTCCATCAGGTTCCCCGACTCGTAAGGATACCACACGTTCTGCGGGATGAGTTCCGCTTCCCATACCGGCAGATTATCTTTGTTCTGGTAGTAGAAACCGTGGTACCATTGCCGGTCGTTGTTATGAGCATCTTTATAGTCCAGGAGGACGATAACCGGGCATTCTGAGCTACGATACCCACACCCGGACAGGCTTTGCTCCAGCAGTCGAACGTCAAGACGGAGTTCAAGATAGCTGAAGTCGCGGACATCGAGTTCGATCATTTGCTGGATACCAGTTTCACCGTGATAGATATTGCCCCCCTGACGGATGAAGCGCGCTACCCGCCGTGCATTGTCTACGACGATCTCAACCTGTCCGCCAGCTTCTTCGGCCACATCTTTGTAATCGTATTTCAGCCAACCGATGTCCAAGGGCTGTCGAAAATCGCCATTGACAATGACATTACTCAACTTGGGAAGAGGACCAACCGGTGATTGGCCAGCGGCCACTGTGGCCCGTTCATTCTGCTTGAGGGTTACTGTCTGACCCAGAGCGCTCACCGTGGCCTGCCCCAGTTGTACGACGGCGATCCGGGTTTCCTCACTGGTAACCTGAATTGAGTAACTGCCTTCCTGTAGGTTGATCACGGCATGGGGAGTGCGTATCTCGAAGTGGAGGGGCCGGGCGATAGCCGGCGCTACTCCAATGCGCACACGTCCGTTTTCCAGATCAATTTTGACGGTGTTCGGTTTGTTCCCTGCGGAGAAGCGTGGCGCGCGGCTGGTGCGCAGGATGATCTGGGTGTTCTCATAGAGGCGCAGTTTGCTATCATCGAAAAAGGTCAGGAAAGCACCGGATGTCGCGTCGGCGATGACCCGTGCTCCTTCGGGGACATCATCCTTGGTACTGGTGACGGCGATAGGTTCTTCCTTGCCTGGTTCGATGACGCGGATAGTTCCGTTGATGGGTGTCAGTCGCGTGAGCTGGGGGCTGGTTGCCCCACGCACGTAGGCGCGAATGCCCAGGGGCAGGCTCACCGCCAGGGTGCAAAAGATGGCAAAAGCAGTGAGCAAAACGATCCAGGCTAATCGTTCAGGATTTTTTCTCAATAGCGTACCTCAAACCTGTGGAATTCTCCTGTGGGTGCCTGCCATTCAAAGTCTACCCGTTCCACCTCTGCCCAGCGCGGGCCCCGGTGCAGGAAGGCCAGCAGTTGCTCGAGGTGGGAGCGTTCGCCCTCGGCGACGACCTCCACCGTGCCATCCCATTGATTGCGCACGTAGCCCACCACGCCTAATTGCCGGGCTTCCAGGGCCGTGTAGTACCGGAAGTTGACCCCTTGCACCAGGCCGTGGATCACGGCGTGTAAACGTGCCTGTGCCATATTGTCACCTCCCGACGCGTGCTGGTCATTATAACACGTCTCCAAATGCCAGTCAAAGGTGCTTATACCAGAATCCACATCAGCCGTGTTCGCCGGTCATCCAGCCGGTGCAGGCCCGCTTCATGGGCCAGGCGTACGGCTTCTTCGTATTCCTGGTGGGTGATCCGCCGATTCAATGGAGGCATCTCATTGGCTTTGTAGCAAGGCCGGTATTGATCCATGATGTTCAGATAGGTGTTCGTCGAAACCTCCGTGGCCAGGAAGCGCACGATCTCCGCCGTGCCAGCCAGCCCCTCTGGCAACACCAGGTGACGGACCAGCAGTCCGCGCAGGGCGACGCCCCGCTCGTCCATGACCAGGTCTCCGACCTGACGGTGCATTTCCTTCACCGCTGCTTGATTGATAGTTGGATAGTTCTTGATCTTGGAGTACTTCAAGGCAATTTCGGGGTCGGCGTATTTCATGTCTGGCATGTAGATGTCGAACACGCCATCCAACAGGACGAGGGTGTTCAGGCTGTCGTAGCCGCCGGTGTTGTAGACCAGGGGCAGGCGCAAACCGGCTTGGGCAGCGAGAAGCACGCCTGCCAGAATCTGGGGCACGACGTGGGTGGGCGAGACGAAGTTGATGTTGTGGCAGCCCATGTCCTGCAAATGGAGCATCATCGCTGCCAGGTCTTCTGACTCCACCTCGCGGCCCTGGCCGAGCTGGCTGATCTCGTAGTTCTGGCAGAACTGGCATTTCAGATTACACCAACTGAAGAAGATGGTGCCGGAGCCGCCCCGCCCGACCAGGGGCGCTTCCTCGCCGAAATGGGGGTTGAAACTGGAAACCACGGCGCGTTTCCCGGTATGGCATACTCCTTTCTCGTCCTGGAGGCGGTTCACCCCGCACTCACGCGGGCAGAGGTCGCAGGCTGCCAGCCGCCGGTAGGCCGTCTCTACCCGGCGTTTCAGTTCGCCGCTTTCCAGCAGGGCCACGTAGGCCGGTTCAAACTGAGTGCTCACCGTTCAGCCTCTCCCGGTTCTCCAGCCACTGTTTCACCCGTTCGGCGAAGATGTACACGTCATCCAATGCCTGCAAGTTGGCGTACACCTCGTTCCAATCCAGGTCCAGGTACTCGTGCACCAGTATATTGCGAAAGCCAGCGATGGGAGCGAAGTCACGGGCGAATTCGGTAGGGAGCACACCTATCTCTCCCAGGCGGATTATCCCCTCGTAATAATCCTGCGGTTTACGCGCCGCCTCCAGGGAGATAATCCGGTTCGCAATATCCAAACAACACTGGGCCGTTACTTCCAGGTTTCTTTCGACAATGTCTTGCAGGTAGGGGTCTTCAAGGAACGCTTCGCGGCTCTTTGCTCGCAGTGGTTCTAATTTCTGCAAGCACTCTCTGAGTCTTTCTAAGCGCCGCTCGATACCGGCGAATTCCCCTTTCATTGTCTCCTCCTTCGACGATCTCCCGGCGTTGTTGCTTGAGCACTGGCAAAAAATCGGCGTACCGGCTCAGCGTATCTGCCTCAAACTCCACTCGGGATGCTATATCACGCTGGTACAACAATTGCCCCTCGGCCACGACGTTATATCGCAGCTCGATGGGTGCGCGGTTCAAGATCACCAGGTCTACCCGCTCTACCTCCAGCAGACAGGCCAACTCGTGAGCTAGCCTGTGGCGCGACGAGAAACTCATTTCCCCTGCAACCAGGATAGCGATATCGTAGTCACTCAGCGGCCCTGTGTGTCCCTGGACCTGGGAACCGAAGAGGTAACCAAGTGTCACCTGTGGGTTCCCTGCCAGGTGTTCGGCTATTGCTTGCCTGAGATCGCCATTTTGCTCGTTTGGGACATAGACTGAACTAAATCGTTCGTTCATACTTAACCCTTCCTACCACCTCACCGGCACGCGGCAAAGTCGCCAGCGCTTATCGAGGTACTGCACGTACCCTCGCTCGCGTCCGAATTCGTAGAGCTGGCGGGTGATCTCCACATCCTGCTGGCAATAGGCCAGCACTCTATCAATATCTCCCTGACGATACCAGTATACGGCCTGGATACCGTCCGCCGTCTTGTTGATACCCAAGGTGGCCTGGGCCAGATTGTCCAGTTTCAGGCGGAAGCCCAACGCATTGTAGAGATAAGCCAGCAAGTCCACCGTGGGCAGCCGATGCAAAGGGTGATTAGTGTAGGCGCTGAGCACGGTGTAATCGAAGCGCAGCACGTTGTACCCGACCACCAAATCGGCGGCCCACAACTCGGCGACCAGGTCAGCCACAGTATGCTCGGTGTACCAGCGAAACGCGCCGTCCGCCGTGCTGTAGCTGACCGCGGCTGCCAGCTTCATGCGATGGATAAAGTCCCAACCCCCAACTTCTTCGGCCAGGTACTGGGTCTCCACGTCAAAGAAGACGGTATTACCTGTGTGCGATTCCCCCATCGTCCTCCCCTTTTGCAAATGGCTTGTAATTAAGCATATCACACCTTGCCCCGTCTGGCAAATTTGGTGAAGGCAAGGCATGCCCGGGGTGCAAGATCCGATGAATTGCGCCTTTTGCACGGGGGCAAGCTGCCCGATTAGGGCCATGCGGCTAATGCCCATATGCGTCAACTTAAGGGGCCGGCGATTAGCTCGACAATGTTAAATTCGGGCTTTTTGACCTCTCCTAACCCCGCCCTCACC
>JANLFX010000095.1 GCA_024653325.1 Anaerolineae bacterium
TTTTCAGGGCTTCAAAAGTGTAAACCTATTTCCGCCAGAATGATGAACCATCCCCAATACATACACAAAAAGGGCCCGGTTTGCTCCACCGGGCCCTTTGGTTTCACGAGCGGTCTGCGTTCTACGCCACCCCCAGAGGCGTTGCCCAATCTTTCTTCTCCTCCCAATCTACCGCCTGGCGTAAGTCAGCCTGCTTCTGGCGGGAAAGCCAGTGGGGCTGCTGGAATTCCCTACCTGTATAGGCGCCCCTGGAGGGAGTCGAACCCCCGACACATGGTTTAGGAAACCACTGCTCTGTCCTCTGAGCTACAGGGGCGGGTCAGTGAAGGGGTGAGTCAGCGAGTTCTCGCTGATTCGCCGAATTCACTCATTCGCTGACTCGGTGCGGATGTGCATGGGCATGATTACATGGGTGAAAGTCTCGTCACCAACGGGCCTGATCACGCCCGGACTGGACGCCGTCGTTGTCTCCAGGGCGACCTGGGCGCTGTCCACCACCGAGAGGACGTCAATCAGATATTTGGCGTTGAAAGCGATGATGATAGGATCGCCCTCTACATGGGCGTCAATCTCGCTGACGCTGTCGCCCATCTCCGCGCTGGTGGCGTAGATGGTCATGTGATCAGGAGCAACGCTTAAGCGAATGATATTGGCCTCGCTGCGGGCGAAAATGTTGGCCATCCGGCACGCTTTGAGGAATTCGCCCGTGTTCAATATGGTTCTGGTATGTCTCGTCTTGGGGATGAGCTGGTTATAGTCCGGGAAACGGCCCTCGAGGAGTTGGGAGATCAGGTCAATACCGAACACTTTGCCTTGTAGGGCCCCGGCGTTGCCTTGCAGGTGGAAAAGCACCTGGTTGCGGCCAGGTGTTATGGTCATGGTAATGGGCGCTTCTTCCTCAGCAGCGATCCGGCTTAACTCGGACAGGGCACGGGCCGGAATAACCACGCTGATCGGTTCGGCTCCCACCTCGCCCAAGGGCGCGGAGCGGACAGAGAGGCGAAAGCCATCGGCTGCGGCCAGGGTGAGCTTATCACCACTGAAATCGGCCAGCACTCCGGTGAGAATGGGTCGGCTCTCATCTGTGGCTGCCGCAAACGCCACCTGCCCGATCATCTGGCGCAGGGTTTCGGGGGGCAGAGCAATCTGATGTTCGCCGGTGGCAGCGGGAAGCAGTGGAAATTCAGAAGCATCTACCACTTTGAGATCGGCCTCATTACGAGCGCAGGTCAGGTGCAAGGCCTGGGTGCGCACGACCAGTTCCATATCAATGCGTTCTGGGGGGAGGGAATTCACCAGGTCGGTGAGTAAACGCGCAGGAACAGTGGTTTCTCCATCCTCCTCAACCTTGGCTCCAATCCAACAGGAAATGGCCAGTTCCAGGTCGGTAGCTGCCAGCTTGAGCAATCCTTGTTCGGTGGCCAGCAGCACGTTAGACAGCACCGGCAGGGTGCTACGGGTAGCCACTGCCCGGTTGACTATAGAAAGACCCTTAGCCAGATTCTCTTGCAAGCAAGAAACGCGCATGACGAGGAAACCTCCTTGGACTTCGCTCATAATGTAGGCAAGCTAAAGCTTGCCCTACACTGGGATTAGTCTCTGCCCCCGCGTCGCCACCAGAAGAATGTGCGGCGAACTTCCCACAAGGCTATTGCCAGGATAATACCCACGCCAACCAGGGGTATCCAACTGCCGCGCCCGCCGCCAGTAGGTGGCAGCGTGCTTTCTTCACCCTCAGGAGCAGTGCCGCCCTTCAGTCCGGTCAGGCTGACGTTATCCACGAAGAATTCAGAGCGGCTGTACATCACCGGCCACTTACTCCATCCGCGGATGAAAATGGTCAGGGAATCATTCTGCGGAGTAATGGTAGCAGTGTAGACCCCCATTGTGGGTGAGGCCGAGTCAATAGGCTGATCATCCCATCCCAGGTCCATCCACGCGGACACGGTTTGCCAGTCCTCGCCGCCTTTGGGATCCATTCCCCATTGCATGCGATGACCATAGCTGCCGTTGTTCGCCTCGGTAGAGCGAATGAGGCCGTGTATGGTCAAAGTGTAGGTGGTGCTGGGGATGACGGACACGGTCTGATACACGCCAATGTAACGGTCGGCCTGAACGATGTTGCTCAATTTCATGCCCTGGGAGTGTTTGCCGCTGGCCACGGCAGGCAGCCAGTCATTGTCGCCCCAGAAAAACTGCGCGCCACCTTCGGTGTTGAACTTGCTCCAGCCGGTGCCGGTGCCCTGCGGCGTAAATGGCTCTTCAAAATCGCCATTGACCAGAAGCTCGCCGATTACCGGGGCGGGGGTAGCCGTGGGCGCTCTCGTGACAGTGAGCGTAGCGGTCGGCGTGATGGGGGCCGTCGTTGGTACCTGGGTCTCACTCCCCGCAGGCGTGGGAGTGTACGTAGGTGGCAGGGTAATCGGGGTGGGCGTGTAGGTCGGTACGGAGACCAGCGCGGAGGTGGGTGTCGCAGTCGCCGCTGCTGGTCCCGAAGGAGCAGGTGTCGTTTGCCCCCCTGTGGTCGCCTGACCACTACGGCCCGGCAGGCAGGCGCTGGTGGTCAGGATGAGCAGGATAGCTACGGTGCTCAGACTCAAAATGGGTTGCCATTTTTTGTGGGTCATTGGGAGCCTCCTCAGGAATACAGGACCGTCCGGTTTGTACTTATGTATATAATACCACCGAATTGTGGTTTTGGCAAGTATTAAAAACCCTCCCGCCGGTTCCGAACCTGCGGGGAGGGTGAAAAGTGCGACGCACCTCCCGGGTGCGTCGCACTTTTAACTCTCTCCTCTTGCCAGGGGTTGAGGGTGGGTGAGGTACGGGGGACACTCCCCGTGCCCCCGCTTAAGCCTGAGGGGATAGCTTAAAGCTGGCGGTGTCTGCGATCACCTCCACTTTTGGGGGCAGGGGTTCTTCCCTCGCCCGGCGGGTGGAACACAGACAGCAGGCTACGGCCAGTAGCAGGCCACCCGATAACAGGATCAGGAAAAGACGGCAGGAAGAGATGCGTTTGCTCACGGCGCACCTCCTGGCGTGACCGTCACCCAGTCCACGTAGAAGTGGCCCGGCCCGCCACCGGCCCACCAGCCCAGCCGCCTAAGTTGGGGAAAAGTGCTATCTGTGGCCTGCAGGAGGGGCGTGTCCGGATAGCCGCTGCCTTCGTCGGCATAGACCTCGATCAAGCCCGTGCTTGCCTCGCGTACCACCTTGAGCGTGCGCCAGGCCGTGGGGTCTTGCACCCAGGAGGGCACACCTGTCTGATCCAGCACCTCGAACTGGCCACCAGACATCCGCACCAGGCTCAGCGTCGCCGCCCTGGGGCCGGGGGAAAGGGGCTGCGCGTCCTCTTTGCCCGTGGGGATGGGCGGCGGAGGCTGGAAGAGATAATAGGGCCAGTACCAGACGTAGTAGCCGGTGTCTCCCTCGAACCACTTCAGTTTCCAGGGGGTGATGAAGTTGCCCGTGGCCCGTAGGCGGGTCTCGATGACGAAGGCGGTGTCGCCGAAGGATTCCGTCGTCGCCACACGGCAGCCACTTTGTGTCACCGGGCAGTGCAATTGACCGCTTGTGATGTTCCAGTTTCCTGCTTCTTCAACCCAGGCCGGCCCTAAGTCGCTGCTGTCTGGGCGGTCGAAGTCGTCGTAGAAGATGTAGGGAGACGAGGCGGCGTCGAACACGCTCACGTCGTCCACGTACCAGCCCTGCTCGCCGGACTGGGCGACCGGCGCCGGGCGATAGGCCACGGGCTGCAGTTGCCCTGTGCCCGGCACGCGGCCCTCGCTAGAGGGGGTGGGAGTAGACACTGGGACAGGTGTGCCGCGCGGCGTGGCCCCCGGCACCAGCAGCTTGTAGATGGGATGACGCGGGTGCAGCACGTCGGCGTCTACGCCCCACGGTTTGTAGATGAAGTATGCTCCACTGTTATCATACGCCCAACCCCTGAAATCACCGTGCCAACCCCATTTGAAGGCGTGCGCCACCTCTTTCTCCGTCGCCGCATCAAACATCGCGATCAGCGGGTAGTCCAGGGAGTCGCCGGGCACATTAACGGGTCGCGGTGCCACGTAGTATTGTCCATCGGGGGAGTAGTGTCGGCTGTTGTAGTCAAAGAGCAGCCCCCCCGCCTGGATGATGGTGTGCGGGATGCCGGCCAGGTGGGCCTCTACTTCCTCAACGCTCCAGTTGACGGCGACCTCATATGGCACACTTGGATCAGCGGTTACTAGAACCGGGACAGAACTGGGCCAGCCCACAAGGACATAGACAAATTTGGCATCCCGCAGAACGTCAATATCAGTAGGAGCAGGATCTGGAAAGCTCAATCGCTCTACTTGCCACATTTCTATATCCGGCACACGGAGTATTATCCCACGTCGCAAGAAAGCATGGTTATCGTCCAGCCAGCGTGCTGTTGTTCCTCCATCAGACAAAATCTCGTATTCCTGATTGTGCTCCAGGTCAATCGCCAGTACAGGTCCCGTCTCTCGAATTAAGACCAGCATCCACTTACCATCAGGTGAGAGAGAAGCCGCCATCGGCTCTCGTTCAGCCAGCACGATCGGCTCAACTTCGCCCAGCACATCATCCAACCGGTTTTCACCGGGATATGGGTTCGCAGGCACATTGTAACCGATACCGCAACCTAAGCCGGTACCCACGGCCAACGTCAGCGCTACCCAGACCCAGCCACGGCGAGACTCTTTACGTCGGTACCACACTACAGCCAAGGCCGGCGTTGCCAGCAGAGGCAGAACCGCGGCCAGCATGCCAACCCCACCTCTTGTTTCGGCCTTCCTTCCATCGGCCGACCGGCCGATGTATCCACTGCCCGGCGCGCGGCTCTCGCCTGATGGTGTAGGTGTGGACGCTGGCACCGGCGTGCCCCGTGGCGTAGCCCCCGGCACCAGCAGCTTGTAGATGGGATGGCGCGGGTGCAGCACGTCGGCGTCCACACCGCGCGGCTGGAACATAAAGTACGCCCCACTGCTGTCATACGCCCAGCCCAGAAAATAGGTACTCCAGTAGTACTTATAGGCGTGGGCTACCTCTTTTTCCGTCGCCGCGTCGAACATTGCCTCCTGGTTGTAAGTCATAAGAGTGCCTGGCTCACCAAACGGGCGATCCGTGACGTAGTACCGTCCGTCTGGGGAGTAGTAGCGAGCATCAGGATCGAAGCTCCTCCCCGCCTGGATGATAGTGTGCGGGATGCCAGCCAATGCTGTTTCGACATCCTCTTGCGTGCGCCAGACAGTGCTCATACTTACATAATACGGCAAGTCTTCATCAACGGAAAACACCGCGTAGCCAGAGGAAAATTCACCTTCCACAACGTAGAGGTAATCTGCTTTCCATAGGATGCCCAGATCGGTGACTGGGGCGGAAGAAGGTGAACGCAAGTCTGTCAAATGCCACCGATTCAAGTCGGGAACTCGCAACATACTCAAGCCCCCTCCCATGGTCATCACTGCGTGCTGATTATCTAGCCAAACGAGGCCGCTGGAGCCCCCATCTCGCGTGGCCAGCACGTGCTCAACATTGTGAACCAAGTCAATGGCGATCCACTCCCTGAATCGCTGTTCATGTTCCATCACCGCGATCAACCACTGCCCATCTGGTGATATTTCTGCTGTAAGCGGCTCTCGTTCGGCCAGGACGATCGGCTCTATTTCCCCTAACACATCGTCTATTCGGTTTTCAGCAGGGTATGGGTTTTCAGACACATAGTAGCCGATGCCACAGCCCAGACTGGTTACCATGCTCAATCCCAAAGCTACCCAAGCCCATTTACGATAGGGCTTTTTGCACTGCCATATCACGGCCAGGGTTGACACGGCCAGCGCAGACAGAGCCAGGGCTGGTGTGCCAATTCCACCATTCGACGTAGCTCTTCCACCTTCAGCTAGGCGGCCAATGTCCCCCCCCCGGCACGGTGTCGGCTCGTCCAACGAAGTATCGCTCCCAAACCATTTCTCCGGTGGCGATGTCCAGAGCGTACACGTATCCACCTTCGTAAGCTCCGCTGCCAAAAAATCCACAAACCCCGGTACCGATATAGAGTAGGCCATCGGCTACTGCGGGTGAGGAATAGCAGGTGTAGCCGGTTATCTCCCTGCTCCATTTGAGGGCTCCCGTGGTTACGTCAAGTGCATAAACCTGGCTCGGTTCATCCTCGAAAGAGAAGCTTATGTAGACGGTATCGCCCACCACCACGGGAGCTTCAGGGTATGGGTCATTGCCAGATGGCTCGAAGCTCCATGTTTGTGTCAGGGGCAGATTCAGGCCGGCGTCTGGGTGGTACTGCGTGTGCGCCGGATCGTGCATATACAACGGCCAGTCTCCAGAGGCGAAACTTGAGGCCAGAGGCGCGGAGAGTCTCTGCTCAGCAGCAGATGGAACCGCACTCCTCTCGTCATTGGCAGACGGCCGGGCCATGTCAAGCCGTGGACGCGGATCGTTCTCCGGCCACCGGCCTGGCGGAGCATTGTGTGGCCCCGGAGTCGGCATTGGCCCAGGAGTGCCAGGGGGCTCTTGGGCCCACGTCACCCCTGACTCTGGTGGCGCCAGGATAGAAATGAGCAAAACGATGATAAGGATCGCGGCCATCGTACAACAAACAAAAAGGCCACGACTGCGGGCGCACTTCGCGCTCGCACCGCTGGCCTCTGGCCCGGACACGGCAGGGATACCCGCTACCCGGCTATCCTTGCGGGAGGGGGTAACGTGGGACTCTTTCATCCCAACACCTCCTGGTGAGAATAGGGACGGATGGCCGTCCGCCCAGGGAGATGAACCGAACAACCGCTGGCAATATAATAGCATGTTTCATAACCGCTGTCAAAACTCGTTTGCACAAAAGTGCGACGCACCTCCCGGGTGCGTCGCACTTTTGTAGGTTTACCTTTTCAGGGCCGGAATCAGCCCAACCAAGGGCAGCAGGATGGCCAGGCCAGCTCCGCTGCACAACCCACCAGATGGGGATTGGCTGGATGATGAACTCGCAGGTATGGTTGTAGTGCGCTGCTCGGCCACGGGCGTGGATGTAGGTGTGGCGGTGGGCGGGATGGTCACGCTATCCTGGCCCTCGCTCTCTGGGACTACCTGGTAAGCTGTGCCGTCCAGGACGACGATGACGTACTGACCCACGGCGAAGTACTTGCCCCATTCCGGGCGGACGGCCAGCAACTCGAAGTAAGCATCACTGCCGAAGCCGATTTTCACCGGCGTCATCTTCGTCGGATCGAAAGTGGTGTCAGTCCATACTCCTTCGCGGTAGACGAAGGCCTTGTCACCGACCTGCTTCACCTGTTCGTGGACGGTACCGCCACCAGCCCTTTCCGTGCCGGCCAGGCCGGAGTCTTCCTGGGCTTTCTCCACGGCCGGAGCACCCGAGGCCGGAGCAGGCGTGGCCAGAGCCTGATACTCGCGGCGGGCGGTTTCCTCACGCCCTTCCTCGCTGAGGATGTCCACGTCCTCGTTGACCAGGAAAGAGGTGTAAGGGGTCATGATCCCGTAGCGCACGGCCAGGTCCACGATCTCGTCCACCAGTTCTCGCGATTCGCCGTGCAGGCGGATTTGCTTGAGCAGATAGCCGACCTTGCGCGTGGCCCACAGCCGGGGGATGAAGTCCGGCCCGCCGGTCTCACGGAAGGTCACGTCCTCGTAGGTGAAGGTCTGCCGCCGCCCGTTGACTACTCCGCTGAGAGTGATGGTCGTCGGCCCGCCGTGACTGTACCGTCCGGCGAGGACGAGCTGGCTGCCGGCGAACAGGTCGGGCAGGGGATACGGATAGGTATCCCGCACCCACACGTCGCCGAAGTCAATCTCCACATCGGCCAGGAGGGGCGTGCTTACCTTGGCGTAGAAGGTCGAGACCTCTTCTTCGATGTTCTGGCCGGGGCGCACGTAGGCGCTGGCTCCGCGATGGTTCTCGGCGATGGTGTCCAGCAAGATGGTGTTCACGTCGTCGCCTACGCCAAAGGGGAAGATGCGCACGTTGGACTGTGCCGCGTCGGCCACGTTTTCCAGGATGCGCTCGGTCTCCGTCACGCCCTCGGTGGCCAGGCCATCGGTGAGGAAGATGACAATGGTGGGCCGCTCGGCGTCGGCCGTGCCCAACGCTTCCAGCAACGCGCGGTTGATGTCCGTGCCGCCTGCCGCCTCCAGCTCCCAGACGAAATGTTCGGCCTGATCTCGCTCACTGGCCGGGCGCAGGGACTCGGCATATTGGCGTACGCCGGTGCTGAAGGCCACGATGTTGAAGCGGTCCTCGGGATTGAGGTTGTCCAGCACGAAGCGCAACGCGTCTTTGGCCTGCTCGATCTTTTCCCCGCTCATCGAACCGGAGGTATCAAGGACGAAGATCACGTCCTTGGACACCACCTCCTGCTCATCCACCTCTACTTTTGGGGCGACCAGCAGCAGGAAGAAGCCGTCCTCGCCCTCATCACCTTTGTAGGAAAGCAGGTTCAGACCGATGTCCTCCTCAGAAACGGTGTAGTAAAGCTGAAAGTCAACGTCGGGCAGGACGTCGTACTCCTCGTAGCCGACGCTGGCCCGGTAGTCGCTCTGGCGGTCAATGGCCACCTTGTGGCTGGGGGAGTAGATGGCTTTGATGGCCTGTTCGGAGTGGATGTCTACGTGGATGCTGACCTCCTCGATGGGCTTTGAGGAGAAGCGCTCGGTATCCAGCGGGTAGACGTAGCGCACCAAGCCGTTTTCCAGGGGCAGCACCTCGCTGTATTCGATCTCCACCCGCCGCTCGCCGCCGGGTTCGATGGGGAAGATGCTGGCCTGGAAGGTGTTGCGCCCAACGTACTCCAGCAGGGCGGGGTCGCGCTGGCGGCGGACGATGTCCTCGTAAATTCGGCGGGCTTCGTTGCGTTCCAGGATTTTGCCCTCCCACTTTTGGCCGTCCACCCACATGCCGAACTCGGAGATGGCGGCTTCCTCGGGCATGGGGAAGATGTAAGTGCCCTCCAGGGCCCACTGGGACTCGTTGACGAAGACCTGGTCCACGTGGGTGGTGGCCACCTGCCCCTCGATGGTCACCGTCACCTTGTGGTATTTGATGACCAGGTTGATTGGCTCGTGCGTGTCCGGCGGCGGGTCTATGATGATGATCCCATCAGCGTGAGCGGGTCCGGCCCAGGCGAGGGCCAGGATCAGCGCGGTGAGTGCGGTAAGAAAAATCCTCTTCTTCATCGGAAACCTCCTGAGTGAGTCGGCAAATCAGCAAATGGGCAAATAAGCAAATGGGGTTGTTTCGCTTTTTAGACGTGGGATAGGGGAGAAAGGTTCCTCAGTGTAGGGCAACTCGCTCTGGAGGATTTGCGGTATCTTCTCAGTGGTGTTGAGGATCAAATAACCAGCCAGTGATCTCTTTTGGCAGGCGATCCCGCGAGTCGAGAGTGGTGACAAAAACACGCAAGGAGGGTAAAGTGGGCGTGGTCCATTGCTTTGTTTGCAGCCGGTTTCGTAGAGCCTCTACCAGGCTGAGCCGCACCACGACCAAGGCTCGGGGTATGGCATCAAGCAGATCCAATGCAGGAATCAGCCCGCCACCCTGCATGAGCTCCAGCGGCCCGATTTCGTCCACGACCAGCAGGTCGCAGCCGGCTTCCACGGCCGAGGCGATCACCGCGTTGGCCCAGGGGAAGGCGTCAGCCATGAAATAGTAGCAGCCGACGCGTGGGCCGCCCAGGTCGCGGTCAATGCGGGCCATCACCCTCCGCTCGCCGCTGCGCAAATCCACCCCGACGATGCCGACTTTGCGCCCGTGTTCGACCAGGGCCGGGGTCGACAGGCCGCCGCAGGTAACCCCCCGTGTGCGAGCTGATTCCACTACTTTCTGACAGATTGTCGTTTTCCCGGCGCCGATCTCGCCGCTAACCAGCGCAACAATCATAAGAGGCTTTGCGCGCGTTCCTCAGCCAGGCATGGGGGATCAGGCAGATGAAGCGGAGGACCTCGTCGCCAGTATTCACGAACTGGTGGAGTTCTTCGCCAGGGATGAAAACCACATTTCCTGCCTGCAAAGGGTGTTCGGCATTCTCGCTGCGCACTTTGCCCTGCCCGGCCAGGACAAATACCTCATGCTCGAACCAATGGGGGTGGTAGGGGGTGGCGTAGCCAGGCTGAACCTCGAACACGCGCATGGCGAAGTGCGGTGCACCGTCCTTTTCGCTGATCACCCAACGCACAGTGACGCCGGGTGCTTCCTCGACCTTCTGGGCTTCTACTTCCTGATAATTTTTGACGAACATGTGACCTTGTATACTACAGTCGGAGTGGCACGACATGCAGCATACATCTCCTTTCTGTCAAGTTTACTTCGAGGCCACTCGCCCGGGGCCGATGAGCGTGACATGTTTTATGGCGGAGCTGCTCAGCTACCCCGCACAGGAGGTTGACGCCATCGGCCCATTGGACTTTTCGCTTGTTTTGGTGTTTTGAGTTATACTGGTGTCTGAGGCGCGCCACCGTTTCAAGCACCTGTCGGGCCTCAGGCACCGACGTACAGGATTCTGCGGCCTGGTCTGCACAGCAGGGTAACGACCTTTGATGGGAAACCTATCGGCGGGCGCGTCCCGACCCCTGGATAACAGCAAGGTTACGTGCATCCCCTGTTTGGACAGATCGGGATAAGGCGCTGCTCACCATCCCATTCTGGAAAGGAGGTGAATACCGATGCCCATGACCTTTGCCCGTCTGCTCGATCCCAGCTTCGAAGACGATGACGACCCCTTCCGCCACTATGATGAGCGGGGCGAACCCCTCGAAGACCGTCTCTACTTGCCCTGTGGTATCGACCCGCACAAGAAGGTCTGCCATGCCGCTTTCATCCATCCTCTCCCCCACCGCCAGGAGATCCTCAGCCACCGCAGTATCCCCAACCAGGATCTCCAGGCTGCCCTGTGGCTGGTTCAAGAAGGACCACGACTGGCGGACCAGTTCGATGCCACACCGATCTATGTCTTCGAAACATCGGGACCCTACTGGCGGCCCTATCGCTTCTTCCTGCATCAATTGGGCTGGCCCACCGCCACTGTCAGCGGCCGTCAGACGAAGCGGGCCAGGGGGACGGGAACGCGCAAGACCCACAATGACCTCAAGCTGTTTTTGTCAATCGAAAACAGGGCCATTTGATCATCGAAAAGAGGGCCATTTGGGATACCTTGTCTGAACCTTGATCATCGAAAACAGGGCCATGTGATCATCGAAAACAAGACCACTCCGCCGTAGGGGCTGTGGGCAGTGTGGACAACGCGCAGCGTTGTCCAAGCCCTGGGGACGGCCGCAGGCCGTCCCCAGGGCGGCACTGTCCACAGCCCATCACTCATTGTTTGTCTGAGCCTCTCGCTGCAAGCGCTGGCGAAAGCGATAGGACTCACCGACAAATTCCAGGATGTGGGCGCGATGAGTGAGGCGATCGAGTAATGCCGCTGTTAAACGTTCGTCACCAAAGACCTGCGTCCAGTCGGCGAAACGGAGGTTGGTGGTCACGATCATGGCCACCCGCTCGTAAAGGGCCGAGCAGAGCTGAAAGATCAACTGCGCGCCGTTGGGTGAGAGGGGGATGAACCCCAGTTCATCCAGGACGATCAGGTGCTGTTTGAGCGCTGTGGTCAGAAATCGGGATAAGCGCTGTTCCTCTTGAGCCTGGGTCAGTTCGTTGACCAGGGCTGCTGCATTGTAGAAGCGGACTTTGTATCCTTGCCGACAGGCGGTGAGCGCCAGCCCGATAGCGAGGTGAGTTTTGCCCAGGCCGGGATTACCCACCATGATGATCGGCTCGGCTCTTGGGATGTATTCGCCGCGGGCCAGGTCCAGCACGCGCTGTTTGTGAGGACTGGTCAGGCANNNNCGGGCGCGTCCCGACCCCTGGATAACAGCAAGGTTACGTGCATCCCCTGTTTGGACAGATCCTGTGTAATGCGTGTTGCGTAGTGCATGGTGCGTGTTTATAGCCAGCTCAATCCATCCTTCCAACCTTCCATTCTTCCAACCCTACAGGGGACGCATGATGGGTCGCTCCAGCAGTTTTTTGACCATCATGAACCGGCCCTCGCCGGTGAGCTCGGTGACCACTTCACGCCAGATTTTGTGCAGTTCGTCCATGGTCCGGCGCTCGTAACCGTGGGCGCGGAAGAAGTCTTCCACCAACGCGGGCATTCCTTCGTCAATGAAAACGATAGCCACTTCACACGAAAGCTGATGCGCCTCCCGTTCGATGGTCTCCAGCAATGGTCCACCCACCTGGGGGTAATAGCTCATCGGGTACACGTAGAAGTCCTCGATGCAGGTGACCAGGTTCTCGGCCTGCCAGCCAGCGATGCCGCCTGCTTTACGGGATATGGCTATCCAGTAACCTTTCTCGAACAGCCTGTTCTGCACTTCTTCGCTGGTGATGCGGGCCCCGCCGGGCTTCACCCGCTGGATAATGGCTGTGATAGTCGGGATGTCCTTGCGCTTGGCCCGTCGGACGTGCACTTCCAGAGCTTCTTCGGCGGCCGGCTTCTTCTCTTCCACGGCTTTTTCTACCGGCTTCTCAGCAGCAGCTTCTGGTTTCTTCACCTCGCGCTCCGGCACGGCTTCCAGGAACATCTCCATGAAGACCTCGTCGTCATACTGGCCCTCGATTTTCACCTGGCGGGTGAGGGTGCCACGCGGCTCAAATCCCAGACTGCGGTAGAAGTCTCTGGCGGCGGTGTTCCAACTGCGGACGTAGATGACCACTTTCTCGTAGCCTTGTTCGCGGGCGAAGGTGAGACTGGCCGCAGCCAACTGCCGACCGATCCCCTGCCGGCGAAAACCTTTGTACACCTGGGTGCCCATAATGGCCACGTGGTCCATGGCCCGCGTCCACGGGGCAAAAGGCTCGATGGTCTGGAAACCCACGATGGTATCCATCGCTTCGGCGACGAACATGGCGCTGCGCGGCCCCAGGCTCTCGATGAAAGCTCGCTCCTGTTCAACGGTGAGGGCAGGGTACATCGAGGTCAGTCCTCCTTCCTCGATGATGGAGTTGAAGACGTCTACTATCCCCTGAGCATCTTCTGCCGTCGCGCGTCGGATTGTCACGTCCATGGAGTTACCTCCTCCCCAAATGTGGTGCTTTGCCCGATGCTATCTATGTCTGAGCCAGAATTTTCTCTCTCAGCCAGGAGTTGATGAAAACCGCTGAGGGGATATGCTTTGATAAAGCGACTTCGGTCAGTTTATCAGCAAGCTCCTCGTCAAGAGCGAACAGGTGTGTCCGTCTCTGAATATTTACCTCATTCCAAAGTCATATGATTCTCTCAATTCTCATGCGGGCGCCTCCGGTGTGCTGGGCAGCTTTTTCCACTCGGTCTCCACCTGGCGCCGGGTCTCGGCCAGGGTATGCGAATTGTCAATCACCACGTCGGCCAGGGCAATTTTCTCGGCCTGGGGTGACTGGGCATCCACGCGCAGAATGGCTTCGGCCTCCGTCAGCCCTCGCGTGCGTATCAGGCGGGCGATCTGTTGTTCTCGCGGACAGGTGACCACCCACAGGGCATGGCAGTTACGGTGCATCCCGGCCTCGATGAGTTTGATGGCTTCGACGACAACCACCGGTTCGCTTGCTTCGCGGATGAGGGCATCCACATGGGCTATAACTTGCGGGTGCACGATGGCTTCCAGGCGGCGTAACGCCTCCTTGTCGGCGAAAACAATGGCTCCCAGCCGGACGCGGTCTATTTCCCCATCAGAGCGCAGGATGTCCGGCCCGAAGGCTGCGAGCACAGCATCATAGGCCGGGCCGCCACGGCGCATCACCTGGTGGGCGACGGCGTCCGCGTCAATCACCCGCGCGCCCAGTTCGGCGAGCATGCGTCCTACCTCGCTTTTGCCGGTGGCGATGTTGCCGGTGAGCCCGATGAGGACTTTCATGTGGCATGGATCTCCGCCCATTCGGCCATGCGCCGATTCAGCTCCGCCTCTACCCGTTCGTATTCTACCCCCAAAGCGCGCACTCTGTCAAGCACCTGGGCGTTGCTGGCCAGGGTAATTTCCCGGCCCAGCTCGGCCAGGCGAGCTTCCAGTGCGGCAATCTCTTCCTCGAGTTGGGCGATACGTCGTGCCCGCTGCTGAGCCTGGCGTTGTCTGGCCTTTTCTCGTTCCTCCGCTTGTTTCTGGACCGGCGTTCGTTTTTCAGGGATGCTTTCTGTGGCTTCCTGGGTTTCTCTTTCCCGTTGCGCCAGGTAAGCTGCGTAGTCCCCCTGGTACACGCGCAACCGGCCATCCTCCAGCAACCACACCTGGGTGGCCAGGGCATCAATCAGGTAGCGGTCGTGGGAAACCAGCAGGATGGTGCCGTGGAAATTCAAGAGCACGTCCTGCAGGACTTCCTGTGAGGGCAGGTCCAGGTGAGTGGTCGGCTCGTCCAGCAGCAGGAAATTGGGCTCCTGCAAGGTGAGTTTGGCCAGGGCCACCCGGCTACGCTCCCCGCCGGAGAGATCGCCTACCTGTTTGAATACTTCGTCGCCGTGGAACAAGAACCGTCCCAGGAAAGTGCGAGCCTTTTCTAAAGGCAGGTTTTTGACCTCCAGAATTTCATCCAATATGGTGTGTTCCAGATTGAGCGTCTCATGGGTCTGGGCCAGGTAACCGATTTTCAGGCTGGCTCCCAGCCGTATTTCCCCGGCCAGAGGCGGCACCTGGCCGAGCACGGTTTTCAGAAAGGTGGTCTTCCCCGAACCGTTGGGGCCAATGAGGGCGGCGCGCTGTCCCTGGCGCAGGATCAGTTCCGGGCAGGTGAAGAGCGGGTGCTGAGGCTCGTAGCCTATGATCGCTCCGGCGGTGGTGAGCACCAGGTCCCCACTGCGCTGATCGCTCTCCAGGTGCAGGTGGATAGCCTGGGCCTCGTGAGGGCGCTCGATACGCTCCAGCCGGGCCAGGCGTTTCTGGCGACCGCGGGCTTCTTTTGACCGCTGGCCCGCTTTGTAGCGCTGGATGAAAACCTCGGTCTTGGTGATGTGGGCCTGTTGTGCCTCGTACTCGGCCTGGCGGCGGGCCATGCGTTCGGCACGGAGTTCGGCGTAACGGCTGTAGTTGCCCGTGTACTCCTCCAGGTGACCGAAACCCAGGTCCCATATCCGGCTGGCAACCTTGTCCAGGAAGCGGCGGTCGTGGGCCACTATCACTAGGCTGCCCGGCCATTGGTTCAGGTAATCTTCTAGCCATTCCAGGGCGGCTAGGTCCAGGTGATTGGTTGGCTCGTCCAGCAGCAACAGGTCAGGGCCTTGCAGGAGCAGACGGGCCAGCAGGGCGCGGGTTTTTTGCCCGCCGCTGAGCTGGCCCAGCGGTTGGTTCCACTCCTCGGCGGAGAACCCCAATCCGGCCAGCACCTGGCGGATGCGGGCCTCGTAGGTGTAGCCTCCAGCCAGCTCGAAGCGGGTGAGTAGCTCGTCGTAGCGACGCAGAGCCTCTTTACGCTGAGCGGGATCAGCCATCGCCTCCTCCAGGCGGTGCAACTCAGCCTGCTGAGCACGCAGGTCGGCAAAGGCGGTCAGCATCTCAGCGTACACCGTTCGCTCGCTGTCCAGCTCCGCTATCTGGGGCAGGTAGCCCACCTGTAACCCGCGGGCGCGTTGTACCGCCCCGGCAGAGGGCTCTTCCAGACCGGCCAGGATACGCAGCAGGGTGGTTTTACCCTCACCGTTGGGCCCGACCAGTCCGATCTTATCGCCCCGCGCGATCTGGATTGAGACGTCCCAGAACACGTCTTGCGCGCCGTATGATTTTGCCAATCCGCTGGCGGTGAGAATGGACATAGCGTTTACCTTGAGCTTACTTACCCTCCCGCAGGTTTGGAACCTGCGGGAGGGTTACCTGAATTATACCACGGACTGGCAGGATAACCAAAAGTAGCGGCGGGGCGGCAGGGCTTGTCCCTTTATTCCTGCGTCGCCCGCAATACGTATGATCCCCTCTACCACCTGACCTCCGCCGAGTACCGTTCGACGAGGCTCACGGCAGGCTCCACCGGCGAGTCCTTCGCGTACGAATACGATGCGGTGGATAACCGCACCGTGCTGACCGAGACCACCCCGGCCAACGGAACACGCACCACGCACTACGAGTACGACGCCGCGGGTGCGTTTCAGTTTCGGGGCAAGTTTGTCCCATAGCGGCCGACCGCTGCTGCGTCCTGAGATGTCCTAAATCGTGTCAAGTCCGAAGAACGGGCTTGAATCGCACCTTACCAGCCGAATAGCTTGAGACGACCGGCGTCAGACCGGGCCGACTTCCTTGAATTTGACAAAGAGCCCTGTTGCTTGTACAATAAACCTGCACAGAGCCGAGGGGAAGTCGGCCCTGGTTGAGGTGACGTCAAGGCGTCAGCCTCTTATCTGCCTGGGCGGCTTCTCCTCTTTTGTTTCCTCTCCGCGCGACGGTCTTGCTGGGCTTTGCGTGCCCGCTTGCTGTTGCGCTTCCGCACTTCGTCAGGCACGTGGTACCGCTCGGCAATGATGGCCCGTGCTTCCTGCCAGGTGACTGGCCTGCCGTCCACGTCGCGTAGCTCATAGGGGCGCCCATCTCGCAACACAGCTCGCACGCGGTCCAGGAGATGGGTAGCGCAAGCACACACGGCCTGGCAGTGGTGCTTGCCTTTGTTCATCATCTGGTCGTGGTAGATAGCAGCGATCTGGGGGTCCCACTGGCGCATCACCTCGGCGTTGATGTAGCCGTATTTCTTCACCGGGTCTG
>JANLFX010000096.1 GCA_024653325.1 Anaerolineae bacterium
GGTAGTCACCACACGGCAAATCTAACAATGTCGAGGTAGATAGATCCCAGGAGGGCAAAGTGAACGCGACGCAAACTGTTAAGAAGAGGGTTTATCAAACCCTCAATGAGTTGCCGCCCGAGGGTTTTGAGGAGCTTATGCAGTTCCTCGATTTTCTGAAATTTAAATACCTAGCCAAGCAGCCGCCCGAGGTCGTGACACTGGGTGGGCTGTGGGAGGACCTCAATTTCGACGTGACTGATGAGGATGTGCGTGCCCTGCGTCAGCGGGTGACTGCCGAGCTTTTGAAAAAGGTCTAAGGCTATGGAGTATCTGGCTGATACGGTGGCCATCGTCCGGCACCTGCGCAAGCATCCTGGACTTGGCAGTCAGGCAGCTCAGATCCTGCGTGATGCCGATGATGGCCGACACCACATCTACCTCTCAGCCATCACATTGATGGAAATATTGTTAGGAGGGCGACGGGGTCTCTCATGTGCTCTAGAACGTGCGACAAGTACGCACCGTCAAAAACATTGCTGCGGAAGGGCAATGTCCGGGAAAACTCAAAATTAGCCAGCACATCAGCCCCCTGGGCTGGCAAATAGTCCAGCCCAATGACTTTTGCTTTTTCGGACTCCAGTTTGTAGTGCCCACAGCCAAAGTCCAGGACCAGGCCAGAGCACTTCAGGATAGATTTGGGAGATTTCCGCGGGCCCATAGTGTTATGCCTCAGATGGTCCAAAATAACGCTCGAAAACATCTTGTTCATAGCGCATGGCGATTGCATCCCAATCGTAATCAACGGCAAACCGCCGACCGTTTTCGCCCAATTCATGACGTAAGGCCGGGTCACGACACAATCGGATCAGGGCATCAGCAAACCCCTTAACATCGCTAGCTATCAGCCCCGACTTCGCCTCGGTCACAATAAATGATTCACCCACGTTCGTCGAAACAATGGGCACACCACAACCCATGTATTCGATTAACTTGACGCTGAAACGTCCCTCAAAATCCACCTGCCGAGGGTACACAGCTATATCAAAATTGGCGACATAGTTAAGCAGATCTCTGCGCGGGATGTAGCCCATCAATTTGATCGCCGGCCGTGTCTGTGCATATCTTACCAGGGAGTGATGCGGCCGGCCGAGCAGCCATAGCTCGGCATGAGGAATTTCTGACCATACATGCTCCATCACCTCAAGTAAGAACTTCATACTATATTCGTCCGGCCATGTTTTGCGCTTGGATTTATCGTCCAGGGCAGCGATGGATAAGAGAGGTTGGCTTAATCCAATAACCACCTCTCCATGCCCGCGATATTGCCGGGCAATCTCAGCCTGTCGCACGCCGTTTTTGTCTTTGAAACTGACCCCTTGGGGCATCACCAGCACATCCTTGCGGACGCCATTGCGGATCAGTCGCTCACGCAGGAGGTATGTCGTCGTGACCACAGCACGCACGTGGGGATGATTGAGCATACGGGTTTCATAAGGAGTAAAGCGTGGGTCATCTACATCTACCACGATGTCACCCCCAAAATGGGGAACCTGATTCAGATCGGTGCACCACAAGTATTTATACCATCGTGAACACCATCTAAAGATAAGAGGATAGAAAAATGGTAAAATGCGCCAATAGATTCTGGTTTGTATAGCCCGAAGGTACCGATTCTCATTAAACGTCACCCGCCATGCATTCACGCGAGTTAGACGTGGCAGGAGTTCGGCCTGGCGGGGGTTGTTATGCCCTGGTGACCAAGGTCCAACCCATAGAACGTCTCTTCTTTGCGACATGACTTATTCCTCCGTAATCCCTACGCTACCATTCCAAACCAACGCAGCACCCATGTTCGTAGGATTTCCCACAGACGCCGATCAAACCCTTCTACTTTGAACACGCTGCACGGATCAAGGGTCTGCGAACCCAGCTTCCGTAGAACCATCATCCTAGTAATTGCGGACAGTATGGCATAAATCAATGTGGCTCCAACCGCGCCTATGGTACCCATCACGGTAATGGCCCCAAACAGCGCCAGGGCATATATTAACATGTTGAACAAATATAAGATAAACAGCCACCCTTGTTGTCCCAAAGCATAAAATAACGGACGCTGCGATTGCATGAAAGCATAAATCACCAGTTGCCAGAGCATCAAACGGAACATAGGTACCGCGGCCAGGTATCCCTCCCCGGCCACAGTCAAGATGAGCCAACGTGCACCCAACCCGCCCACTATCGCCGTGACCAGTCCCAGCCAAAAGGTGTACTTTTGCATCTGCCGCAGGGCAATCTGGAGGCGCTCTTTGTCTACTTCCATCTGCTCGGACACCAAAGGGAAAACCGTGGTTTCTAAAGTACTGAAAAAAGCATAAATCAGCGAGAACCCCTTCTGAGCAGCCCCATAAATCCCCACTCCTACGTCACCGATCAGGGCTTTCAGAAACCAGACTGGCAACTGATCGGCGACTCTCTTGACCGGGACGCTCAACGCCGCATAGATGCCTTGTTGGTGAAAGAGTGTTGCCAGCGAGGTCAGCGAGTACTCATCCGCCCGAATGTTCCTCAAGTCGTGCACCACTGTCCGCGCCAGCCAGACCGACACTAACAATGCGGCGGCATCCATTAAAGGATAAGTCCACGCCACCGCCAGTAGATTATCCCCTCGCCACCAAAGCGGCAGAGTAACCAACAATAGCAAACGGGAGAGGCTACGGACGATGGATTGAGTCGCCAATAGCTGGTACCGTGTGTAGCTGTGAAATAATACACTGACCACGTTGTTCAGAGCAGTAGTCAGAAGATAGAACCCCATTACGATCCACAACTGATTACGCTGCTGGTGACCGATGATCAGGAAAGCAATAAGTGCGACACAACCCATGATAGTATTCAGCTGCAGATACCTAGTCAAAAGATACCTGGCCCAGCTCAGGTCTCTAGTCCCCCGCGCCCGGGCGACCTCAGCAATGAATACTGTGTCCTGACCAAAGTCGAGAAAGACAGTAGCACCAGCATAGAAAGAGAGTGCCAGTGTTAGGCGACCATAAGCGGACACGTCCAGGTAGCGAAAGACTAAAACCGCACCCAACACAGCGGCCAAGTTGCTGATTATCGTATCTGCCGAAAAGGCTACCATCCCTTGCAGAATTCGACGCCACAGAGACACGTCCGCTCTCCTCAACTCATGCCATCTCTGACAGGCTCTCAAACTGCGCCAATTCAACCCCATCGGGCACGCATCGCACCCACTCAACCAGCTACGCGACCTCAGCCACGGCAAACATTGTTTCACTGAGGCCGGGAAGCCGTGTTCCCATCGGAATAAGACGGTGGAACAGGCCACGGAAAGGGACCACATTGGCGTAATGTTCCACCTTGGGTATAGGGATAGCTATGTAAATCCCCTTCATTTCAACGATACGGAAGCCCGCGTTCTCCAGCAACCGTGTTAACTGCCTCGGATTCAGTTCAAAGTAATGCTTATGAGACACACGATGACCCCAGAGTCGGTTTCTCAGGCTGTCCTTATTCGGGGTAGTCAACACAAACTTACCACTCGGCTTCAGAACTCTCTTTACCTCTTGCAACAGAACGCTAAGGGTTTCAAGAGGAATGTGCTCTATCACATCGAAAGCAGAGACCAGATCAAGGCAGTTGTTAGCGAGAGGTAGTGAGCCAAGCGTAAGATCGTGCTGTATTAGAACCACATTATTATTTTGAATGAGCAGTCTGGCAAATAGAAGTGGCAATATCTGATGATCCAGGCCAATCACCCGACTGACTTTGTTTGCCAAAAGGGAGGTCAACCTACCATCACCACATCCCATGTCCAACACGATCTCAGGTCCATAGAGGTGTCGCTGGAGCAGCCTGATGGGATACTCATATTTCGTTTGGAAGAAATCGCTCATCATCCAGTGGTATGGCACTCTGTAAAGGTTGACTGTTTGTTCATCGGTCATCTGATAACCTCTTTAAAGACTGCAATCAGTCTGTCAACCAGGCCAGCCAAGTTATGTTTTAACACCACTCTATCCCTCAGCTCTGATCCCAGGCTACGCCGATCATCGTCGCTAAGACTCAGTAAATCCACCGTTCTATCTGCCAGTTCTTCTACATCACCTACTGTAAACGTAAGCCTTGGAGCAAGTCCGCCCAGCAAGTCCTCAAAGGCTTCATTACAAGTCAATACGGGAATTCCGCAAGCCATTGCTTCCAGCACTGCTTTGTCCAGACTGTCCGTGTGGCTCAAATTGACAAACAAGTCCGCTTGTTGGTGGTACTGCGCTACCCCGGAGTGCGGCACAGCACCCGTAAATTCAAAGTGGCCTACTAACCCCTGCTGCTGCACCTCCGCTAACAGCCGCTCACGATACGCAACCTGTTCCGGCGTGCCTGCATCACCCACCACGACGAACCGCAGGTCTCGCCACCCCTGTTGATTCACCAGAACATCCGCCGCCTCGATCAGAGTCTCGTAGTCCTTGACGGGCGAGATACGTCCCACAGAAAGCACAGTGAAGGGGCGTTCCGGTCGTGCCCCTTCCGCTGGCTTGAAAATATCCGTGTCAATGCCTTGTCCAACTATCACGAGCTTCGCGCTCGGCAGACGGAATCCCTCAGCAGTGGAGGAGACGACTCGTTCAACTAGCCGGTGGGCAATTTTAAGTGTGTAACTCACGTGGCCGTGGGCATACCACATCACCATGGGCACACGCGCCAGCTTCGTCCACGGCGCAGCCAGGATGGCGTACAGGGGCACCATGTGCACGAACACCACCTGCACCCGCCGCCGCAACACCAGCGGAGCGACGACGCGGGTGAAATTCACCAGCCGCCGCCATCGCCCCGCGCCCCGCTCCTTGCCCATGGAATACAGGGTGACGTTCTCCCGCAGTTCGTGCCGCCCCACCGAGAGGGCCAGCACGTGCAGATGCGCCACCCGCTCGGCCAGCTTGTTCACCCAGGTGTGGGTGAACCCCAGCACATCGTCGTCCAGGTCTACCTTTTGGGTGATCATCAGCACACAGAGCGCCGCGTCCCTCAAGGCTCACTCCTCTCCCATCCCAACGATCTCACGCGAGCAATCCTTCAACAGCCTGGATGAGCCGACTGGCTTCCTTCAGACCACGCTGGGCATCTTCGGCTCGATATACCTCGGAAGGTGTCAGATCAGGTAATCCATTGGGGTACCGGGTTGGGACGTAGAATTGATCCAGAAAGGCCGCTGCACCCTCGCACTCCTTCAGCCGAGCCCCCAGTGTCTCGTCCGGCACCTCGCGCACCAGCCGGAGCACAGAATGTCCCCACGGAGCCACTCCCACCGCATACCAGATAGCTTTGACCGCTTTCTCGGCAGCCTGCTGGCTCAAGAAACACGCCTGCGCATACTTGCCACCGGTGTAGAGGATGTGCGCTGCTTCCCAATCATCCTGAGCTTGCCTCAGCCAGCGCTGAGCTTCGTACTCAGCCTTCTCCTCGCTCATAGACCACCACCCCTTCTTGCGCAATCCGTCGCATGAACTCCCGCCCACTTTGTCTCAGCATCTCCCATTCGCTAGGAGTGTAGACAACAACGTCCAGGTCCACACCGTGAAAAAAGGTGTACAGTCTCCGCAAAAGAGCCTCGCTCCGGAGCAGAAATCGCCGATCCGTGTCCCAAATAACAGCCAGGTCTATGTCACTGGACGCCGTAGCCGTGCCTTTAGCGTAGGAACCAAACAAGATCGCTTGCTGGATGGAAGTCCCTTCCATGGCACGCTTGACACGGGCCGCGATCTCCTCACGGCTATACCGCAGCCTTCGTCTCGGAACTATGCCCACGCTGCCCCTCCATTTTCCGCAGCCTGGCCGTCGCCTCCCACAGCTCGGCGAAGCCGGACAGCAGGCGTTGCTCGTCGTACAAGGCCAGGACGTGCTCCCGCGCCCGGCGGCCCATCTCCGCCGCGCGAGCCGGATCGTCCAGCAGGCGAATCATCCCCTGGGCCAGCACTTCTGGCTGGCCTATGGGCACGATGTACCCTGTCTCCCCGTCAATCACCGTGTCCTGCGTCCCACTGACATCGGTGGCTACCACCGGTTTGGCCGCGGCCGCCGCCTCGGCCAATACGCGAGCGTTTCCCTCATAAACCGAGGGCAAAACGAACAGGTCGCAGGCGGCAAAATAGGCCGGCATTTGCGCATAGGGTACCGCTCCCGCGAACACCACCAACCCGGTCACGCCCAGCTCCTCGGCCAAGCGTCGCGCCCTGAGCTCTTCCCGTCCCGAACCCACCAGTAAAAAAAGCACATCCGGATGCTGGTGCAATACCAAAACTGCAGATCGCAGCAAATTGGGCAAGTCCTTCTGTGGCCCCAATCGCCCGGCGAACAGCACCAGTTTCGAGATCCCACCACGCAGATAACGTGCCCGAATAGCCGTCCCATCAGCCTGGATAAAGCGACTGAAATCGGTGATCCAGCCCAGATTCCAGATGCGTTCCTCAGGCACACCCATAGCCATCAGCTTCTGCTTTTCCCGGGTACTCACTACGCGAAAAGTGTCCGCCCGCCGAATTAGCCAGTGAGCCACCACGTTCATCAAAGGATAAATCCGCCGCTCGCGCAGCCAGTAAGGATTGTCCACCATGTCTCCCGCGAATTGCAGGCTGAGCGGGATGCCAAACCGTCGCTTGAGAATGTAACCCACCAGCCCGGTGGCAAATGGGTCTTGAGTGGAGATCACGTCAATAGGCTGATTTCGGCAAAGCTCACTCCCTACCCTGACAGCAGCGGGGATAAAAGTCAACCTGTTCCGCGAAGGCACGGGATAGACCCAGAAGTTTTTGGCCATCTGCACCGGCAATCCATCCGCTGAGCCAAGCACACGCGCGATTAAGTAGTAGTTTCTCAAAATCGTGGCATATTTGAGCTGGCGTTGCTGCTCATCGGATAATATCCCCTCTGGCTTGCAGGCCAGAGTGGCGTCCAGACTGACAGCCAGCAAATTCACCGCAGCCATCTGATCCTCACCCAAGCCCCGCTACAACCTCAGCCAACAGTGCTGTTGTCCTCTCCACCAACCTTGCCCACCCGAAATCGCGCTCCACCCGCGCCCGCCCCGCCTCCCCCAAACGCCGCGCCAACGCCGCATCGCCCAGCACCCGTCGCACCGCCTCCGTCAACGCTGTCTCGTCACCCCATTTCACCAACAATCCCGTCACGCCGTCCTCGACTACTTCGGGGAGGCCTCCCTTGTGCGAGACCACTACCGGTATTCCGGCGGCCATCGCCTCCAGCACGACGTGGGGCAGCCCCTCGTAGCCGGAATAGAGCACGAACACCTCCGCCGCGCGCAGGTAAAGGGGCATCCGCTCGTGGGGCACCTGGCCGACAAACCGCACCGCCCCCGCCACGCCAGTTTCACGCGCCAGCCGCTCCAAACTGGCCCGCTCTGGCCCGTCGCCAACGACCACCAGGTTCGCCTCCGGCACGGCCTCCCGCCAGGCCGGCAAGGCAGCGATGAGCCTATCCACACCTTTCCAGGGGGCCAACCGGGCGGCGGTGAGTACCACCCGCCCCGACAAACCGAGCCGCGCCCGTATCTCCCCTCGCGATGGCAAGTCCTGGTATGCGGCCAGGTCCACGGCATTGTAAATCACCCGCAATTTCTTCTCAGGCACACCCCAATTGGCGATGATCCTGCGGAAGTAGTGACTGGGCACGATCACCGCCCGCGCGCGGTTCACGTACCAGCGTTGCAGCCGCCTGAGCAATACGACGGTGAAGCCATGTCGCATCTGCTGGAAGTCGTCAATGTTTTCGTCGGCGGGGATCAAGCGATGACGAATAGCGTACTCCCAGGCAAAATCGCCTACCGCCTTCATCACCACCGGTTTGCGCAAAACCAGATTGGCTACCGCCGCCGGCAGACCGTAATCGTTCACAAAAAGCAAATCGCCTCCCCGTCCCTGCCGCAATACTTCCCAGGTGAACTTTGCCAGTCGCAAGGGAATGGACTGCCGCCGCGAGATGCGGATGACCTGATACGGATACTCGTATTCCTTCTCTACATCGCCATAGGTGATGACCGCCACCTGATGCCCACGGACTACCAGCTCTGGCAGGAGATGGTAGAGGTACGTCGCTGGCCCGCCAGCCTCAGGATGAAAGGTGCCGGTTACGGTGAGAATGTTCAATTCTCATCCTCTGTTTCAGTCTGGAGGGATTCCAGGTAAGATACGATAGCGCGAGCGTAGGCATCGAAATCACTCAGATTGCGCTTCAAAATGGCATACACTTTGGCATCGTCAATGCGCGCGTAATCGTGCACCATCAAATTGCGGAATCGTGCCATATCCAGCAAGACCGGCAGCAACGTTCGTGGGACAATCCCTTCCTCAGCCAGAATCTGGAAGACGTCTTTGTTGTCCTCTGGATAGCGAAACCCTTCCTCGGCGATGATATGTCGGCCAACGTCCAGGCAAATCTCAACCGAGACCTGCAATGAACGCTCTACAGCACGCCGAAGCATCTTGTTATCCAGATAGACCTGGAAGCTGGTGGCCTGTTCTCGATAGAATTGCAGCTCGTCCACATACTCAGCGAGTAGTTTCAGTCGGTTGGCGATGATGTCGTCTACGACCACTAAGGCCCACCTCCTTGATTTTTTGCATTAGATCCCGGGTGTGAAAATCGTACATAGGCTTCAGATCGGCATAGATCTGGCCTGCCCGTACCTCGAACTCAATCCGCGCCCGCCGGTCTCGCTCGTAAAGTAATCGGCCATGCTTGAGCACCTGGTGCTGCAAGATGGGCGATGCATCGTTGAGCACGATCACATCCGCCTCCCGGCCGCAGACGTCGCTCATCTCAGTCATCAGTTGCAGCCGGCGTTCGAAGCGAGCCACGCTATCTTCTTCATCCAGCAGCACCGCCACGTCCACGTCGCTTTCTTCCCGTGCCCGGCCAGTTGCCCGCGAGCCGAACAAATAAGCAGCTACGATGTCCGACTGGGCGGCGAAGTATGCGGTTAAGGCCGCCAAATCCACCGGCCGGGTGTGTTGCTCAATCATCTCCACCCTCCAAGAGTCCCTGCACTCGGGCTACTACCATATCCAGGGCCACCACGTTAAATCCGCCCTCGGGGATAATCACGTCGGCGTAGCGCTTGCTGGGCTCCACAAACTCCATGTGCATCGGGCGCACGGTGGTCAGGTATTGCTCGATCACCGATTCCATAGTCCGTCCTCGTTCGGCAATGTCCCGCTGCAAACGACGGATAAAGCGAATATCGGCATCGGTGTCCACGTAAATCTTGACGTCCATCAGATCGCGCAGGGTTGGTTCGGCGAAGATCAGAATGCCTTCCACCAGGATCACCCGTCGGGGCTCAACCCGCTGCGTGCGTTTGGTACGGGTGTGAGTGGTGAAATCGTAAACAGGCACCTCCACTGCCTGCCCGGCCAAAAGTTGCCGCACGTGCTTCACCAGCAACTCGGTCTCCAGGGAATCAGGGTGATCAAAATTGACCCGCGCCCGCTCCTCCGGCGGCAGGTGACTCTGGTCACGGTAATACGAGTCATGCTGGATATAGGCAATGCGCTCTGCCCCCACCCGCTCCAAAATGGCCTGCACTACCGTCGTCTTGCCTGAACCGGTGCCACCCGACACGCCAATAACGATTGGTTTCATCTGCACCCCCTAACCTCCACCGCTCAACATCGTTATACAGGTCACTGCGGCCGCCAACAGAGCCAGGGACGCCCGCCATCCCCTTGCTCGCTCCACAGCCACCGTGCCGGCACAAACCGCCCAGGTGGCCAGCGGCCTCAACAAGCCCGACTCCGCCGCCCATGGGTCACGGCCAGCCAACGCGGTCGCCACCGCGCTAACAATCAGGCTGCCACTTAACGCCGAAATTCCCCACACAAATGCCCGCCAGGCTCCCCCGTCCAGTTTCCCCTCAGTTACGTAGGACAACTCCGCAGGAGTTGTCCTGCAACTATCCAACTCCCCTTCAGACTCACGGTCTGCAAGGGGCCGGCGCATTGGAATCAGCCGCATCAGGCCGAGGCCACCTCCTACAAGCAAACACCCACCGGCAACCACCCTCAGCCATACGCTCAATAAATCCAGAATATTGAACCCGCCATGGGTCAGAGCGGGTTTCGTCTGCCCATCCATAACCAAATCTCGCAAAACAAGGGAATCCAGTAACACCACCAGTACGAATATCCCAGCTCCGTACCATTGCAGCTTGCCCTGCCGTTCCCAGATAAGGAACAGGACTATCGCCACCGCCAGCGTCGCCGTCGTCACCTCGCTACTGACCACCGGTAGCCAGTGGTCACTGCCAATCAGACGGATGGCCAGTCCAGCCATCATCAGGACCACTCCTAAAGCCCCGGTCACCCTGCCCACCAGAGTGGCCTGGTCTGCCCTTCGCCACAAGGCAACTATGTAAGCTCCGGCCGCAGCCAACAAGCAGGCATAGGCCATGCCCCAGAAAGCCACTTCATCCACCATCGTCCGCCCCATCGTGGGCTTGCAGCGCCCTTTGCAATGCGGCCATCAAGCGATGGAACCGCCGATCACTTTTTCCCGCCTGGCCACGCGCTTTAATCGTCACTCCGCCGCCTTCTGCAGCGACCATCACCCAGACCTGGGCACGGGGTTTCCACAACAGTAACACCATCCCCCCACAGGCCAGCAGCAGACCAATCAACACGAAGCCATCCCCCGGGCTGTGCCTGACCTGTAAAAGGGCATAGTGTTTCATGCTCAGGGTATAATGATCATCGGCAATCTCCACCCGCTCACTCTTGGTCAGGATTCTATCGAGAACCGGATCAACCATACTTTCTCGATAGGCTTGTATCCGAAAAGAAGGCCCGGTTTCTGCATCCTCACTCTGGACCAACACCAGGCGCACTACCAGATTACGTTCTGGCACAGCAAAATAGCGCTCTTCTCCCGGCTCGCTGAAAGCAAGATGCACCATCTCCTCAGGTTCGGCTCCGGCCACAAAGGATTGGAGCTTTATCGTCCGCCCCGTCCCATCCTTCGCCTGTACAACGATTTCCGGCCCGTAACCTATCCCCTGGACTGTAAAACCACCGCCCCGCAGGGGTTGCTGAAGAGTGATCACTCCACGGCGAATCTCCAGGCCATCCTTCAATAAAGCCGTCTCAGCCCGTAAATCACTGCCCTCTACCATCAAATTTTCCAGGCGAAGAGCATACGGAGTATCGTGCAATGCCACCTGCTGACCAATTCCCAGGCGGATCCCTTCCATCTGCCAGTCAAACCATCCACCCATCAGCCAGCCAACGATCATCAATAGCACACCCAGATAAGATAGGAGTGCTCCCCATAAAGGCCAGGGGCCACTATCGGCATGGAAGTAGGCAACGCTATGAGTATGCTCTTCTTTGGGACGCGCCAATGTCACCGCCAGGGTGTGCCGCACCGATTCCAGCACTTCGTTCCACGGCAGGTTGGTCGTCAAGAACACACTCGACTGTTCAGCGGTGAAGAAGGATTCTGGACGGCGCAGGGTGGCAGCGCGCCGGTTTTGCCAGAGAGCTTCTGCCAGATTGACCAGGCCCAGACAGAGGTTAAAGGCAAGGAGAGCAACCAACAAGCGGAACCAAAAAGAGCGAAGGACGTTGAGAGCACCGATGGCGAGGAGAGTTTCACCCGTGGCAGGATAACGCTGATATATCCTGGTCAACCACTGGTTATGGACCAGTTCATCGTTGCGCGCCGCCACTGGCTCCTGGGGCAAAATGGCAGCGACCAATAAAGCCAAAGCGACCACCACAGTCAGGGCCAGCGTAAGATACGGGGAGCTAAATAAACGCCATAACGCATCCAATATATCGCCTTGTCGGGGGCCTGCCGGGTGCTCAATCGCCATAGTCCATCGGTTCACCAGGTCTACAAAAAAGGCCCCAACCTCCGTAGCACGATTGGGGCCTGACTGCCGAATGTTTCTAGAGCCACCCATCGGAGTTGAACCGATAACCTAACGCTTACGAAGCGCTTGCTCTGCCGATTGAGCTAGGGTGGCATGGGATAGCAATTGCCGATGACGCCTTTCCCAGTCACAGCCGACCTCAGGCCATCGACTCACCCGTCGTTATTATAGCAGCTTTCAAGTGAAATGGCAAGTAACTCCACCTCGGGTGGCCGACAGCAGTGCCATCAGCTACCCGGGTATCGCCTCGTGGACAGTCCACGCCAGTGCGGAGAAGGCATCGGAGTACACAATGTCCGAAGAGCGGGGCCGTGGCAACCTGACTGGCACCTCAGCCGTGACCCGGCCCGGGCGCGTGGTCATCACAATCACCCGATCTGAGAGAAAAACGGCCTCCTGAATGTTATGGGTCACCATCACTACCGTCTGGCGCCGGGCCTCCCAGATGCGCAACAATTCCAGGTTCATCCGCTCCCGGGTCAAAGCATCCAAAGCCCCAAAAGGCTCGTCAAGAAGCAGAATCTGGGGATCGTGGATCAAGGCGCGGGCAATAGCCACCCGCTGGGCCATGCCTCCGGAAAGCTCACGGGTATAGCTCTGCTCAAAACCCTCCAGTCCCACCAGGCGAATCAACTCGGCTGCTCGCCGTCGGGATTCCGTGGCATCCAGGCCCTGAATTTCCAGTGGTAAGATGATGTTTTGGACCACAGTACGCCAGGGCATGAGATTAGCTTTCTGGAAGACTATACCGATGTCAGAACAAGGGCCATTGAGTGCCTTTCCATGCAGGTAGACCTGGCCGCTGGTAGGGGGCAGTAACCCGCCCAGCACGCGCAACAGGGTGGACTTGCCGCATCCTGAGGGGCCGACCACACAGACAAATTCACCCGCCGAGACTGCCAGCGAGAAATCCTCCAGTGCGCTAAGTCCGCCCTGGGGCGAGGGGAAGATCACGCTGATATGTTCTGCACGAAGAATGATTTCCATGCAATGACCGAATGACCAAATTACGGTTTTACCACAAACTCGTTGGTGAAGAACTCGGATGTTTCCATCTCAGTTTCGATCAAGCCTATCTGACGCATAAAGGCCTGTGATGTCTGCCAGGCTGCCGGATCAGAGTAGCCTAAATCATCGGCCCGCCAAAAGTGCAGGCACTCCTCCAACACCGCTCTCTGCAGCGGCGCACTCTCATCATCAATCTCAGGCACATAGCGCCGACAGATGTCAAAAGCCGCATCGGGATCTGCCAGCGTGTCACGCAGGCCGCGCAGCATCGCCCGCACCATAGCGCGCACCAGCTCCGGATTTTCAGCGATGGTGTGTTCATTGGTGATCAAGCCGTTGGAAACAATGTCTATGTAATCGGCCACCGGGATTACACTCACCTCATAACCTGCCTGGCGCAATTGCACCGGCTCATTCATGGCGTAAACCACAGCGGCATCCACCTGACCGGTCACCAGGCTTTCCACCTGAGTGTAGCCGATGCTCAACAGGTCTACATCGCCTGGATTTATGTCAGCGGCATCGAGCAAGGCCAGCCAGCCGATATAGCTGGCTCCCTGAAAAGCGGGAATACCCACCTTCTTGCCAATCAGATCCTGCGGCTTGTCCAGTGGCTTGAGGGAGGCAACTGCCACCGGAAAGCGACGATACCAGTTCATGACATACACCACCGGCAGGCCTTGGCTGCGGGCCAGAATCACCTGATCGCCGCTGCCTATGACGAACTGCCGCTCCCCGGTGCCGACCAGCTTGAGCAGGTCGGTATCAAATCCGTAATCGAATTCAATCTCCAGCCCCTCTGCCGCAAAATAGCCCCGTTCCACAGCGACGTAGACGGGAGTGAATTGGACATTGGGGATAAAGCCCATGGCCAGGGTAACCCGTCTGGGAGCAGGGGTGGGAGTGACAGTAGGTGCGGGGGTAGCACACCCGCTCAGCAATAGAATTGCGCTCAGGAAAATTCTCCGGACTATCATTGTCATCTTGTCCTTTATCATTCTTGTTTTGTCCTCCATGTGATGGCGGCATGAATGCCGCGCTACATAATTTTATCCTCGCCAGCGAAGTAGCACACCTTCCGCAATCACGACCAATAGATACAAAGCCAATGCGATACCAACCAGAGTAAACAGAGCCACGAACATGAGCGGTGTATCGAAATGACCCCGCGCCACGTTGATGAGAAAACCCAAACCCCGGTCGGCGGCGACGAACTCGCCCACCACCGCGCCGATGACCGACAAGGTGACGCTGACCTTCAGCCCGCCCAGTAGCATTGGCAACGATGACGGCACTTCCAGCAGAATGAACATCTGCCAGCGGGTAGCCCGCAATGAACGCATCAAATCCACCAAATCCGGTTCCACAGAACGAATGCCGACCATGACATTGACCAGCATGGGGAAGAAAATGGTTAATGCACAGACCAACACCTTGCTCAGTTGTCCGCTACGAAACCAGATGACCAGTAAGGGAGCCAGGGCGACGACAGGCACTGCCTGAGAGGCTACAATGTACGGTGAGACGAGCCGTTCCAGCCAACGGGATTTGGCCAGCAGATAACCCAGTACGGTGGCGGTAGTCAATCCTAAAACCAGGCCGCCCGCGATTTCAATCAGGGTGATGCGCATGTGCCACCACAGTAACCCATCACTTAATACTCCCACCAGTTTGGCATAGACTCGCCCAGGTGAGGGCAAAATGAACGGCGGATAGCCCCCTATCCAGACGATTGATTGCCACAACACCAGAAACAGGGCCAGGGCCAAAGGGAGCAACAGATACTCCCACTGCCGTCGCATGAAATTGATCGCGCTTCGCAGATAAACGCACCAACGCCCCGAGTTGGTGAAAGAATGCGAAGCAGATACATACGCCGACAACCGATCTGATCGTTCGATCATGATACCCTCCGACATACAAAAAGCCCCGAAGACAATAATCTCCGGGGCATGATTTCAACCCACCTGGTGGGCAACCAGGCTCATAGAGCATGGATTAACAACCTTCTCCCATCCGGACTATACCGTCGGCTCCGGACTGAGCGGCGAATTCGTATCCGGCCTAATGGCCCCACATATCCACCGCCTGCACCGGATCTGCCTTGCGGCTCGCGGGCTCGATGCACAGTGATTGCTGTCGCATCCTACCGCCGGTCAGGAATTGGCTCTATAACAACGGGCCTCACCCTGCCCCGAAGGTCAGAGTTATTATAGGTCCGGTTGGTTTTTTTGTCAACTGCCCTTTGGCATAGGTCAAGTTGGCAACTTGACCTATGTGGTTCTTGCCCGTGACCAAAGCCCCAGGCCAGCCCAGGCCAGGACCAGGGCCACAAACCCACTTAACCCGGCTTCCGGGCCGAATGCACCACCGGTAATCAAATCGAATCCGGGCCGCGGATGAATGACTAACGGGCTGCGCATCACAATCCCGCTGACCGGCAGCGAGAATACTGGTCCTTGAAAGAAATTCCACGAGAAGTGAAAAGCAATGGGCAACCACAGATTCCCCGATGACAGGTAAGCGTAAGCGAAAACCACCCCAGCCAGGGCAATGTTTACGATGGCTATCAGGCTGGCATGAGGGTTCAGAACGTGAAAAGCTCCAAACACGAGAGAGGACACCATCACTGCGACAACTTTGTCCATCCCCTCCGCCAGGTTGGAAACAAGATACCCCCGGAAGACCACCTCTTCGTGGACCGCAACGGCGATGAAAAACGGCAAAGAAATGACCAGATTGCCCATAATAACAGCCAAAGGTTCGACATTCCACGCCGCTCGCTCAATAATCAGCAGACCGGAACCCCACTCGGCGAAAAAGATACCGGCCATAAGCACAAGCCCCAACAAAACACCAAAAGCGATGTCCGTCCCCAAGTTGCGACGACGAAATCCCAAACTGACGAAACTTGCCCGGTCCAGAAAGCGACGGAAAAGATAAGTTATGCCCAGGGCAGTGAGCAATTCCAGTACGATCAAGACGCATTCCACCACCGAAGGCGATGGCCCTCCGAGGAGGGCCCGTCCAATGTCTGTTGGGGACGCACCCAGTATGAGCTTGTAGAAAAAATAGGGGAACACCACGGAAATCTGGATCACCAGAGTAACTGCCACATAGGTCATCAGATAAAAGCATGCCCGCCATAACGGATGCAAACGTCCGTCTTTGGTGAAAACGCGTAACAGCAGGCGGCGAAAACCCGGTATTGACATGCTTGCTCTCCTTAGAGCCTATCCGAAAAATTCGTAGTAACGACTTCAGTCGTTTTGATAGCGACTCAAGTCGCCACTACGACCACTTTTCGGATAAACACTTAGAAACTTGTGGTGTCATTGCGAGGCGCGGAGCGCCGAAGCAATCTCCCCCATGGCCAGGAGATTACTTCGGCGGCCTACGGCCTCCTCTTTTAGCATGGCAGGATGTATTTCACTTTGGGGGCGAGTTGCTGCTGTGCCTTGGCCTCGGAGACCTTTCCCATCTCCCCAGAAATGGTAGGCGCGGTTTCTTACCGCGCAACCCCGGTCACGACAGTGGGCCTGCGCG
>JANLFX010000097.1:0-162 GCA_024653325.1 Anaerolineae bacterium
CGGAGGCTCACCAGGCGTGATTTCTAATCGCTAGCCTAATTTTTAGACACGCTCTGAGATTCAGGTAAAGGAGCTGGGAGTAGAGCTGTGAAACGGCGAGCTTTCATCCGAGAACTAACAGAGGCAGGATGCTACTTGAAACGCCAGCGTTTGTATCCGTAG
>JANLFX010000097.1:261-16277 GCA_024653325.1 Anaerolineae bacterium
GTGACGGCCGTCCAATGAGGATGAAAAGCGACTGAAGTCGCCACTACGAACCTTTAACAGAGGCAGGATGCTACTTGAAACGCCAGCGTTTGTATCCGTAGTGACGGCCGTCCAATGAGGATGAAAAGCGACTGAAGTCGCCACTACGAACCTTTATATCTGAACGAATTGCGTTCTACACTGGAAAACTGGATACTGATCGGCCTCAAACTGAACCATTCCTGTGAAACCTTAAACGGTTAGTTCTTCGAAGGAGGATAACCTGTGAATAAAACCGATTTCCTGCTCGCCGGTGTGGGCGGACAGGGTACCCTGTTAGCCAGCAATATCCTGGCGGAGGTGGGCCTGCGCGCCGGATACGACGTGAAGAAATCCGAGGTGCACGGCATGGCCCAGCGCGGCGGCAGTGTGACTAGCCACGTGCGTTGGGGAAACAAGGTTTACTCGCCGCTAATCGGCCAGGGTGAAGTGGATTATTTGCTTTCTTTTGAACGACTGGAAACCATGCGTTATATTGAGCACCTGCGACCCGGGGGCACCGTGCTGATTAACGATCACGCCATGCCCCCCATCTCAGTCACTGCCGGCAAGGACATCTATCCCGACGACAAGAGCCTCCAGGATGTACTGGCCCAGGTCACCCCAAACGTGCAATTCGTGCCGGCTATGACCATCGCCGAAGAACTGGGCAATGCCCGCGTAGCCAACATTGTGCTGCTGGGCGTCCTTTCCGCTCATTTGGATATCCCGGCTGAGGTCTGGCTGTCCGTCATTGCCGACATGGTGCCCGCTAAACACGTGGCGCTGAACCAAACCGCTTTCAAAAAAGGCCGCACCCTGGCAAAGTAGGGCAATGCGGTGCGGGGACGCAGGGGAGAAGGGAAAATGCTGAGATGCCCATTCTCTTGAGCACATCCCTCCTGTTGAAAATGTTAGGCCTGGCCATCCCGCTGGGCCTGGCTTTCGTCGTCCTTCTCCAGGGGCGAGGGCGTCTGAACGTGCTGTTTAGCCTGATGATCCTGGCCATCGCCCTGTGGAACGGCGGTACCTTTATGCTGCATGTCGTCGAATGGGCCGGCCTGCCCGGTTCCAAAACGTGGCTCACCATCGCTCTGCTCGGCCTGTTAAGCCTGCCGCTGACCTTCTACCTGCTGGCCTTAGAAATCAGCGGACTGAGAGCGCCAGAATTCACCCGCGCAACGGTAGGGGCGGGACTTGGGGGATTGGGGGTGGCTTGGGGGTTTATCTTCACCACTGGATTCGGCATCCAGGTTACAACCCATCCACAGGGCGTGTTACACTACACACTTTCCAATTCCCTCCCTTTGATTCTGAGCATGATCTACGCCGTGAGTTACTTCGCGCTGGCGGAGGGTGTTCTTCTCTGGCCAATGTACGCTGCCCGCCAAAGAACAGGCCAGGGGGATAAACAGAGAAATGTTCCCCAAAGTTTAGAACGAGGTGGGAGCAGAATTGAAAGGCTATTGGCCCTGGGAGGCACATTGGTGGTGATCGCTGGCTTGCTGAAAATTGTCCCGGCCATTGGCCAATATCCCCTGGACTCAGCGCTGATGATCGCTGCCACACTGATCTTCGCCTATCTCATCCTCAAACAGCGGCTGTTCGATCCCTTTGCCGAACTCAACGCCCAATTGTCAGATGCTAACCAACGTCTGCAGGAAGCCAACACCGCTCTTCAGGAATCTTATCTCAAAGTCAAAGAAGCAAACCGGCTGAAAAGCGAATTCGTGGCCAACATATCTCACGAGCTACGTACACCTCTTAACGCCATCATTGGTTTCACCAAAGTTATCCTGAACGAGATTGATGGCCCGCTCAGTGACATGCAGCGCGAGGACCTGAGCGCCATCTACTCCAGTGCCCAACACCTCCTTACCCTGGTCAACGACATTCTAGACTTGTCGAAAATCGAGGCCGGTAAAATGGAACTGCACAAGGAATGGGTAGAGGTCAAAGAGCTGGTTTACGGAGTGATGGCCACCACCCTCACCCTGGTTGGGGATAAAGACATCAAACTCATCGAAAGAATCGCCGAGGGTTTGCCGCCAGTATATGTGGATCGAACGCGCATCCGCCAGGTGATCCTTAACCTCCTGTCCAATGCAGCCAAATTCAGCGAACGAGGGACTATCGTCCTCTCGGTAGACCGCCTGGTGGAAACCGTGGAAGTGCAAGACGGATATCGCCCAGAGTTGTTCCTCCTGTTCACCGTGGCCGATACCGGGATTGGCATTGCCCCGGAGGACATTCCCATCGTTTTTGAGGAATTCCGCCAGGTGGATAGTAGCCTGGCACGCCAGGTAGAGGGCACCGGACTGGGGTTGCCCATCAGCAAGCGCCTGGTGGAAATGCACGGTGGAAGGTTGTGGGTCGAAAGCCGGGTGGGCATAGGCAGTCGCTTCTGCTTCACACTGCCCTTCCAGCCATCTCCGGCTGACAGAAGAAGGTAAGGCTGATGAGTAAGATACTCTATGTCGAAGATAACCTGGCCAATCGCCTGCTGGTCAAACGTGTGTTGGAGGCAGCGGGACACACCGTAGTGGAAGCCGTGGATGGACTGCAAGGCATTCGCGTGGCCCAGGAAACCCTCCCGGATCTGATCTTGATGGACATCAACATTCCGGGAATGGACGGCTACGAAACTACTACCAAACTAAAGAGCCTCCCCGGATTGAAAGATATCCCCATCATCGCCCTGACCGCCAGAGTGATGACTGGCGACCGGGAAATGGCCCTCACTGCCGGGTGCGATGGCTATATCCCCAAGCCCATTGATGTGGACCTCTTGCCCCTGCAAGTAGCCGAGTTCCTGGGAGGCAAACGCGAGGAGGTTTCCGCTGCCCAAGAACGCATCTTCCTGCGACAATATAGCCAACAACTGGTGGAGCGCCTGGAGCAAAAAATCGCTGAACTGACTCAAGCTAACGCCGAATTGCAGCGAACCGATGAACTCAAATCCCGGTTCATCTCCATCGCTGCTCACGAACTGCGAACGCCTATCACCGTGATGAAGGGATACCTCACCATCCTGCTCGCTCCCGGCAGTGGATTCAACCTGGACGACAAAATGATCGAGATACTGAGGGGCATGGAAAAGGGGATTGACCGACTGCACCGCATTGTGGACGACATGCTGGACATAACCAAAATCGAGGGAGGGACACTGGAGCTGCACAGAGTTCCCTTGGCGATCAAAGATGTAATTAATCGGGCTGTGCAGCAACAGCAGCCGTTCGCTTTACAACGTAACCAGCGACTCATCGCCGAGGATTTCAGCGCTTATCCGCCGGTGCTCGGCGATCCGGAGCGATTGGTGCAGGTGTTTTGCAACCTGATCAACAACGGGATTAAATACACCCCCGACGGTGGCACTATTCGCATCTACGGTCGGGTAATATATACCAACGGTGACCTGCGAATAACCAGGCCCATTGCCTCACGCGGAGACATGCTGGAAGTCATCGTAGAGGATACGGGCATCGGCATTGCCCCAGACGACCAGGAGCGAATTTTCCTTCGCTTCTACGAGGTGAAAGACCCCTCCCTCCATTCCACCAGCCAGAGCCGCTACCTGGGAGGCGGCATCGGATTAGGGCTGGCCATTGCCCGTGGAATCATGGAGGCCCATGGCGGTTGGGTTTGGGTGGAAAGTGAGGGCTGCGACCATAAACGCTGCCCCGGCAGCAAGTTACACGTCATAATCCCCCTGGCTACTTCGGTGACAAGGTGAGCAGGAAGCAGGAGGCAAAAAACAAAGGGCAGGAAGCAAGAGACAGGAAGAAATTAATGACCGCTAAAGTGATTGAGGGAACTATTATCTTTCGTACCCGGGCCGCGTCGCGCCAACTGGTAGAGGTGGAAGAGACCTTCACCTCGCTAGACGAGTTGTTTACCCGTTGCTTACCTCTGAGCAACGAAAAACTCGTAGACCGTATTATTATCCGGGGTATAGATGAAAACGGCAATCCACGCCAACTGACTCTGGTCTTCGAATCGGTGACGGTATTGTGAATAATTGTTGTTAGCATCTCTTGTAGAATGTTGTCTTTTAGTAATCGTAGTAGGCCCTGTGGAAAAGTGGAAAGTGTTGCTATCCACGGCGGATACCACCAGGCATTGAGATGTGAGGTTGGGAAGGCCCTACATGTGGTGATAGGGAAGAGCTGTCTGAGGCTTTCGGATTGGGGAAAAGCTGTGGATGGAGCTGGAATACCTTCGTAGTAATGACTTTCGACAATGTCACATTTGTCATTGCGAGGGCGCGAAGCGCCCGAAGCAATCTCCAAACAGTGAAATGAGATTGCTTCGCCGCCGGAGCCTGCCGCGAGCGAAGCGTGGCGGGCGGCTCGCAATGACAGGTAAAGTGGCTCAATGTGGCTCCCTGCTGAAATGTGACATTGTTGAGCGACTTCAGCCCTCACTTTTCGGATAGGCTTTGAGGTAAGGATATGAGCGAGGAATTGGTCGCTCGTTTACAGTCGGTGCCAATTTTCAGTTCCCTTTCTCCAGAAGAATGCTATAGGATCGCTGGGTTAGCGCAGGTGGAACAGCATCCCCGAGGTACCGTGTTGTTTCGGCAAGGCGACCCGGGGGACAAGTTCTACGTGATCCTTTCTGGTCAGGTTCGCGTTTGGGCCCGGGAGGCCGATGGCAGGGTGCGCATCTTGAACTATCACGCCGCCGGCGATTTTTTCGGAGAGGTGGCTCTCTTCACTGGCAAGCCCCGCGCCGGTACGGTGGATGTGGTGCACGACGTGGAATTGCTTAGTTTCGACAAAGAAGCTTTCGAGCAGCTTATCAACCTGGAACCCCGCATTGGCCAGTACCTGCGTACCTGGGGGCAACAGCGGATGCTGGTGAGCAACCGTCCCTTTCCGGGCAAGCAGTGGGACGAAGTGGCGGTGACTTTTGCCCGCAAGCATTGGATCGCTTTGGTGGAATCCCTGTGGCTACCGGGTATCTTTCTGGTGGTCAGTGTGATCCTGACAGTGATTTTGTATGTTTTCGGCAGTGGGAAAATTGCAGCCATCGCCGGTCTGTTTTCTTTCCTCCTCCTTGTAGTGTGGATATGGTGGCTGTATGTGGATTGGATAAACGATGACTATATCGTCACCACCAAGCGGGTGATCCACATCGAACGCATCTTGCTGATTCGAGAAGAACGCCATGAGGCTCCAGTGGAGCAGATACAAGATGTGACTATGCGGACGGCTGGCCCATTAGCCCGGCTTTTGGATTTCCGGGATTTGGTGATCAAAACTGCCGGCCTGGGGCCGATCACCTTCGCCCGCCTGCCCAATGCAGAAAGGATTAAAAACAAAATCTTTGAGGTGCGCAAGGCAGCGATGGAACGACGGGCGGCGGAAGAGAGAGGGCAAATTCAACAAGCTATCCGTGAACGGCTAGGTCTGCCCACCCAGCCTGTGGAAGAGCAACCCGCCGCCCCTCCGACAAAGCCGGTATCCCAGCGTAGAGAAGTCACCCGCAGGAGACTACTGGGCAGGTTGACAGATTATATCGTGCCCCGTTTGCGAGAGGAAACGGATAATCAGATAATCTGGCGCAAACACTGGGTGGTGCTGATCAGGAATCTGTGGATGCCAGGTCTGGGCATCCTGTTCTCGACCGCGTTTCTGATCGCTGTCCTCACCCATCCTGGCCCGTGGGCTTTTATACCCGCCCCATTGTTTCCTCTGGGGGCAGCCATCCTTTGGCTGGCCAGTGTGATCTGGTACCTGTGGCGTTACGATGGCTGGCGTAACGACGTGTATATTGTGACCGATACCCGGGTGATTGACGTCACCAGTTCTCCTTTTCATGTGTACGGCGAATCCCGGCGAGAGGGCACTTTCGATGTGATCCAGAGCATTTATTACGATATTCCCAACTTCTTTGCCCGTTTGCTCAACATGGGTAATGTGTATATTGACACCGCCGGAACCAGCAGAGCTTTTACTTTCGAGCAGATTCACAACCCCTCGCAGGTCCAGGGGGAAATTTTCCACCGGATGGTGGCTTACCGGGAACAGGCTCAGCAGGCAGCCAGGCAACAACAACGTGAGGAGTTTTCCGAATGGTTCAGAATCTACCATCAGGAAGCGAGACAGACCGGTAGTTCGCCTCCGCCAGCGGAATAAAGAATTATCTATGACCGAAAATGGCCAACCCCATCAACCGGATAACGAACAACCCAACCCCAGACCCGATAAGGAGTTCAGCATTTTTACGCCGGCTGTGCGCCGATCTGCGGAGGGGCAACCCGCGGCCCGTCGCCCGCGTCCCTGTCCTCGTTGTGGGCAGTTGAACTGGACAAGTGCCAGGTTCTGTTCCCGGTGCGGCTCGCCTTTGCAGGTGACATCAGCCCCCGAACAGCGACCCGCCCCTGTGCCGCCGAGGGAACAGCCCACTGAACCCGCCATTCCCGTCACGCCTGAAGTCGCTCCACCCTCGGAAGAGTTCACCGTCCGTGTGCCTCTCAGTCCTCGTGTTCCGGCCGGAGGCCCGCCGCGCAAAAGGGTTCAATGGCGGCAGGTAGTCTCTTGTATGACCACCGGGTTCTCTCTCGTGGTATTGGTCGCCGTTGCGCTTTTCTTCCTGGCCTTCGCCGTGGCCGTCGGCGGTTATTGGTACATTGCTCGCCAGCTTCCCCCGCCAGATGAATTGCGCGGGCGGGCGGTGACCTTCGCCAGCACGAAGATATACGACCGCAACGGCGGCCTGCTATGGGAAGTATTCGGCCCCGGCAAGCGCACTCCGATCAAATTGGATGACATCCCTCTTTACCTGCGCCAGGCAACCATCGCCACCGAAGATCAACATTTCTACCAGCATCCCGGCTTCGATCCCATCGGCATCGTGCGGGCCATTTACCAGAACGTAACCGAGGGGGAGATTGTGTCCGGGGCCAGCACCATTCCCCAGCAACTGGCCCGCGCTACCCTTCTCTCGCCGGAGGAACGTAATGAGCAGTCCCTGCGCCGTAAGGTGCGCGAGGCCATTCTGGCCATCGAGATCACCAACCGCTACCCGAAAGATACCATCCTGGAAATCTATCTTAACGAGATTTACTATGGCAACCTGGCTTACGGCATCGAGGCCGCCGCCGAGACCTACTTCGGCAAGTCGGCCCGCGACCTGACCTTGGCCGAAGCCGCGCTATTGGCCGGCCTGCCGCAATCGCCCGTCGTGTATGATCCCTACACCAATCCCGAGGCGGCCAAAGCCCGCCAGGCCGTCGTCCTGCGTTTGATGGTGGAGCAGGGATACATCACTTTAGCTCAGGCGGAAGCCGCCCTCCAGGAGGAGCTGCACTACAAACCCCAAAGTTACACGATGACCGCGCCGCATTTTGTGGTCTATGTGCAACAACTCCTGGAGGAACGCTACGGGGCCGAGGCTCTGCACAGTCGCGGGTTACAGGTTTACACCACCCTCGACCCCGGTTTGCAAGCGCTGGCCGAGCAGGTGGCCCGGGAGAAGATAGCGGCCCTGAGGGACCTCCACGCGACTAATGCCGCCCTCATTGCCCTGCGTCCCAATACTGGTGAGATTCTGGCCATGCTGGGCAGCGTGGATTTCAACGACCCGACCATTGCTGGCCAGGTGAACGTCGCCCTGCGCCCTCGCCAGCCTGGCTCCTCCATCAAACCGGTCATGTACGTGGCCGCCTTTGAGCGCGGTTGGACGCCCGCCAGCCTGATCTGGGACGTGGAGACCCAGTTCCCTGACGGGGCTAACCCGCCGTACAAACCCCGCAACTACGACGACAAATTTCATGGCCCGGTGCTGCTGCGCCAGGCTCTGGCCTGCTCTTACAACGTCCCTGCTGTGCAGACCCTCTATGCTATCGGCTTGCCGGCCATGCTGGAAATGGCCCAGCGTCTGGGCATTCAATCCTTGAATCGGGCGGACTACGGGCTATCGCTCACTCTCGGTGGTGGAGAAGTGACGTTGCTGGAATTGACGGGGGCTTACGCGGTGTTTGCCAACAACGGGCGGCGTGTGCCACCGGTAGCCATTCTGCGGGTTGAAGATAGCCAGGGGCAGGTGCTGGAAGAGTACACCCCACCTCAGGGCGAGCAGGTCATCTCCCGTGAACATGCTTACCTCATCACCGATATTCTGGCCGACAATCAGGCGCGCATTCCGGCCTTCGGGCCGAATAACGTGCTGGAGCTCTCGCGCCCGGCGGCAGCCAAAACGGGGACGACCACCGACTGGCGCGATTCATGGACTCTGGGTTACACGCCTGATCTGGTGGTGGGTGTGTGGGTGGGAAACAGCGACAACACGCCCATGGACCGCGTGCCCGGTTCGCGGGGCGCGGGTCTCATCTGGCACGATTTCATGGAAGAGGCGTTGGCCGGCACGCCAGTGCACGAGTTTGTTCGCCCGCCGGGCATTATCGAGATGGAAATTTGTGCCGATTCCGGCGCGCAACCCAGCGAGGTTTGCCCGAACCGGCGAAAGGAGATTTTCGCCGCTGGCCAGCCGCCCCTGGGCCCGGAGCACGACTTCCACCAACTGATCGCCATTGACTACACTACCGGGGCGCGGGCCACCGAGTTCTGCCCGCCAGAACTGGTCACCGAGCGCTACTTCGTCGTTTACCCGCCGGAAGGTCTGGCCTGGGCAGAAGCGCACGGCATTCCACAGCCGCCAACCCAGACCTGCCCGGTGCACACTTTCCCTACCGAAGTAAAGCTCTACCAGCCCCTGCCCGACGAAGTGTTACAGGGCGTGGTGCCGGTCGTGGGCCGGGTATGGATGCCGGATTTTGCCCAATATTTCGTGGAGTACGGTATCGGTGACAACCCACTGGGCTGGGGGCGAGTCAGCGGTCCTCACCAGACGCCGGTGGAAGGTGGGCTACTCAGCGAGTGGGATACGACGCAGGTGAAAAACGGGGTTTTCACCCTGCGGGTGGTCGCTTACGATCACTACGGCGTCAGCGCGGAGGCGCGAGTGCGGGTCGTCGTCGCCAATCCCACGCCGACCCCCACTCCCACGCCTACCGAAACCCCGACGCCAACGGAGACGCCCACCCCTACCGACACGCCGACGCCAACGGACACGCCGACCGCCACTGCCACGCCCACGGTGACGCTCACTCCTACCGTCACCCCTACTGGCACACCTGCCGGCACTCCCACCGACACTCCCACGCCCACACCGATGTCGGAATAAAGTACTGGACTCTGGCGTTTTGGGCTCGTAGTGACGACTTTAGTCGTCTGCAGGCGGAAAAGAGCGACTGAAGTCGCTACTACGAATCTACATCTTGTAGCAATGAAACAACTGCCTACAATGTGTAGCGGTGCTCAAAATTCGCCAGACTCCAGTAAAGTAGGACAAGCTGAAGCTTGTCCTACAGGAGGATTCCCGTGTTAGATGTACTTCTGGTCGGTGCTGAGGAGCTTGAAAACCTGAGTACCCGCTATCTGGCAGCCGTATTGCGGCAACATGGCTACGCGGTGGAGTTGGCCCCCTTTAGCACCGCCGATGATATGGATACCGTCGTGCGGCAGGCGCAACTGGCTCGACCCAAGGTGGTAGGATTATCTGTCATTTTCCAGTACCGCGCGCCCGAGTTCCTGACCCTGGCCGCCAGACTGCGCCAAGTTCTGCCTGAGGTGCACATTACTGCCGGTGGGCATTTCCCCACCTTTGCTGCCTCAGACCTGCTGCGCGATTACCCGGCCCTCGATTCCGTGGTCCGGGGCGAGGGTGAGTTTACTCTTTTGGAGCTTGTGCAGAAACTAGACTCCCCGGAAACCTGGCCCACGATTCTCGGCCTCTCGTTTCGCCACGACGGCCGGGTGATGGAGAACCCGTCCCGACCTTTGATCGCCGACCTGGACAGCCTGCCCTTTCCCGTGCGCGATACACCGCCACAACATCATCTGGGCATTGGCTTCTCTCCCATCGTGGGTAGCCGGGGCTGTTACCGTGATTGTGCGTTTTGCAGCATCCGTTCGTTCTATGGGGCCAGCCAGGGGAAGATTCAGCGCTTTCGCAGTATACCCAATCTGGTAGATGAGATAGAGATGCTGTACCACACTTTCGGGGTACGCTTTTTCATCTTCAACGACGATGAATGGTTCCCTGCTGGGCAAAAGGCCCGCCTGTCGCGGGTGGATGCGCTCGAAAGCCATCTCAGGCAACGCGGGCTGGACGTGATCATGAGTATCAAATGCCGGGCCGACGATGTGAGCGAGGGATTGTTTCATCGGCTGCTGGATATGGGGGTGGTGCGCGCTTACGTGGGTGTGGAGTCGGGTTCCGATCACAGCCTGCGCACGCTGAACAAGAGAACGACCGTGGCTCAAAACCGGCGGGCGTTGGAAATACTGCACAAGGTGGGCATGCTGGCCGACTTCGGGCTCATCTTCTTTGACCCGGAAAGCACCGTCGAGGACATCCGCGCCAACCTCGACTTCTTCCACGACATGTCCGGGGAAGGCCAGGCCCCGTTGAGTTTTGGCCGGATGGAAGTCTACGCCGGGACGCCGATCCTGGATCGTTTGCAAAGGGAAGGCCGGCTCACCGGCAATTACCTGGCCTGGAACTACACCATCCCCGATCCGCGGGTCGAGATGTTGTTCCGGTTGATGATCGCCACCATGCGCCATCGCCATTACGACAACGACGGGTTGGCCAAGCAGTGTTCGACGGCCTGTTACGAACTGACGATGTACAGATACCTGAGCGGAGAACACGCCGACCCGGTGCTGAGCGAGCAATTGCGGAATATCGTGGCCCGTGTGAACAACCACTCACTGGCCATGTTGGAGGAGATGTTTGACTTCACCTTGCACGAGAACATCTACGATGCGAATCTGGTCAACGATCAGGCTGCAGCCTGGGCTAGCCGCGTCAACCTGTTTGACCTGGAAGTGGGAGCCGAGCTGGCGGCCTGGAAAGCGCAAATAGCGCGTACACTTGGGTGAGGGTTTAAGTTTTTGTCAAAGCGTCTTTAACTTGACATTGTTAGATTGGCCGTGCGCTGCTCACCTCACCCATCCCCACCCCAGCCCTCCCCTTCCCTCTCCGAGCGGAGAGGGAAGGGGAGGGTGAGGGAGGGGTTAGGAGAGGTCAAAAAGCCCGAATTTAACAATGTCAAGTTAAAAGGGAGGTGGAAAATGGTACCCTGGGATAAGTTGCCCAAAGATTTGCAGAAAGCTATCCTGACCATGATTGTCCTCTATGGTGGGGCGACAGCCTCTTGCCGTTGGGGGCCGTTGATCTGTGACCCGGCGCCGCCACCTACTACGACCCCTGCGCCGACAGCGACACCCACCCCCATGATCTGCGACCCACCCCCGCCGCCCACTACTGCGCCGACGGCGACACCGACGGCCACCCCTATGATCTGTGACCCGGCGCCACCTCCGTCTGTAGTGCCGCAACAGCAATTTCAAATTCGCAACGTCCAGGTATACTCCGACGAGACGCTGGAGGGCGCGGCTGTGCGGGGTACAGTTTTCAGTGTGCGGGGGGAACCTCTCCCCGGCCTCAAGGTAACTGCCCGCGCTCCTGACGCCCAGTTTGACACCTGGACCGGATACGATGGCACCTACTTCCTGCCCATCCCTAAACCCGGCTTCTACCTCATCATGGTCAACGATGATGACAGGCACGCGTTGCCGTTGGAGCTCAAGCTGCACGACCTGGCCGTCGTCGAATGGGTGGCGACCGGGCAGCCGCTCCAGAGCCGACTGCCCTTGGCCGAAATACGGACGGTGAGCATCATCTGGGAGGATGGCCTGACTTTTGTGGCCGAGAGCCCCTGGCCTGGGGCCCGTTACCGCTGGAGCGCATCGGGCGGGACTTTGTCAGAAGAGGATGAGCGCGTAGTCTGGCAACCGCCTGCCAGGCCGGGTCGTTACCTGCTGCAAGTGGTCGCTGATTGGGGATACGCTGGCCTGGCCGTGGATGCTTTGCCGCTGGTGGTCGAAGAAGACGGGAGTATGGCCATTTGTTGAGGGAACTCCAGTGGTCGAACCATCGTGGGTGACTGGCGCGTCACCCATTGACGTTCTCCTGGTCGAGGATCTGAGCCAGCAGCGTCTACCGGCCCGTACTTTGGCGGCTGTGTTGCGGCAGGCGGGTTTGCGCACCCGGCTGATCAACTTTGCATCTGACCAGGACATCAGCGCGGTTATTCGCGTAGCTCAAAGCGAACGGCCCAGCCTGGTGGTCCTGTCCATCCTCTTCGCCCATCGCCTGGCCGAGCATCTGACCCTGCTTGCTGCTATGCGCGAGGCGGGCGTGCGTGCCCATTTTACCATGGTGGGACCCCTGCCCAGTTTCGCCTGGGCTGAGTTGTTGGCTACCTGCCCGGCCCTGGATTCGGTGCTGTGCGGCGAGGCTGAGACGAGCATCGTGCAACTGGCGACCGGTCTGGAAGTCCCGGCGCACTGGCAGGCCGTGCCCGGTCTGGCCTGTCGCTTCCCCACCCCGCGCGTCAATCCCCTGCCCAAACCTCTGCCCAATTTCTACGAGTTACCCTTTTCCATCCGTGATGACGGCATACCAGCTTACCTGGGTTACGGGTTCGCCACTGTTGAAGCCAGCCGGGGTTGCTATCATACCTGTACCTTTTGCCTGCCCTGCGCGTTCCACCGGGCAACTGGCGTGCCATACAGGTTGCGCCACCTCACCAATCTGGTGGACGAGATTGAGGTCCTGTATCGCCGGGGAGTACGGTTGTTCCTGTTTGATGATGAGCAGTTCCTGCCCCCAGGTCGTGCGCGAAAGGAACGGGCAGCAGCGTTGAGCCATGAGTTGGAGCGGCGCGGACTGCGGATTGCTTTCACTATCAAATGCCGGGCGGATGACGTGGATGCAGCGTTGTTCCGCCAATTGAGGGAGATGGGCCTTCTGCGCGTGTACATCGGAATCGAGTCCGGATGCCAGGCGTCGCTCGATCTGCTGGGCAAGGGGGTTACCGGGCAACGCAATGCCGAGGCTTTGGCCTTGCTGGAAGAGCTGGACATCGTGGCCGACTTCCGCAGCCTGTTGTTTCATCCCTGGAGCACGCTGGAGACCGTTCAGGATGAGATCGTTTTTTTGAACCGCGTGGCTCCGTACATGTCCACCTGCTTCAGCTTCCGCGAGGTGGAGGTGTATCCAGGCACGCCGCTTGTCGCCCGTCTTCAGGCCGAGGGGAGAGGTGAAAGTGGGATGGGGCCCTTATCCTATTCCCTGGCCGATCCACGGGTTGAACTATTGCGCCGCCTGAGCCGCTTCGTATTCGACCCGCACGGCGCTTACGGGGACATCCAAAGCCTGCTCACCCGGGCCTGGTACGAGCTATTGTTACAGCGCCGCTTTCAGCCAGAGCGGTGCGAACCAACGCGGGCCCACGAGCTGAAAGCCATCGCCGCCGGTATCAATGCGCAGTCGCTCCGGGTATGGCAGGAAATGCTGGCCTTTGTCAGCGAGGGCGACATCTACGATGCAGATCAGGTCAATGAGCGCGCTTGCGCCTGGGCCGGTCGTATTCATGCTCTGCAAAAATGCTACCTGTGCAGTTGACCAAGGTAGGCGCGGTTTCCATACCGCGCATAGGCTGTACGAAGGACTCCGCGCTGTGGAAAACGCTACGGGGAGCGCAGCCAGCACAGGTAGCAAAAATGCGACGCACTTCTGGCAGGGCGTCGCATTGTAACTGCTCAGGCTGGAGATCAACTGCGTGCTCGCAGCTTCTGCGAATGTCATTTGAGTCAGCCATGGCTGGTCAGCCGGTTCAGCCGATTCGGCCGATGATCGGCTCCATCGGCTTAATCGGCTGACTGTCATTGCGAGGGGGCCGTAGGCCGACGAAGCAATCTCCAAAATGCGACGAGGAGATTGCTTCGCCTTCGGCTCGCAATGACAGGCAAGTTTCTGAGTAGGCGCGAAGCGCCGAAGAATCTCGTTATTGGATGGGGCATTGTGCTCTGAGAATGAGATTCTTCGCGCCCTTCGGGCGCTCAGAATGACAGGCTGAGCAGTTACGTCGCATTTTCGTTGTGTTAGGAAGGGATGTCATCCCGTCCTACGTCTGGGGTTTCTCGCGGGGTGCTCCACATTTTCCACAGAATTTGCGGTTTGCGGCCACCTGTTCGCCGCACCGCCAGCAGGTCCAGGTGAGCTGAGCGGGTTTCTCGCGCGGTGCGCCGCACTTGCCGCAGAATTTGCGTTCAGGAGGGATGGGATTTCCACATCGCCAGCATGGGATAGTCAGCCTGTCCCTGACGGTGGTGAGCAACTGGGGCACATCGCGGAACCCAGGCTGTCGTTTTTCCAATTGTTCCAGCAAACCCAGCGCCTCATTCCAGTTCTCAAGAACCATCGCCGCTTTAGCTTGATCATATAGCTCTGCCAGCTCAGCCTCGGCATCCAACCCTGCCTGGGCCTTGATGATCAGTTCGTCCACGTTCTTGTATTCCGGCTGTAGGGCTTTGATTTGACTGAGAACGGTCATAGCCACCGCCCATTTGCGCTGAGACATGGCCTGCACTGCCTGGTCGTGGAGGGTGGCCAGGTGTTCGTGGTGGTTCAGCAGAACGGACACGTCCCGATAGTCCGCGTTTAATTCGTGCAGACGGCGCAAAAGATCGAGGGCGCGTTCCCATTTTTTGGAATCCAGGGCTTCTTGAACCTGTCCGTACAGAGTTTCCATACTCCGTTCTCTGGCCTGTTGAGTGCGCACCGCTGTGGTCAGGGCCCGCACGTCCCGGTAGTCGGCGTCCACGGCGCTGATTTCTTTGATCAGGTCGAGGGCCGGTTCCCATTGTCTCTCATCCATCAACTGGCGGAGGTGGCGGTATTTGTTTTCTAGTTCCTGTTGCTGTCGCGCCTCGGCCAGGCGGGCCTGAGCTGTGGCGTACTCCGTCGCGTTTTCCGGTACCTGGCTCAACAGGGCTATCGCCTGGGCCCAATTCTCGGCTTCCAACGCGGCTACTCCTTGCTCGAATGGACCCTGGGACACTTCCATCGGGCGGGCGACCTGTTCTTCCTCTCCACTGAAGATTATCCCCAGAATCTCCTTAAAATCCTCTACCAGGCGATCCGGCTTCTTCACCTGCCCGGTCTGATAACTGAGGTACTCGATGCCTTTTTCTCGCTCGCTTTCATTGAGGAAGAGAATGTCACCCTGCCAGGCGATCATCAGCGGGTGCAGGCTGAGAATAGGGATGTCATTGTCGCGTCCGCAGAGGTAGAGCTGCTCCTCGACGCGGTAATCCTCCTGGCTTTCAGCGATGTAAGCGGTTTTCATCCGTGAGGGCGGGGTGGAACCCATGAAACTGATCATCTCGTGAGTATAAGTGCCGCGCCGCACGCGCACGTCCTCAATGTACACCAGGCGATGGTCCTTCAGGAAAGGCAGCGCGGTCAACAATTCCACCAGACCGCTGAGCAGCACATCGTTTATCTGCTCGCCGTGATAGCTGGTAATGGCTCCATGGCCTATGGTTTTGTTGCGATAAGCGATCATGGTGTCGAAAAACTGGCGGATGGAAAGTGAGGTGGTACTACTATCCGTGCGTTCTTCCAAAAAATTGCGCATGGCATTGTAAGCCTCGGCCAAGGCCGGAAGGTCTTTCCTCTTGTCGAAATAAGCCGGATACAGTTCCGGGATGAAAAGCCTGTCTACTTTGCCCAGGCGTTCATAATAGGAAAGGATCTGGCGCAGGAAACCGTTCCATTGACCCAGGGAGGGGCGGGCCAGCCCGCGCAGGGTCTGATTGACCTGTTGATCGTCGGCTCCATCGCGTACATATTGGGCGATGGCGATGGAGGCCAGGTATTTGAGGATGACCTCGAAGAGTTTGATGCGTTGGTCATGAGCGCCCAACACCTCGCGCGCGTTGTCGGCGTTGTGGTAGGTCATGGCGATGGGATAGGGATACCGGTAAAGAATGTCGAATTTAACGTCCATACTACCTCCCACCATCTCCGTAAACTTAAGCTGGCGAGCGACACTTGTCTCGCTGGCCCATCAGAGC
>JANLFX010000098.1 GCA_024653325.1 Anaerolineae bacterium
TCGGCTCCCACGTGGAAAAATGCTATCAGGACACCGGTTAGGTGCGGAATGTGGGTTATACTGTTCGGTGTTTAAAATGTACTGTTAGAAATGCGGGTAACTGTGGGAATACTTACGAATAGAGCAGAACACCTGTTCTACTTCGGACCGCTGTTGGGGAAGCCCGAATTCGCCCGGCACTTGTCAGGCAAATTATTCCAGCGGGACCGATACTAATGGTAGGATTTTGGCGGGAGCACAGTTGCTTAGTTTGCCAACAGTATCTCCCGAAGTCTCTGAGACTTCCGAAGTCTGGGAAAGTTCGCGCGACACGAGGCTGCTCGCGTAGCTGTTGTACCCTTACCGTCATTGAACTGGAGTGAAGACTACCATGCAGTTGCCTTTCAAAATCGAGAAGCGTCTGACCCCTTCCCGCACCGCATCATTTTTCGTGCCCATAGCATCCCTGCTGCTGGCTCTGGTTTTCGGGGGAGTGCTTCTATTGGCGGCCGGTGCGAACCCATTGGTGACCTACAAAGCCATGCTCCAGGGGGCATTTGGTACCCCCGACCAGTGGGCGAAAGGTGAGTTCTACAACTTGTCGGAAACGATAGTCAAGGCCATCCCTTTGATGTTGTGTGGGCTGGGGGTATCCATTGCCTTCCGGATGCTGTTCTGGAACATCGGCGCTGAGGGACAACTGGCGATGGGTGGCTTTGCCGCCGCCGGGGTGGCTCTTTTCCTGGCGAAGTACATCCCGGATCCGCTGCTTCTGCCGACGATGTTCGTCGCCGGATTCCTGGCGGGAGCATTGTGGGGTTTGCTGCCGGCGTTGCTCAAGGCTTTTCTTAAAGTCAACGAAATCATCGTCACCCTGATGATGAACTACATTGCTGTCTTGTGGATTGAGTATTTATTCTATGGCCCGTGGAAGGACCCCAAGGGTTATGGCTTCCCTGGCAGCGCGCAATTTCCAAAAGCGGCCTGGTTGCCCCGTTTTTTCGGCACGCGGGTACACCTGGGGCTGGTCTTCGCGTTGGCAGCCGCCGTTTTCATCTGGATTGTCTTGGTGCGCACTAAATGGGGCTACGAGATTCGGGTCATTGGCGAGAACCCCCGGGCGGCCAATTACGCCGGGATCAGTCTGGTGCGCAACATTATCCTGATCATGATCCTCAGTGGCGGGCTGGCCGGGTTGGCCGGTATGTCCGAAGTGGCTGGTATCTCCCATCGTCTGCAAAAGGGGTTAACCGTGGGCTACGGCTTCACAGCTATTATCGTCGCCTGGCTGGCCCGTCTGAATCCGTGGGGCGTGTTGCTGGTCGCTTTCCTGCTGGCGGCCCTGCTCGTCGGCGGTGACCAGATTCAGATCACTATGCAATTGCCCGCCTCGGTAGCACTCATTTTGCAGGGCGCGATTCTGTTCTTCATGCTGGGCGGGGCCATCTTCACCGAGTATCGTGTCCGCTGGATCGGATGGCGGAGGAAGGGCGCGCTGCTCGCCGCCGAAACGGGCGCGGAAACAGCGTCCGGCTAACCGAAGCAAGAACATATCAACAATCTGGAGGAACTGGCGAAACAATGTTTGCCCAAGGGTTGTGGATTTCTATCCTGGCCATCACTATCCGCGCTGGCACCTCGCTTCTCTTCGCCACCATAGGGGAGATTTTCACCGAACGATCGGGGGTTCTCAATCTGGGTGTGGAAGGGATGATGATCATGGGGGCGGTGTGTGGGTTTGCCGCTGCTTTCCATACCGGCAACGTGTGGGTGGGAGTGGTTACGGCGATAATAGTGGGGGGACTGTTGGCCCTGATCCACGCTTTTCTGACCATCACCTTGCGCGCCGATCAAACGGTCTCCGGCCTGGCGTTAACCATCTTTGGCAGTGGGTTGGCCAGCTTTCTGGGACAGAAGTTGGGCCCCGGTGGCAAGCCACTGGTGGGCATGATCGGTCCCAAGTTCGCCAAGCTCCCTTTGCCCGGATTGTCACAGCTACCCGTGATAGGCATGCCCCTGTTCCAGCAGGACGTGTTGACTTATTTCTTGTACGGCTTGGTGCCCGTGGCCTGGTTCTATTTATACAAAACCCGACCAGGATTGCATTTGCGGGCCGTGGGTGAGAATCCGCAGACCGCCGACGCGATGGGCGTACACGTTACGGGTATCCGTTATTTGTACACAGTGATCGGCGGTATGCTGGTGGGATTAGGCGGCGCTCATCTCTCCCTGGCTTACACTCCCGGCTGGACGGAGAATCTCACAGCCGGGCGCGGGTGGATCGCCATCGCCCTGGTGATTTTTTCCACCTGGGACCCGGTGCGGGCAGTGTTGGGGGCGGTGCTCTTTGGCGGGATCAACGCCGTGCAGTTCCGTCTCCAGGCGGCTGGTACAACCATCCCTGCTCCTTTCCTGGGCATGTTGCCCTACGCTTTCACCGTCCTGGTGCTGGTGATCATCACCTGGTGGGAGGCGTTCAGCAAACGAGTGGGGGCGCCGGCGGCCCTGGGCCTGCCCTACGTGCGCGAGGAGCGCGTCTGATCTTGGTTTACAAGGAGCCGAAGATGAACGAAACCCAATCCCATTCCCCGGCCGATGAGGAATACATGGTAGTTGTCACCGTGATCAGCCAGCAGGGGCATTGCGCCTTTGGCCACCAGGTCGGTGACCGGGTGGTGTTCGACGGGCGCAGCGTGCAGGGCGAAATCTGCCTGCACGCTCTGTACAGCTTCCTGCCCAAAGTATTCGCCATGCGCTACGGGGCCAGCTTCCCCTGGCTCAAAGACCCAGATGTGGCCACCCATGCCTGTCCCGATGCCTATAACCCCGTGGTGTTCGAGGTTCGCCGGGTGAAAGAGTGATCGGGATGAAACGCCTCCTGCGATGCACTGCCCTGGTGGCTGGATTGCTTCTCCTGGGTGTGGGATTGCGGCAATCCATTGCCATTCGCCGGGTGGATGCGGATGAGGTGAACATCTATCTGGCCCGTATCGCCCCTTACACTTCCACGCAGGCCATTATCGAATCTGCCCAGCACAGTGCCCCGTACCTGGAAAGAGTTCTCGCTACCATAGAAGGTCTGGAACCCCCGCCAGAATTGGCCGAGGCCCATGCTTTGCTGGTAGAGGGGTACCGCTTTATCCTGGATGGCCGTCGTGTGTTAGATACCCATCCCCGGGGCGAGGAGCGTGCTGAGGGAGCGTTCATGATGGACTGGGGAATCAGCCGCCTGTGGGAACACCAGCGTCTGGTGATGGAATACCTGATAGAACAACAGCTAAAAGAAGCGGGGTCCTCGTCGTAATTTGACAAATCTACGTAGTTGTGCTATCATCCCATTCAAATAACCGCATACCCCGTGACGCTCTTATCCAGAGAGGTGGAGGGACCGGCCCTGCGAAGCCTCGGCAACCATTTCAGGAATCGTGCGACCAGATCAACGGCGACTGGTTTGCATCCTGATCACGGTGCCAATTCCGGCAGAGTTATTCTGGAAGATGAGAGGGAAGTCACAGATTCTGACTGTGCGCTTGCCTCTTCCCTTCGAGAAGAGGCTTTTTGTGCCAGTTCGCAATAAAAGCCGTGACCCCTTGCCCCTGGAAAGAGCGAGGGGTCACGTGATTTAGTAAGGAGGATAATTGCATCATGGCTCGAAACATCGTTGTAATGGAAGCATTAGGGCAATTCATCGAGGAGTTACCGGTCGAAATTGTGGAGCGCAAAGGCATCGGACATCCCGACAGTCTGTGCGATGGGATAGCCGAGCGCATCTCTGTGGAATACTGCCGGTGGTGCGAGGAGAACCTGGGAGTGCTTCTCCATCACAACTTCGACAAGGTACAACTTGTGGCTGGCGAGGTAGATGTGCATTTTGGCGGCGGAGAGATGATCCGTCCCATCCACATCCAGATAGCAGGGCGGGGCACGCCCAGTTACAATGGACGCAAAGTGCCGATGGACACCATTGCCATCGAAGCCGCGCGGGCGCACATCCGCGAAACGATGAAGTATTTGGATCCGGTGAAGCATGTGGTCATTGACTGCTTCGCCGGTCGGGGGGCGGCGGAACTGGTGAGCACGGTCGAGCATGTGGAGGCCAACGACACCAGTTTTGGCGTCTCTCACTGGCCTCGCTCCGGCCTGGAACGCGTGGTGTACGACACAGCTCAATACATCAACTACGAACTGATCCACCAGTTTCCCATCGGCGAGGACGTGAAAGTGATGGGCTGCCGTCGCAATGGGGGCATCGTTTTGACCACGGCCATCCCCTTCATCGCCCCTTACGTCCGGGATGCACAAGAGTATCAAGAAGCCAAAGGCGCCGTACAAACCGCCATCCAGGCCTTTGCCGAAAAGCTGGATCATCGTGAGGTGCGGGTGGACGTGAACACCGCCGATAAAGCCAAGCGCGGGGATTTTTACCTGACCCTTACCGGCACTTCCGCCGAGTGCGGCGACGACGGCGCAGTGGGGCGGGGCAATCGGGTCAACGGGGTCATCGCCCCCTTCCGTTCGGCCAGCTTCGAGGCGGCCTGTGGTAAGAACCCCATCTCGCACGTGGGGAAGGTATATAACGTGCTGGCTTTCCTGGCCGCGCAGGACATTGTGGCCCAGGTGCCTGGCGTCCGTGAAACGACGGTATACGTCCTCTCCCAGATTGGCCATCCATTGGACGAGCCTCTGGTAGCTACCGCCCTGGTGCGTACCACTGGCGACCGGTTAACGGCTTCCATGCAAGCGGCGGTGGCTGAGGTATTGGATCACCACCTAGCGAACGTGGCCGAGGTCGGGGCCAGGATTCGCCGCCGCGAGCTGACCTTGTTCTAAAATGGCCCAGTGAGGGCGTGCCTATCATCTGCCCTTGCACCATTGCTGCTTTGCGGTGCGGGGAGGAGATAAGGGGTTGGGGCGGGCGGCTTCACCGCTCGCCCCAATCCCTATCTTCTGTGCACCATCCTATCTCGTAGGCTTTGGCTATTCAGAATGATACCGGAGAAAGGACACACAATGCAACCAACGAGAGACGATGCCTGGAATTTGTTGAACGAGTACACCAAAAACCCCAATCTGATCAAGCATGCCCTGGCGGTGGAAGCAGCCATGCGCGCTTACGCCCGCCGTTTTGGTGAGGACGAGGAACTATGGGGCATAGTGGGCCTGGTGCACGATTTCGACTACGAACAACACCCCACTGCTGAGGAACACCCCTTTGCCGGGGCGGAGATCCTGCGCCAGAGAAGCTGGCCCGAGGGAATCGTCCGGGCTGTTCTCTCCCATGCCAGATACTCCGGCGTTAATCGCGATTCGCTGCTGGAGAAAACGCTCTTCGCCGTGGACGAACTGACCGGCCTGATCGTCGCCGTGGCATTGGTACGCCCCTCGAAGAGCATCCTGGATGTCGAGGTGAAGTCCGTGCGGAAAAAGTGGAAGGATAAAAGCTTCGCCGCCGGAGCCAGCCGGGAGGATATTGAACAGGGAGCAGCCGAGCTGGGAGTGGAACTCAACGAGCACATCGGGGTAGTATTGGAGGCGATGAAAGGGATTGCCGATGAACTGGGTTTGCGGGGCACAGTGTGAAACGAGTAGGACGAGCTTAAGCTTGTCCTACAGCGCCGCCCATTGCGGCGGTTATGGAAAGCCACTCTACGCAAGCCATCTCCGACAGGTTGCTAGACGGTGGACAGGTTTAGTGCCTCGATGAAATCAAGTCGCAAAGAGCGCAAAGAAGCAGCAGAAAGATACTGTCCCTCTTGCGGCGCCAGGGTCGCCGAGCGGGCTACTACCTGTCTGATGTGCGGTGCGGTATTAGGGGCGGTAAAGGAATCCCCGGCCCCAGCTACAGAGGGATTAGCAGCCGAACCAGAACCGCTCTCGGAGAGTGTTTGCCCGCAATGCGGTGCACCAGTAGCTCAGCGGGCCAGGCAGTGTATGATATGCGGGGCCTCGTTGCTGCCGCCACCTCGCCGCCGATGGTTCTTCCATCCGCTGGTATTGCGCGTCATGGTCACGCTAATCATCGTCCTGATCGTCGGTCTGGTGGCCTGGGGAGTGTTCCGCCCCCTGATTGGCTCACGGACCGCGACGGTGAAGCCAACGGCGACCATTACTCCAACCCCGTCGCTGATCCTGACCATTACCAACCGGCCCTCGCCTACTCCTACAGCGACACGGACAGTACCGCCGACGAGCACGCCCACACCGGCTGCGCCTATCACTCACACCGTCCGTCCAGGGGAGAGCTTCTACTCGATTGCCGCTTTGTATGGCACCACGGCGGAGGCTATCATGGCTGCTAATGGCCTTACCGAATCTCACATCTTGCATCCCGGCGATGTGCTGATTATCCCTAGTGGCGGCCTGATAACCGCCACCCCGGTGTCTCTGCCGGTGACTATAACCCATAAAGTACAACCTGGCGAAACCTTGAGCGGCATTGCCGAACGCTATGGGGTACCTGTAGAGCGTATCATGGAGGCCAATGGCATCCAGGACCCATCACTTATCCGGGAGGGGCAGGAACTGGTGATTCCATTGGGCACGCCGACCCCAATGCCCACTCTTACCCCTACACCGGGCCCCACAGCCACCCCTCCGCCGCCCTATGGCGCGCCCATCCTGCTGTCTCCGCCGAATGGAACGATATTCGAAGCAGATGAAACTATCGTGCTCAGTTGGGCTTCGGTGGGGATCCTGGCCGAGGAAGAGTGGTATGTGGTGCGCGTGCGCATGGTTCAGGGTGATGACATCCACCCTGCTGAGGTGTGGACTCGAGCCACAGCCTGGCGAATCCCGGTGGAGATGCACCCGCCGCCAGGGGCCAAATCGCACCTCTTCAGTTGGAACGTAACCGTGATGCAACGCACGGGCACCCAGGCGGATGGCACCTGGCAGGGCGTGCCCCTGGGGCCGAGCAGCCCCTCCTGGACCTTCACCTGGCGATGAATAAAGGTGCGACGCACTTCCAAAGTGCGTCGCACCTTGCTTTTTATCCTTCCTCGTCCAAGACGCGTTGCAAGGCCGCGATGGCTACCTCCAGCATAGGGAGCTCCGGCTCACGGGTAGTGAGCTGCTGCAACCACAATCCTGGAGCGAGTATGGCTCTCATCAGCGGATTGTGACGGTGAGCCGCGCTGAAACGGATCACCTCATACGAGAGGCCAGCGATCACCGGGATAAGCAGCACGCGGCTGATCAGTCGAATCCACAAAGCCGGCCGCCCCAGCAGAGCGAAGACCAGCACGGCGATGACCGCTACTACCAGCAGGAAACTCGTGCCACAGCGGGGGTGGGCGGTGGTGTAAGCGGCCACACCCTGAGGTGTGAGAGGCGCTCCATCCTCGTAAGCATTGATCGTCTTGTGCTCCGCACCGTGGTAGGCAAACACTCGCCGGATGTCGGGGATGAAACCCACACCCCATATATACAGAAGAATCAGTGCCAGACGGACAGTGCCCTCGATCAGGTTGCTGAGCAGCGAAGATGGAAGCCAGCGGTCTACCAGGCTGACCAGCAGGGAGGGCATGACGAAAAACAGGCCGATACCCAGTAGCAGGGAAACGGCTACCGTGCCCCAGCCGAGAGGTCCACTAAACTCTGCGTTCTCTTCACCCAGAGCCACATCCGCCGAATACATCAGGCTGCGCATGCCCAGACCCAGCGTGTCCCACAACATAGTGAGGGCACGGATGAAAGGCCAGCGGCTGATGCGCCCGGAATATACGTGGGTGTTCAGTGGTTCGCTGTGCACCACGATTTTCCCTTTGGGTTCGCGTACAGCAATGGCCATTACCTTTGAGCCGCGCATCATCACCCCTTCGATGACCGCCTGACCACCGTAGTTAAATTTTTCCACGTGCCTGATGCCCTCCTCCTCACAAGTTAAGCGTACGCTTCACAGCCGCGACCAAATCCTGGGCTTGAAACGGTTTTAGCATCACCTCGCAGTTCTCGATTTGGGCGATGTCATCCCGATCATCCGGGCTGAGATAGCCACTGATGATGATAGCCGGGCTGTTCACCCGCACAAGGTCCGCCAACTCCAGCCCACTCATGTCCGGCAGGGCAAAATCAATCACCGCCGCATCGAAAGGCGGAGTGGACTGCAGAATCTGGAGCGCCTCCCGACCGGTGGCAGCGGACGTTACCTCAAACCCAGCCCGCCTCAGGATGCGCACGCACATCTCGCAAACATTAGGACTGTCTTCAACAACCAAAATCCTCTTGGCCATGTTCGCCCCCCATGTGCCAGCCGAAACGTGCTTTCTGACCTCTCCTAACCCCTCCCTCACCCTCCACTTCCCTCTCCGCCGCGGAGAAGGAAGGGAAGGGTTGGAACTGTATTTCACTGTACCACAAAACCGCAAAAAACTCAAGTGCTCTTCGTCCGACTGAAACGCACCCTCGTTCGTCGTACTTGCCGGCAAAACAGGGGAATCCTAAGATTTCTAACCGATTTCTAACTACCTTTATACCACCCTCTAACATCTCTATGCTAGAATGCAAACAGTGAGTTGGAGAGTCCGGGGGGGTGCTTTGGGTAAAGCCGGGACAGGGAAAACGGGTTACATTGAAACCGTTGAAGTCTATCAGGAGGGCATGAGGTGAGCGTCAGATTCACAGATGAACAAGCGCCCGCCATGAGGGGGCATCAAACAAATAACCACCCTCTGAAAACAGGCAATGGAATGCAGGGAGCAGGCAAAAAAATTCTACTGGTTGACGACGATGCCGCTTTGGTAAAAGTCCTGAGCCTGAGCCTGGAACGAGAGGGCTTTGAAGTGATGGCCGCATTAAGCGGCGTGGAGGCCCTGCGCAAAGCTTATGAGTCCCGACCAGACCTGGTGATTTTGGACATTATGATGCCCCATATGGATGGCTGGACGACTTGTCGGCGGCTGAGGGAGATTGCCGACATGCCGATCATCATGCTCACCGCCAAAGGGGACGAATCGGACGTCGTGCATGGTCTGGACCTGGGTGCAGACGATTACATTACGAAACCTTGCAGTTCTGAAGAGTTGAAAGCGCGCATTCGAGCTCTGTTACGCCGCACCCAGGCCGCTGACAAAGCGAATTGGCCGGTCGCTTATGATGATGGCTGGCTCAAGATAGACCTTTCTCGCCAACAAGTGACGGTTAATGGTGAACCGGTAGATTTGACACCCACCGAGTTCCGTCTGCTATCCTGTCTTTTACAACGCAATGGTCAGGTCGTGTCCCACAAAGAGTTGCTCTCCGAGGTCTGGGGACCAGAATACAGTGATCAGGTAAGCTATTTGTCGGTTTACATTCGCTATCTGCGGCAGAAGATCGAACAGAATCCAAGCCAGCCTACCTATATTCTCACCAAATGGGGAATGGGATACCGCTTCGCAGGTGCGGAGGGTTAACCACATTATCAAGTGAGGCCACCCTTCATTCAGGGAGGGATGAGGGCGGCGAGTAATCTCACGGACGTGAGTCGGGGGAAGGGAAAACCAATGGCGGGGGAACGGGTTCTTGTTATAGACGATAAGCCAGAAAGCGTCGAGTTACTGGCGGAGTACATTCTGCGTCCTGCCGGCTACATACCTCTCGTAGCGACCGACAGCGAAAAAGGCCTGCAAATGGCTCTGGAGGAGCGCCCAGACCTCTTGATTGTGGACCAGAAGATGCCCAAACTTTCGGGGCTGGACATTCTGCGGGCATTGCGAGATCACCAATGTGATATTCCGGCCATTCTTATCACCGCCTACGGTTCGGAAGCGGTGATCGTCGAGGCCCTGCGGCTGGGAGTGAGGGACTATATCACCAAACCCTTCGATGTAGATGAGTTACTCGGTGCTGTTGACAAGACCCTCAAAGAATTTAACAAAGAACGGGCACGCTTGCGGGTCATCGGGGAGCTGGAAGAGCGAATTAAGGACCTCTCCACGATTTACGGTGTGAGCCAGGAGAAGGTTCTTAACCTGGTGGTAGAAACAGCGGTTCACATCACCGGGGCCGAGGAGGGGTATCTGCTGCTGGTGGACGAACAGAGCAACGAGCTCCACCTGCGGGCTGCACAGAACATGGGAGATCAGTATTCCCGCGATTTCAAGCTGCGGGTGGATGATACCATCGCTGGTCGAGTCGTACGCACCGGCGAACCGGTGTTGTTCAACTGGCTGGAGGCAGAACAACGATTCAAGATCAAGACCGGCTACCTGGTCAAATCGCTGCTCAATGTGCCCTTGAAAGTTCGAGACCGGGTCATCGGTGTTCTGGGAGTGGACAACCAGATATCCGATAAGACTTTCACCCGCAACGATCTTCTGTTGCTGACTACTCTGGCCGGTCATGCAGCCATTGCTATTGAGAATGCGCAGCTCTTCGCCGTAACCAGGGAGACCTTGGAACGGCGAATGCGCGAGTTGTCGGCCATGCAAACCATCGCCCGCGACCTCAATGCGACTCTGGATGCGGACCGGATTGCCAGCCTGGTATTACTGCAGGCTCTGCAGATGACCGAAGCGCAGACTGGGATGATAGGTGTTTTATCAGAGGGCTTTCTCACCTGGACATCGCGCGGTTACCTGACAGATGCGCTGAGCGATGAAGAGTTCGCACCCAAGTGGGACAAAGGCGTTCTTGGGCGTGTGACCCGGACAGGCCAGCCAGCTCTGATTGCGGATGTGCGCAGCGATCCAGAGGTGCAATGGAGTGTACCAACCACTCGCTCGCAACTGGCCGTTCCAATCCGCCGGGAAGACAAAGTGATCGGAATCATTGACCTGGAAAGTGGTGAGGTAGGGGCTTTCAATGAAGATGACCTGCGGTTCTTGATGGGATTGGCCGATCATGCAGCGGTGGCTCTGGAGAATGCTCGTTTGTTCGGCGCGGTCATGGAAGAGCAGTGGAAGACCAAACTGATTCTGCGCAGCATCGCGGATGGCGTGTATACCGTGGATCGCGACCTGCGTATTCTCACCCTGAACCCTTCTGCCGAAAAACTTACAGGCTGGCGTGAGGCAGAGGTCGTGGGTCGCCCGTGTTCCGAAGTATTCCAAGAGCAAGCGGAGGACGGGAAATTGCTCTGCAAGGAGCAGTGTCAACTCCGGCAGGCCATGCTGACGGGAAAGCCTATCGTTTCTGCCAGCCCACAGCGCATACTGATCGGAAAGGATGGTCACCAGATACCCATCGCCAGCAGCGCAGCTCCATTGCTGGGCAGGGATAACCGGGTGATTGGTGCGGTGGCTGTGTTTCGCGATGTCTCGGCAGAACGCGAATTAGACCGCATGAAATCGGAATTTATCTCCATGGTCTCCCACCAATTGCGGTCACCGCTGGCCAGCATCAACGCTTCGGCGGAATTGATGCTGGGCTCCGAGGTAGAGCCCGCGTTACAACGGGAGATGCTGGAGCTGATTCGTACTCAATGCATCAGTCTCGGCAAGTTCGTTGAGGACATCCTCAACGTCTCCCGCCTGGAGGCCGGTTGGGTACAGGCGCAGAAAGAACCGGTCACCCTGCTGCCGCTCATTAAGCGCACAATCAACCTGCTCAAAGTAAAGACCGATAAGCACACGTTCAAAGTAGTGACTTCTGGCGATGTACCCTTCGTCATCGGAGATGCGAGCAAAATCGAGGTGATTTTGCACAATTTGCTGGAGAACGCGATGAAATATTCCCCTGCAGGCGGTATCATTGTGGTTGAGGTGCACGAGGAGGGCGACCAAGTGATAACCCGGGTGATTGACCAGGGCATCGGCATCCCTGAGGATCAACAAGATAAGATTTTCGAACGATTTCACCGCGTGGATTCCGGCGACGGCCAGGCGATTTACGGCTATGGATTGGGCCTTTACACCAGCAAAAAGCTCACAGAACTGCAGGGGGGTAAGCTGTGGGTACAAAGTAAATTGGGTGAGGGGTCATGTTTTAGCGTCAGCTTGCCTCGTTGGAATGGTGAGGAGTAGGGTACTGGTTGCTCGTTCCAGTAACTTAGTTTCCGGTACAAAACGTAGCGGCCGACCGCTGCTGCGCCCTGAGTGGAATCGAAGGGTGTCGGCCTTAAAGCGGGTAGAGCCTGTCCTGAGCTCGTCGAAGGGCCGCCCGCCGCTACGTGTTTCGCACCGAGTACTAACTAGCGCCAGTAACCAATATAAGGGGATGGAGTGTTATGGAGATAGATTTGCGTCGTTATCTGATGGTGATCAAGCGCTGGTGGTGGCTGTTAATCATCGGAGCTATCATCCCGGCTGTAATCAGCTATTATTTCACCTCTAAACAGCCAGCTCTCTATCAGGCTAAGGTCACTCTGATGGTGGGCACCACTTTGCAGAGTTCCAATCCGGATACCAGCCTGATGCGCACCAGCGCTACCCTGGCCGAGGCTTACGCGGAATTGGTGCGCTACCGACCAATCACCGAGGCGGTTATCCAGCGCCTGGGACTGGAGCGTTCCCACGAGGAACTGGCCAGTCAGATTGTGGCCTGGGTACGGCCTAACGCCAATCTGCTGGAGATTCGGGTCACGGATACCAATCCCAAGGCAGCGATGCTGATCGCCAATGCGTTGGCCGAGGAGCTGATCCGGCAGAGCCCCGGTTCCGGGCAGGGACAGCGCCAACAGCAACAGGAGTTTATCAAGCAACAGCTTGATGAACTGGAAGAGAAAATCGAGAAGAAAAAAGCGGAGATCGCCGAACTCAACGATTCGCTGTCCGATTTGACCTCGGCTGCCGAGATAGCAGATACTATGGCCCGCATTGACGCCCTGGAGAATGTCGTTTCCACCTATCGCACGCAGTATGCCGCGCTCCTGCAGTCCTATGCGGGTGATTCAGTGAACGTGCTGTCCATCGTGGAGCCGGCGGTGGAGCCGTGGGAGCCCATCGGTGGCAAGACGAAATTGATCCTCGCCGTCGCCGCTGGGGCCGGGCTGGCCCTGGCTCTGGGGGCGGCTTTCCTGATCGAATACCTGGATGACACCGTACACTGGGAGGGTGGCCGACGACAGACTCTGGCCGAACTACCCATACTGGGCGCCATGCCCCGAATGTCCCGCCGTAGAAGGACGTGGGTGGCGGCTACCAGGTATCGCTATGCAGAGATTGAAGCCATCCGCAACCTGCGGACAAACATTTTCCTCTCCACTCCGGGCAAACCTTTGGACACGATTCTGGTCACCAGTCCGGAAGTGGGCGATGGGAAGAGTTTTACCGTGGCTAACCTGGGTCTGACTATCGCCGTCACCGGGATGCGGGTGGTGCTGGTGGATGCCGATATGCGCAAACCCACTTTGCACGAGATGTTTGATGTGCCCAATGTGGCTGGCCTGGCCGAACTACTCGGAGGCGCATCCACCATACCCGAGGCGTGGCCGCCGGTGGAACTGCAGCCAACCGGTGTGAGCAATCTTTTCTTGCTGTCCAGCGGACGGCCGCCCGCAGACCCGGCAGCGCTTCTGGTCTCCCCACGCCTGTCCGCTGTGCTGGAGACCTTGAAGAAGTACGCTGATGTGGTAATCATAGACAGCCCGCCGGCGCTGATCGCCCCGGATGCGGCCATCCTGGCTTCTGTCGTAGATGGTACAGTGCTGGTCGTCAGCGAAGGGCAGACAAACAACAAGGCCGTGTCTAAGGCTCAGGCCCTGTTGACCAGCCGGAATGGAGTAAACCTGCTGGGCACGGCTTTCAACCGGGTAAAGCTGGACGGGACCTATGCGTACTATGGCCGTTATCACGATGATGGTTATGGCTCGCTCTCCCGACTGCGCAATCTGGTCACGCGGTGGCGAAGCCCAAAGCCAGCGGAAAAGCAGGTAGTCAGCCTGGGGGAAGCTGCCGAGCGCCTGGGTATCAGTCCAGGCATGGCTCGACGTTGGTGCAAAGAGGGCCGATTACCAGCGTATAGGTCACGGTTACGCTGGTGGGTGAAGCGGGAGGATTTGGAAAACCTGGTGACGAGTCTGCGGGGCGGAGGCGCTGAAATCATTGAGGAGACATGAGCTTTGCATCGTCGAAGAACGCCGCTGGATACCCCCCTGGGGCTCTTCTTGCTTAGTGCGCTGGGTGGTTTGTGGGCAGCCTACGACCGGAAGCTAAGCTGGCCCATATTGGCGGCTATTGTCCTGAGCATCATCTGTTACTATGTGATCATTAACATCGGCACATCTGAGAATCGCGTCTGGGGCCTGGCCCTGGGGGGAATGCTGGGCAGCCTGGTCGTGGCCGTTTATTTCGTGACCCAATGCGGGCATCTGGGTTATTCAGAGAAGCTGGGGCTGATCAGCCGTTGGAGCTGGACATTAAGCCGGGTTTTCCCCCGCTTCGCACCATTCCAGCCTCAACGCAACTCCGTAGCCGCTTTCCTGGAGGGGTGGCTGCCCCTGGCCGTGGCCATGATGGCAGGAGGCAGGCGGTGGTGGATGAGAATGGTATGCGGGGCGAGTGCTGTTATTCTGGCCCTGGCCATTCTCTTGAGTGAATCGCGGGGAGCGTGGTTGGCCCTGGTATTGTGCCTGTCGCTATGGTGGGCAGTCCGCTCCCGGCGAAACCTGGTTGTGACCGCGGCGTGCGGTGTGGTGTTAATCGGGAGCCTGGCGGGTTACCTGGCGCTGGCGCCAGGGGCCTCGCTGGAGCGTGTGCCGGTAATCAGCCAGACCCTGGTGCCCCTTTTTACCCGACCCGACCGCGTGGACGTTTATCGTGGTTCGTGGTATCTGGTTCAGGATTTTCCCCTGACCGGCATCGGGCTCGGCGGGACGTTTGCGATGATCTACTCGCGTTACGTGCTGCTGATCCAGGTGCCCTTCCTGACCTATTCCCACAATTTTTTTCTACAAGTGTGGTTGAATCACGGGCTGCTGGGCATTCTCGCCTTCACCTGGCTGATCGCTGCTTTCTGGACATTGGTCTGGCGAGTGGGCCGGCAGGGCAGTGCGCTTTTTCAGGGAGCCTGGCTGGGGGTGGCGGCGATTTTGCTGCACGGTCTATCGGATGCGCGCCAGTACGCTGATGGGTGGACGTTTTTCCCGTTCTTTGCACTGTTGGGGTTGGCGGTGGGAGCTGCAAATCGGCGAGTTGGCGAGTTGGCGGGTCGGCGAGGGGAGCGGTGGGTCTGGGTAGTAGGAATGGTGGTGCTGGGAATGGTGGGCGTACTGGCATGGCGACCGGTGGCAGCGATGGCTTATGCGAATGCGGGGGCGCTGGCTCAGGCACGAGGTGAACTTGCTGAGGGCCTGACCGATGAACAACGGACCGATCTGCTTCAGCAAGCCACAGCTTACTACATGCGGGCCATCTCGCTGGACAAGAACAATCGTACCGCGCAACAGCGGCTGGGGATGCTGTCCCTGGACGCGCAACGATTTGACGAGGCCATAACTTACCTGGAGGCAACCTACCGCGCGGATCCAACCAACACCACCACGCATAAGGCGCTAGGTCTGGCCTATACCTGGGTGGGACGTCTCGACGAGGCCAGGCAATTATTGGCCAAAGTGCCGGAAATAGTGGAAGAGTTGAACGTATGGGGTTGGTGGTGGGGCACACAAGGTGAGCACGAGTGGGCGGCCAATGCTTACCGCGTGTCGCTGTTATTAGATCCGGATCAGCCTCAGGTACGGGAGCAATTGAGTGCATTGGAAAGTGAGTAGCTCGACATTGTTAGATTTGCCGTGCAGTGCCTACCTCACCCATCCCCACCC
>JANLFX010000099.1 GCA_024653325.1 Anaerolineae bacterium
AGTTGTAGCAAGAGTATACCAAGTTTCCGCTTCACCTGGAAACCAACATGAGCCGCGAGTTTTTCAGGGAAATCAAATAATAATGACTACGCATATCTTACCACAATCCACACTAAAAGTCAAAGATATGCTGCACTCTGCCCCGATAAAGGCTCCAACAGGACGCGCATCACTTCTGAATCAAGGCTATATCCAGCGCCTCGCCCAATGAGCTGGCCGTCAACACTTGAATGTCGGCCTCAGTCATTGCGCCTCGCCGCCACGATTTGGGCACCAGACAACGCCGGAATCCCAGTTTGGCAGCCTCGTTCAGCCGCCGGTCTAGCTGGCTGACCGAACGCAGTTCACCGGAAAGTCCTACTTCACCCACCAGGGCCAGGTCAGCTGCTACCGGCATGTTTCTCAGGCTGGACGCGATGGCCGTGGCCACTGCCAGGTCAGCGGCTGGCTCGCCTACCCGCAGTCCGCCGATAACGTTGACGAACACGTCCTGATCGGACAGGCGCAAACCCACCCGCCTGGTGAGCACGGCTACCAGCAACAGCAGGCGGTTGAGATCAATTCCGTTGGCTGTACGCCTGGGTAATCCGAAACTGGTCGTGCTGGCCAGGGCCTGGATCTCCAGCAAAAGCGGCCGCGTGCCCTCCATAGTCACTGCGATGGCCGATCCTGCTGCCTGGGGCAGGCGTTCGGCCAGGAAGGCCTCCGAGGGGTTGGCCACTTCGGTCAGACCCGTGCTGCCCATTTCGAAGACGCCCACCTCGGCGGTGGCCCCGAAACGATTCTTCACGCTGCGCAATAGCCGGTAAGCGTGGAAACGGTCGCCCTCCAGGTAAAGCACAGTATCCACAATGTGCTCCAGCACACGGGGGCCGGCGATGGCTCCGGCTTTGGTGACGTGGCCTACCAGGAATATGGGCAGTCCCTGCTCCTTGGCCACATGCATCAGTCGTGCCGCCGATTCGCGTACCTGGCTGACGCTACCCGCGGCCGAGGCCAGGTCTTCCAGGTACACTGTCTGAATTGAATCTACCACGGCCATGCAGGGGCGCAGTTGCTCAATGTGGGAGATAATCTCATCCAGGTTCGTTTCCGTCAACAGCAAGAGCCGGTCACTGGTGATCCCCAACCGATCAGCGCGCATCTTGAGCTGCTGCACCGACTCTTCGCCGGAAACGTAGAGCACGTCGCCGCTGATCTCGCTCACCAGGGCCGCGATCTGCAACAGCAGCGTGGACTTGCCGATGCCCGGATCGCCGCCGACCAGTACCAGAGAACCTTGCACAATCCCGCCACCCAATACGCGACTGAATTCCGGCATGGGTAGCGGCAGGCGTTCCAGACCGTCGGAGGAAATGGTGGACAAGCGCTGGGGTACGCTGCGCGTGGCGCCAGACCGCCGTGGGACGCTCGGCTCCGGCCTGACCACAGTTTCCACCATAGCATTCCAGGCCCCACAGGCTGGGCATTGACCGTACCAGCGTGGCCGTGATGCGCCGCATTCCTGGCAGACATATACAGTCTTTTCACGTGACTTAGCCATTTTCACCGCCTTGTATCAGGTGAGGTGACTGTCACCTAAACTGTTACCTAAAAAAAGACCCCAACGCTATTGGGGTCCGGATATTAAACAGACAAGCACCCACCCACTGCTTCTATCCAGCATGACCGCTAATTGAACAAAGTCTCCAAAATCCGATCCCCCTCAGCCGTATCTGTCTCTTGTTCCGACACGCTCGGACGCGGGTGACGTTCCACCACCCGCATGACAATCGCCTCCCCTTCCAAATCGGCTAGAACCACGTCACCGGACTGGAACTCGCCGGACAATACGCCCTCGGACAGGGTATCTTCCACTTTCTGTTGTATGGTTCGCCGCAAATGCCGGGCCCCAAATTCCGGGCTGTAGCCTTGCTCGGCCAGAAACTCGCGGGCTGTATCGGTAATCCGCAGTTCGATTTCGTACTCCGCCAATCGGCCCCGAATCTTGTTCAATTCCAGGTCTACAATTTGCTTGATTTGGTCCCTGGTAAGGGCCCGGAAGACGATGACGCCATCCACCCGGTTCAGGAATTCTGGACGGAATATCTTCTTTAACTCGCTTAGCAGATTCTCCCGCATCTTCCGGTACGATTCTTCCTCGCTCTTGGCCTCATCGCGACGGGTGGCAAAGCCGAGAGAGGTGGAGCGCCTGATCATCTCCGCACCGATGTTGGAAGTCATGATAATTACTGCATTGCGGAAGTCCACCTTCCGCCCCCGCGCATCGCTCAAGTGCCCCTCTTCCATGATTTGGAGCAACATGTTGAACGCTTCAGGATGCGCTTTTTCCACTTCATCGAAACAGATCACCGAGTAAGGGCGACGGCGAATGTGCTCGGTGAGCTGACCAGCGTCTTCGTAGCCCACGTAGCCGGGCGGTGCTCCCACCAAACGGGCTACCGTATGCCGCTCCATGAACTCGGACATGTCAAGCTGGAGCAGGGCCTCTTCATCTCCAAACAGGAATTCGGCCAACGCTTTGGCCAGCTCGGTTTTGCCCACGCCGGTGGGGCCCAGGAAAATAAAGGAGCCAATCGGCCGGTGCGGGTCTTTGAGGCCAGCGCGGGCCCGGCGCACCGCTTTGGAAATCGTTTCCACCGCCTCGTCCTGGCCCACCACCCGTTTATGCAATTCCTCCTCCATGTGCAAAAGGCGCTCCGACTCCTTGTTGGCGATGCGCGTCACCGGAATGCCCGTCCACATAGAGACTACTTCGGCAATGTCGTCGGCGGTCACTTCAGGGAGATCGGCCAGTTGCTCCCAGTTCATGCGGATTTGCTCCACCTGGCGCTCCAGTTCCACCTCACGATAGCGCAGGTTAGCTGCCCGCTCAAAATCCTGATCGGCGATGGCTTCATTTTTCTCTTGTTGTACTTCCCGGAGTTCACTCAACGTCTGCTGCAAAAGGGCGCTTTGCGGAGCTTTGTACATACGCACTCGGGCCGCTGCCTCGTCCACCAAATCAATAGCCTTATCCGGCAGGAAGCGATCGGCAATATAACGAGCTGATAGATGGGCTGCCGCATAAACCGCCTCATCGGTGATACGTAGCCGGTGATGCTCCTCGTATCGGCTTTTGATGCCCTGCAAGATGTTTATGGTCTCCTCGACCGTGGGTTCGTTGACCATCACGGGTTGGAAGCGGCGCTCCAGGGCGGCGTCACTCTCAATGTACTTGCGATACTCCTCCATTGTGGTCGCCCCAATGCACTGCAACTCCCCCCGGGAAAGGGCCGGTTTAAGAATGTTGGCCGCGTCCACAGAACTGCCCGCCGAGCCTGCTCCTACCAGCATGTGCAATTCGTCAATGAACAGAATACTTGACGAGCTCTTCAATTCCTCGATCACCTTTTTCAGGCGTTCCTCAAACTGACCGCGATACATGGTGCCCGCTACCAGTGAGCCCACATCCAACTGCAAAAGTCTCTTGTTCAACAAGGGTTCCGGAGTCATGCCAGCTACGATTCGCTGCGCCAGCCCCTCAACGATGGCTGTCTTGCCCACGCCGGGATCACCGATAAGCGCCGGGTTATTCTTGGTCCGTCGGGAGAGAATCTGAATTACCCGCTCAATCTCTGTCTCCCGCCCTATCACCGGATCCAGCTTCCCTTGCTCGGCCAGGGCTGTCAGGTCAACGGCCAGTTGATCCACAGTGGGGGTCTTCTGCTTGTCCTGTTTCCTCTCCCCGGCATAAACCGGGTTCTGCATCAACACTTTCGCCGTCTCGTTGCGTACTTCCTCCGGGTTCACCCCCAACCTGCGCAGCACGTCTATGGCTACGCCGTCGCCCTGGCGCACCAGGCCCAACAACAGATGCTCGGTGCTGATGTACTGGTGTCCCAGGCGCCGTGCTTCTTCCACAGCCAGCTCAATCACGCGTTTGGTGCGTGGGGTAAGGCTTGCCCGGCCCAGAACAGGGCGGCGGTTTTGTCCCACCATCTGGTCAATGAGAGCCTCTACGCGATCAGTGCTGACCCCCAAATCGCGCAAGACTTTGCTGGCCGCACTCTTTTCCTCACGAATCAGGCCCAGAAGTAAATGTTCCGTGCCAATGTAATTGTGATGCAGGCGTTGGGCCTCTTGCTGGGCAATACTCAAAGCTCTACGCGCACGTTTCGTAAATTTGTCTAAATTGTCGGCCATGGCCCGCTCCCTCTATAATCATCTATACCGGCTATACCCTGCTATCCACCGCTCCGAACCCATGAAACCTGTAGTTGATATGACAGAGGGGCCCCTTAGCACAATGCGTCGGCCCCTCATTGGCACCTTGCGACTTAGTGTGACTGGGTTGGTCCCCCTGAAATTTTCTTCCGTAATGCCCGGTACGAGGGTCACGATACACTAAGCGAACTCTATGGCAATTCCGCACCTAAACGCGGTATGATACATGATCAATGATGACGCGACAAAGCTCATCGTCTCCGCTACGAATTATGAGACAATAACTGCTTTGTCACACTGTTACCTGATTCACCATCACTGATGTAGATTCCGCTGGCACGCCCTCCACTGTTGATTCCGCCGGCAAATGCCCAGCACCTGGATCAGATTCCGGCTCGGGTTCTTCTACTTCAGCGGCCAAGTCTGTTAATTCCTCTTGCTCTCCTTCGGCCAGGACAGCCTCGTATCCAGCCCGCCAATCGGCTTCGGCGTACTCCTCAGAGGTCACCTGTTTCAGGCTGAGACCTATGCGCCGGCGCTGGGGATCCACACGGATGATGCGCAAGGTGAGGACATCACCCTCTTTGACCACTTCCTTAGGATGATTTACGTGCTGATCGCTTAATTCGGAGACATGGATCAGCCCCTCAATATCATCCTCTCCTATGCTGGCAAAGGCCCCAAACTTGACCAACTTGGTGATCCGGCCCTCCACCAACTGGCCCACTTCATACTTACTGACCGCCTGAGTCCACGGGTCAGGCTGCAGGCGTTTCAGGCTGAGGCCGATGCGCTTACGTTCGCGGTCCACATTCAGAACGTAGACCTCGACCTCATCCCCCACTTTCAACACTTCGCTGGGATGGGATACCCGGCGCCATGACAATTCCGAGAGATGGATCAGGCCATCGGCTCCGCCCAGGTCAACGAAAGCGCCAAAATCGCACAGGCTGATGACCTCACCCACTCGGATGTCGCCCTCGTTGAGCTCGGACAGCAATTGCGCCTTTTGTTTGCGGCGCCATTCGCGCACCGCCGCCCGCTCGGAGAGGATCAGACGATTACGCTCGCGGTCCAGTTCGATTATCTTGAGCTGCAACTTCTGGCCAACCAGATGGGCTCGCTGTTCCTCACCGCTCAGCCCTTCTTCCTGGTCGCGCTGCCGGCGTGTAGCCAGTTGCGATGCCGGTACAAAACCGCGCACCTTTCCCAGGCGGACAATGAGGCCACCCTTGTTGTAGCCGGCTATCGTGCCCTCGAAAACCTCCCCAGCCTCGAACATTTTCTCCGCGAGTCGCCAGTCCTTCTCCAATTGAGCGCGAGCAAGAGATAGAACGATGTTTCCGTTACGGTCTTCAGGGGAGACTACGTAAGCAAGCACTTCGTCTCCCACTTTCAATTGAGAAAGGAACTCCGGTCCTAGCTTCTCTAACTCACGACTGGAAATAATTCCTTCCGATTTGGAGCCAACATCTACTAACACCTCGTTAGGGCTGACCCGCACGATGATACCTTCGACTATATCGCCGCGCTGTAGCCTTTTGAAATCGTAGTCTTGGCCGAAGAGACCGTCCATTGGATGACCGCTTTCGTCTGCCCTCTGAGCCCTCCTTTCCTCCTCAATCATCGTGGTATTCTCGTCTAGCATGGCTTCTTCCCCTCTTTAAAAAGATATGCTTTGGAAATATATTATACTCCAATTCTCCAGGAACGCAACCGCACTTTGGCTCTTGACGCGCCGTGCAATACCTGCTACAATACAGGCAGAATTCCGTTCACGGAGGTATCTCGTGGCTGGCGAGAGAATCCTGGTTGTAGATGACAGTCCAGAAGCCTGTGATTTTGCCGCGAATTATGTGCTTCTCCCTCAAGGCTACCGCGTGCTCGTGGCCCACGATGGCGAGGAAGGGTTGCATTTTGCCCTGCAAGAAAACCCTGATTTAATCATCCTGGACCTGGAAATGCCTAAAATGACCGGCATGGAGGTCCTGGAAGCCCTGAAAGCTGAAGGCCGCACCATCCCGGTAATTATCAGCACTTTCCACGGTTCGGAAGAGATGGCCGTCCGTGCTTTTCGCCTGGGGGTGAAGGACTACGTCGCCAAGCCATACCAGGTGGAAGAGATGGTGGAAGCCATCGAACGGGCTTTGAGTGAGAGCCGCCTCCGCCGCGAGCGTGATCAGCTCACTGCCAATTTGCTGCAACGTGTGCGGGAACTCCAGACCCTGTACAGCATTGGTCAAGCGGTGACATCTTCACTGGACTTGCAGCAAGTGCTGAATCGCCTGGTAGAAGCGGCGGTGTTCATCACTCGCGCTCACAGTGGCGCGCTGCTCCTGGTCGAAAACGAAACCGAGAATCTGATCCTGCGGGCCGTTCAGGAAGCGGGACAGAAGCAAGCTCGCAGTGCCAACCAACTGATCAAAGATCCCCTTGCCCAGCAAGTGCTGAGGAGCGGCCAGCCAACATTGCCCGGCCTAACCGCCGATCAATCAGCGGCACCCCGGCTGTGCGTTCCTCTGACGATTAAGAAGAAGGCCATTGGCGTGTTGCGCGTGGAGCGGGCCGCCGGTAAACCAGCTTTCACCAAAAACCACGTAGATCTGCTGACCGCTCTGGCGGATTATGCCGCCATTGCCCTGGAGAACGCGCGCCTCTACGCCAGCGTGGAACAGGAGTTGGCCGACCGTATCACCCTGCATCGGATAAGCAGCACATTGGCGGCCAGTATTGATCTGCAAGAGATCCTGAGCATTGTCCTTGAACAAGCCGTGCGCACCACGCGAGCAGAGCGAGGTTATATCCTGTTGCGCGATGCGCCTCACGGCCCGCTTAAAGTGCAATGTGCATATATGCTGGACGAGGAGGTTATTGCCAGTAAGCCTTTCGAGATCAGTCGTAGTATCGTCGAGCAGGTAGCGCGGGATGGAGAACCGATACTTACTGCCAATGCCAAAGAGGATCCCCGTTTTTCCGGGCATGACAGTGTCATCGCTTACGAACTGCGCTCGATTCTATGCGTACCAATTCCTGGCAGTGAGGGCCCACAAGGGGTGATTTACATGGACAATCACGTGCGGACTGGTCAGTTCACCCCTCGCCATCAGGAGTTGTTGATGGACATCGCTGCTCAAGCCGCCACCGCGATCAGAAACGCGCGCCTGTTTGCCGAGGTGGAGGCTGAAAGAAGCAAGTTGGAGGCGGTGCTGCGCGGTTCGGCTAATGCGGTGATCGTCGCCGATCAGAACGAGCGCGTGCTCCTGTTCAACGAGGCGGCAAGGCGGGCTTTCGGCATGGTGGGGCGGGGTACTGGTATTTTGTTACCGGAGGTGGTGGATAATCCCAATCTACTCTCGCTTGTCCGGCAGGCCGCGGCCAGTGGTCAGAATCAGTGGGCTGAAGTGACCCTGAACGATGGGAGAACTATGAGCGTGGATGTTACCCCCATTGCCGATGTGGGCCACGTGGCCGTGATGCAAGACATTACCCATCTCAAAGAACTGGAGCGGATGAAATCCGAATTCGTGGCTACTGTATCGCATGACCTGCGCAGCCCTCTCAGTTCCGTGTTGAGTCTGCTGGCCGTGCTGCCCAAAGCCGGCCCCCTCACCTCCAAACAAGAGGAGTTTATCGCCAGTGCCCGGCAACATCTAACCCACCTCCTGCAATTGACCGATGAGTTGCTGGACCTGGGCCGCCTGGAAGCGGGGGTGGATTTGACCATGGGTCCTTGTGATTTGGGGGAGATCGTTCAACAATCAGTAGAGGGGCTGCAAGTTCAGGCCAGGAACAAAAAGCAGGACCTCAGCCTGAGCATTGCACCCGGCCTGCCCTTGGTCCAGGGCAATAGCCTACGCCTGAGCCAGGTGGTCAACAATCTGGTGGGCAACGCTATTAAGTATACCCCGTCCGGCGGCTCTATCGCTGTCAGGCTAGAGGAAGTCGCCGGGGAGCTCCTGCTGCAGGTACAAGACAATGGTATCGGCATCGCCCCGGCAGATCAACCGTACATCTTTGACAAGTTCTATCAGGCAAAAGACAAGCGCAGCCGCGACGTCTCCGGTGTGGGCCTGGGTCTGGCTATTGCCAAATCGGCTGTGGAGAAACATGGTGGTCGTATCTGGGTGGAAAGCGAGTTGGGACGTGGCACTACTTTCTACGTGGCGCTGCCAGCACTCCAGAAATAAACCTCCCGTAGGTTCCAAGCCTGCGGGAGGTTTTTCGTTAAAGCTGAATGTTGCTGTAATCGGCAATGACCAGACGCAGAGCTTTGGGCTTCTTTTCCGAGTTGGCGATGTAAGCGTGCCGGCCAATCAGACTGCTCTCAATCCGGCGGCTGACGTCCAGGATCTCGCAGTGTTCCAGCACCACGCTGTTTTCGATCTCACTATTGCGAATGAGCACGTCGTGGTAGATAGAAGTGAAAGGCCCCACATAGGAATCAATGATCCTGGTGTTCTCCCCGATGATGACTGGCCCCCGGATCACGCTGTTTTCAATGTAGGCTGTGGGGGCGATTTCCACCAGACCGGAGACGTCGGTCTCACCATGCAGGCAAGTTTCATCCACACAACCGCGTAAGCGCGAGAGGGCCAGCCGATTGGCCAGGATAATATCGTCTGACTTCCCGGTGTCAATCCACCAACCCTCCAGCTCGTGGTAGTCAACCGTATAGCCATCGTCAATCAGGTTCTGGATGGTCTCGGTGATCTCCAACTCGCCGCGCCAGGATGGTTTCAGGCGGTCAATGGCCGGGAAAACGTGATGGTCAAAGAGGTAAATGCCGGTGGCCACCAGATTGCTGGGGGGTACCTTGGGCTTCTCTACCAGACGCACGACCTTCCCATCGCGCAATTCCACCACGCCGGATTTCTCCGGGTCTGGTACCCGTTTGAGAAAAAGAAAGCAGTTTATGCTCTCATCATCCCGGAAACGCTTTACGAAAGGGGCGATGCTTTCCTCGGTGAAGTTGTCGCCGAGCATCATCAGGAAACGCTCTTCCCCCAGGAATGGTTGAGCAATTTTGACGGCGTGGGCCAGACCACGAGGCGCATCCTGCTCGATGTAGGTGACTTTGATTCCCCAACGAGAACCGTCCCCCACCGCTTCTTTGATTTGTTCTTTGGTATCCCCAACAATAATACCTAGGTCATGGATGCCAGCTTCCACCGCCTGCTCGATGGCGTAGAAGAGCACCGGTTTATTAGCCAGGGGGATCAACTGCTTGGCGTTGGTATAGCTCAGGGGGCGTAACCGCGTGCCCTTGCCACCGCTCAGGATTATTCCCTTCATTGGCGAGTTCCTCCTCAAATAAATTCACTGAACTGTTGCATATCCACCCTTCTCCCTGGTCGCAGACCCTGCGGGAGAGCATTATGCCGCAAATGTTAGCACACTTCCCCATTAGTGTCAAATGTAACTGGGGGTGGTGGGGTTTGTTCATTCGTGACGACACCTGGGGCGGTAATCTGAAAGAGGTTGCCTTTCCGCTAGAGCCGTGGTATACTAGCGCGCGCTCTGATCAGAATGACAGAAACGATCTCTGGGTTAACTATGGACTATCACCACTTCCGCGAGATCACCCTGGAACTGGATGGTGTTGAATATCATCTGGTTTCTAAACCGGGCATCGCCGTGTGGGATCACGTGGACCCCGCTATGCAGCTTTTGAGCGAGGCGTTGAACCCCGCTTCAACGGACACGGTGCTCATTTGGGGCTGCGGTCACGGCTTACTGGGCCTGGTCGCAGCGGAACGCGTGCCTCGGGGCCACGTGCTCCTGGTGGACGATTCCTGCGTAGCGGTAGAGGCCGCCAGGCGCACATTGGCTTTGAATAGGATCACCAATGCCGAGGTCCGGCTGAGTGCAGAGGCTGCTATTGGTGACCCGGCTTTTGATCTGGTGGCTTTGGTTTTGCCGAAGGGACGAGAGGCAACCCAACTGGCTCTGGCCAGTGCAGCGACCGCCCTACGTATCGGGGGACGGTTGTTGCTGGCCGGCCCTACGCGCGGTGGGGTCAAGTCTGCCATTGCCCGGATGGAGGAACTGTTCGGCAATACCGAAACGCTGCGGATCAAAGCCCGCCACCGGGTGGCTGTGGCCGTCAAATGCGCGCCTGTTGCCCTACCACCGTCCGTCTCCTATGCCGAGGCCACAGCCGAGGTGCGGGGACAGATTGTGCGCTTCGTCTCCCGACCAGGGGTGTTCGCCGGTTTTGCTTTGGATGAGGGTACTCGTGTTTTGATCGAGGCCATGCAGTTGAACCCTACTGATGCCGTTCTCGACCTGGGCTGCGGTAGTGGGGTGGTCGGTCTGATCGCTGCCCGGCTGTGCCCCCAAGGCCACGTCACCCTGGTGGATGCCTCCTCGACGGCAGTGGAGGCCGCCAGGCGGACGTTGGCCCTCAACGGCGTCACCAACGCCGAAGTGCTTGTGAGCGACTGCGCTGCTGCTGTTTTTGACCGCGAGTTTGACGTGGTGGTCACCAATCCGCCCTTTCATCAGGGTTTCGGCGTGGAATATGAGGTGGCCCGCCAATTCATCCTGGACGCAGCACGGGTGTTGCGGCCAGGCGGACGGCTGTATCTGGTAGCCAATCGTTTTATCCGCTATGACCGTTGGATTGAAGAAGCGTTCGGTAACGTAATCGCCATTTATGAGGATAACCGCTACCGCGTGTTGCAGGCTGTCAAGATGCGGAGAGAAGGTGCGACGCACTTCGGAAGTGCGTCGCACCTGACCCCCCAGGAGGTGAACCCGTGAAAGACACTTCTCCCCGTCCCCGCGCCCGCGAGTTCGGCGTCCCTTTCCGGGGATTGCCCCCCGGTCCATTGAACGCCATCACTGATGTCAGCGGGGTGCGCGTGGGCCACACTACTTTGATCGAAGGTGAGGGGTCGCAGGCGGTGCGCACCGGCATCACCGCCGTGCTGCCCCACGGCGGCGACATATTCCGCGAGAAGGTGATCGGCGCGGTGCACACCATCAATGGTTTCGGCAAGCCTTTCGGCTTCGAGCAGGTGCGCGAGTTGGGCGTCATCGAGAGCCCCATCTGTCTGACCAATACCCTGAATGTGGGCCTGGTGGCCGACGCACTGGTTACCTGGTCGTTGCACCGCAATCCAGACATCGGAGTGCGCACCAGTACGATGAACCCGCTGGTCGGCGAATGCAACGACGGCTACCTCAACGACATCCAGGGGCGTCACGTGCGGGCGGAACATGTGTGGGCAGCGATTGATGGGGCCCAGGGTGGGCCGGTGGCTGAAGGGAATGTGGGCGCAGGTACCGGCATGTCGGCTTTTGGATTCAAAAGCGGGGTGGGTACAGCCTCCCGCGTGGTACCCGATAAATACGGTGGTTTCACGGTGGGGGTGTTAGTGGTGGCCAATTTCGGTGAGCGGGAACAATTGTTGATCGCCGGGATGCCGGTGGGGTTGGAACTGGCTGATTGGCCTGGTGAAAAGCCCCAGGACGAGGGTTCAATTATGATGATCCTGGCCACCGACGCCCCGTTAACTTCGCGTCAACTGTGGCGAATAGCCCGACGCACGGCTCACGGTCTGGCGCGCACGGGTTCCACGGCCACCAACGGCAGTGGCGATTTCACGATCGCCTTCTCCACCGCCCAACGGGTATTGCACTATCCGCACACCCTCGTTCGTCAGATAAAATGTCTGGCCGAGGATGGCCAGGCCATCAACGCCCTGTTCCAGGCCACGGTGGAAGCAACGGAAGAGGCCGTGCTCAATGCCCTCTTCCGCGCGGAGACAATGATTGGCCGAGACGATCACATCCGCTACGCATTGCCCCTGGACAAGGTGGCCGATATGTTGCACCGCTGTGGTTTCTATGCAGGACATTGATTCATTAACCGGATACCAGGAGGGAACTATGACCGAGCATCCAAATACCTTAGACCAATTCACCATTGTATCCAGCCAGGTAAAGAGCGAGCTCAAGACAGGTGTAGTGCCCGTGGTTTACACTGGCGGGTCGCATTACGAGATAGGCCGTCAGATTGGGGAAGAACAACGGGACAAAGTGGTGAAGATGCTGGTTAGCTACCGTCAGATGTTGGCCAGTGCGGAGGATGAGCTTGGTCTCGATTGGGACAGGGCTATTTTGCACTCGCGCAAATATCAACCCTTTATTGAGGAATTCCTGCCCCAATACCTGGATGAAGTACGAGGTATTGCTGATGGCGCGGGGGTGGATTTCGACGACCTGCTGGTATTGAATTCCATCGAGGCCCTGACCTCCGACGCTTTGCATCTCAAGTGCACGAGCATCGCCGCTGCGGGCGAAGTCACCGCCGATGGGACAGTGCTGATAGGCCACAATGAAGACTGGCTGCCGGAGGACCAGGAACTTCAGTTTCTAGTCCATGCCATCCCTGACGATGAACCGCCCTTCCTGGCCATGACTTATGGGGGATTGTTGCCCAACATCGGTTTTAATGCGGCGGGGATTGCGCAGGCATGTGACTCGGTATATCCCAACGACGCGCGCCTGGGTGTGCCACGGGTGTTCGTGTCGCGGAAGGTGCTGAGCGCCCAAACTATTAGCGATGCCATCCGCGCCACCCTGCTCCGGCGACGGGCGGCAGGATACAATCATCTGATCGCCGATTCGAATGGCGAGATTTACAACGTCGAAGTCTCAGCCACGGCCTTCGACGCCATCTACGCCCAGGAGGGATATGCCGTCCATTGTAATAATTACCTCTCCCCCTTGATGTTGGGGTATGAGGACCATACCGAAGACCTGATTGGCACACGGGTACGGGTCAATCGCGCCCGCCGTCTGATGCAACAACGCCTGGGGCGGCTGACCGTTCGTGACTTCAAGGAGATTCTCAGCGATCATGTCAATTACCCGAACTCCATCTGTGGACACGAGGACCCATCCGACCCGCCGATGGACCGCTCGCGCACCATCTGCTCCCTGATCATTGATTTGCAGGAGCGCGTCATGTGGTATTGCTACGGCCCGCCATGCAGCGGCGAATATGTACCATATCGTCTGGAAGTCAGGTGAAGGCCCGTTGCCAGAGAGGCGCTGGGGGAGGGACAACCCTTACGATTTTACCTTAGTGTCCTTTGTGGGTAACTGTTCAGGCTCAAGCGGGGGGGGGAGGGGGCAGCCCGCCTCCCTTCGACAGAGCTCAGGGCAGGCCTGCCGGGGGGCACGGGGGGACACTCCCACCCCCCCGCCGATTTGCCGTCGGGCCTGAAAGTGCACAACCCAAAATGCGCTAGACGATCCAGTGCGGCTAGAATATAATAGAGTCAGCATAATCAGAGGTGAGGTGAAAAGCTTTGCAGGTTCACTCTATTCCAACATGAGCGGAGCGAGAACATGCAATTCAGAGTATCAATCTAGGAGGAACAAAATGGCACAGAATATCATGCTTGTGATGGCAAAGGCCATAGTGAAGGGGAAACTCAACCCTGGTGCACTCACTGGTCTGGAGCGGTTCATGCTGGCGCAGTTGACCATCCCCGACCGGGTGCCAACCATGCTTGCGGCGACGAATGTCGAGCCAGCCCTCATTGACAAGAAGTACAACTACAAACTTCTGGCGAGCAGTGTCGAAGCCAATCTTGAGCTTTTTGCCAAAGTGATAGAGCGGTTTCCCTTCGATGTCATTATGGTTCCATGCTGGCTGGGCTTGATGCTGACTGGGGCTGCCGAATTGGGCGTCCAATTCCAGATCGAAGAAGACCGGGTACCCTACGCAATCTCTCACCCTATCAAGGGAATTGAGGACGTGAGGAGGATCAGGCCCTTCACGGAGGCGACCGGGTATTTCAAGATGACCCTGGATATCTACCGGGAAGCCCAGCGTCGCTTTCCCAATACGATGATCACTTTTCCAAACGATGGCCCATGGGACCTCGCCATGCTGTTGAGAGGTGACAAGCAACTTCCCCTGGATTTCCGTCTCTACAAAGACTACACTGAAACCCAGGACCCTCAGCGAAGGGAAAAGATCAAGAAGCATGGCGATCCGGAGTTGTGGCCGGCGATCATGGAACTCACCACCCAGATATCCATCCAGATTTTCAAACTCGCTGAACAGCACGGCATCAGCCTGATGGGTGCCTCAATGGTGGATCAGTTTGCGACCAAACCCGTGCTCGGCATCGAGGACTTTGTCAAGTATGTGCTCCCCTACTCTGAGAGAGCGCGGGCGGCTCTGGGGGGAAAAATCACGCTGGGTTACATGGTCACATCGCCGCAGGAACTTGAGTACTGGCTGTCCCATCCCGTCCTTGGCAAATCCCTGGCGATGAGCGGTTTCACAAACTACATCTTCCCGACTACTCCCGATGGTCTCACGCTACCCGAATACGATCAACCCATGCTGGAGCTGGCCAGGAAAAAGAACCGGACATACAGCTACATGATTCATGCCAAGTTCATCAGGGATGCCACCGAACAGCAGATTGACGACGTTGTAAAACGCATCTGCGACATGGCAATATCCATGAAGGCTAGACTGATGATCAGTGTCGGAGCGATAGCGCCCGGCACAGATTTACAGAAGATAGATGTGCTTCTGAATTCCGTTCACCGACATGGGAGGTACTCGCGATGACCAACGAGATCACGAATGCAGTTCTGGAAGGGAATCTATACGACATTGCCGACATTATCGAGAGGCACCTGGGAGCCGGCGAGACGCCGATGGCATGTCTTGAGGCAATGATAGCCGGGCTTGACGAAACCGGCAAGCTCTTCGAGCGCGGCGACTATTTCGTGCCCGAGCTGATGATAGCAGCCGACACTTTCAAGGCCGGCATGGAGGTATTGGCTCCGCGCCTGACAGGGGAGGATCGCAAGTACAAAGGCTCAGTTGTTCTCGGTACCGTACATGGAGACGTTCACGACATTGGGAAGAACCTGGTCGGTTTCATGTTGGAATGCAACGGCTTCAAAGTCATCGACCTTGGCACCAATGTACCTGCGGCGCGTTTTGTGGAGGCTGTCAAGACACATTCCGCAGATGTGCTGGCCATGTCAGCCCTCTTGACCACGACTATGCTAAGTAAGTAGCAGAAAATTCCTTTGCTTTTTCAGGTTGCTACTCCGGCCCA
>JANLFX010000009.1 GCA_024653325.1 Anaerolineae bacterium
CAAATTTCGGCCAGGTGGCCCTGTTTTAGTTTATCAAAAACACTCTCCCGACAATCCGTCCACGGTCAGCACCAGCCCGGACGTGTCATCCACCGTCAATCCCAAGGGAAACCACTCCCCCTTCACTTTCACCGACGTCAAATCTCCTCCCAATGCTGGCGTACGCACATTCTCGAAGACCTGGTCGCGCTTCATGCCCGGCACGCGTTCCGCTGCCGCTTGCACAGCATCATACACCCGGCTCTTGCACATGTAGACCCCAAGGGCATCCAACGCCAGAGATACTGCCCCATAACTCAGCCCCAACAGGTACAGCAAGATGCTTAATCCTTTCACCCGCTGCGATATGTGATCCTTGCTCACTCCTTTGGGATAGACACGATGGGTGCGAAAACAGCGCAGGCACTGATAGCGGTGAGCCACCACTTGCGGATACTTGGTATCGCGCAGAGGCTTCTCGACTTCCTGAATGAACTGGAAGTGAGTGCCATCGCAACCCTCGTACGGGCACTCAGACGGCGGTTTGATCTCCTCGGGCTCCACGCGCGGCAGTATCAGATGCAGTCGCATTTCTCATTCGCCTCCCGGTCTAGTCTGCTCTTAATCTTACACCAATTTTACCGGTTGTCGAACAGTCACCAAGACCAAAAGGACTTGACTAGAACAAGCGTTCGTGGTATAATTTAAAAACAAATACCCGGTAAAACTTCGCAACCTTCTGACCTTCCATATAACGAAAGGAGGGCGACCCATGGAACTGTCGGAACGCCAGCGACGCATATTGCAATTCATACGCCAATTCACACACGAAAACCGCTATCCGCCGACCATCCGTGAGATTGGTGAGGCTGTAGGTATCTCTTCCACCTCGGTTGTGAATTACAATCTTAAGAGTCTGGAAGAGAAGGGCCTGATAGATCGTGATCGCACTATCTCCCGGGGAATCAGGCTGGTAAAAAGCCTGGAGGAACAGGTTGTCTCAATTCCTTTGTTGGGCCGCATCGCCGCTGGCAGTCCATTACCTGTCCCCGACAGCAGCAGCGATTTCCGGGTCTTTGGCGATGAGACCATCGAATTGACACGGGGCATTCTCAAAGATACCGATAACGTCTATGCCCTGCAAGTCAAGGGGGATTCAATGATTGATGCCCTGATCCACGATGGAGACATCGTGGTCATGAAACACCAACAACACGCTGAGAACGGGGACCTGGTGGCCGTGTGGTTGCGTGAGGAAAAGGAAACCACCCTGAAGCGCTTTTACCTGGAGGGCGACCAGGTTCGTCTCCAACCAGCCAACCCGACGATGGGGCCGATGTATTTCCCCGCTAAGGACGTGGAGATTCAGGGTAAAGTGGTGTGTGTGATCCGTCAGCTCAACTAGTTGCTGGGTTGGGGCAACCTGTCGGAGAGAGTTGGCATAGGGCGGCTTTTCCATGGCCGCCATAACCTAACCTAAAGGGGAAATGAGCCAGGTAGCTCTGGTACGCTGCGAACAATACGAATTGGACAGAGTTCGGGCCGCGGTACGCCGTAGCGTGGACCTGTTGGGTGGAATGCGAAGTTACGTGCCGTCGGGCGCGCGGGTGTTGATCAAGCCTAATCTCTTGCAGGCCAGTGCGCCAGAGGAGGCTATTGTCACCCACCCGGCCGTGGTGCAGGCCACGGTAGAGCTGGTACAAGAAGCTGGCGGACGAGTGACTATCGGCGACAGCCCCATCGGACCCTTTATGAAAAGCAGGCTGCGCCGGGTTTACGAAGCCAGTGGCATGGAGGAAGTCGCTCAGATCACAGGGGCTGCGCTCAATTTCGATACCGAAGCCACGACGCAAGCGCACCCCAGCGGGCACCTGATTAAGCGGCTGGAAGTTGGCCGTTATGTGGTCGAAAGCGACGTGGTCATTTCCCTGTCCAAATTAAAAACCCACGGCTTTATGCGCTTCACCGGGGCAATCAAGAACCTTTTTGGAGTAATCCCTGGTACTTTCAAGACGGGATACCACGCTAAACTGGTCACGGCTGAGCGTTTCGCCACCATGCTGCTAGACGTGACGGATTTCGTTCGTCCCGCTTTGCACATCATGGATGCCGTAGTGGGTATGGATGGCGATGGCCCCTCGGCAGGTAGACCTTTCCCCATTGGCGTTATTCTGGCCAGCACCGATGGCGTGGCTTTGGACCTGACAGCTACCGAATTGGTCGGAATAGAACCGCTAAGCGTTCCCGTGTTGAAAGTCGCTGCCCGACTTGGGCTGACCAGTGGTCGCCTGCAGGACATCCAACTGGTGGGCGATGCCTTTGATGAGGCCCGGGTTACCGGTTTCCGGCCGGCGAAATCCGGCCTTGATGTCAGTAACATTCCGGCGCGGGTACGCGCCGTGGGCACCGGATTGCTGGTGGTCAACCCGCGAGTCACGGCGGCGTGTGTCGGCTGCGGGATGTGCGAAGAAAACTGCCCTGTCCAGGCGATCAGGGTTAAAAACGGACGGGCTCAGATAGACCTGGCTGTTTGCATCCGCTGTTATTGTTGCCACGAACTCTGCCCGGAGCACGCTATCGAACTTCGTCAGCCCTGGCTGGGGCGCATCTTTATGCGCTAACAACATGAACCCTTCCGCAGGTTTCAAACCCGTGGGAGGGTTCAGTTTTGATGTGAATCGTTGGTTCAAGATGCGACCACCGGTATCCTTGCCGCTTTTGCCGACTGCTTTACCTCTCGCACGCTGGTGAAGTGGGCCTCACCCCCGTTCACCACTCCAATTTCTACCACCAGGGCAGGTACCGCCGTACCTTTCGGCAGGTCACCCCGCAGACCGGCCTCAACCAGTTCCCGATCCTGGAGAGGATAGAAGTATCGGACCGCTCGTGTCAAACGGTCGGCCAGTTTGTCACGGAGGATGTCCACCTTCTCCGGAATGGTGAGCACCAGGAATTCCGATTGGTTGATATGTCCAACCAGATCGTCCATCGTACCGGCTTCATCCACCGCGTTGCTGATAATCAAGCCCACTGCCCGCAGCGCATCATCTCCAGCCACGAACCCATAGGCCTCGTTGAATGCTTCGACATTCGTCAAACCGATGTATAGCACCGCCCAGTCTTGACGTCCCAACAGCGATTTCAGGCGCTCGTCTATCACCTTGGCATCTGGTAAGCCGGTAACCGGGCTGACCAGGCTCTCATACCCCGCCCGGCGAATCGCATTGCGCACCCGCAAGCGCAGTTCCTGCATGTCGAAGGGCTTGGTGATGTAATCCACTGCTCCCAATTTCAACCCGGTAATGCGATCCCCCCGTTCTTTCAATTCGGTGAGGAAGATAACAGGAATTTGGCTGGTACGCAGGTTTTGCCGCAACCGGCGGCATACCTCATATCCGTCTATATCCGGTAGCCGGATGTCTTGTATAATCAGGTCTGGCGGAGTCTCCTTACAGATTTTAAGAGCATCCTCTCCCATGACGGCAGTGACGATGTTATACCCTAAAGCTGCAAAATAGGTGGATAACATCTCCAGGGTATCGGTATCGTCCTCGACGATGAGAATTGTATTTCTGGCGGACATCTTTACCTCCGACCGACCATGAACCGGCGCGACCAGCCTATTCCACGGGCTCTTTGAGTATCTCGAAGTCGCAGACCGGATCACCAGCGCCAATGCAATGCACTTCTCTTACTTTGAACTCTTTGCCGCCGCTGACCCAATGCAGACCTCCCTGAAGCAATCCTACGGCCGCATGGCAGATAGGTTTATCCGCGTGTCGTCCCCAGCAAACCGGGCAACGTTCGATGATGTACAGGAAGTGATCACCACAATCTTCAACCCGGCTTATCTGGTCGCTGAACTGGGTAAAAACCTTGGCCATGGCCGGCAGACCGATCTTGAGCTTAGCACTCAAAGGCAAAGCTTTCATTGCGAAACCGGTCATGCCTACCGCCGGACCGAAAGCATCCAACCCATGCTTGATCGCCGCCCGTCCGGCCCGCATGGCCAGTCCTCGCCCTCCCCGCGGGCCATACATGTCATCCAGGGCCTGATTTAAGGCCGCGAAATCGGCGAAATCGAAAGACTTGTGCAAATCATCCGGGGGATAGTTATCCACCAGGTGGGCTAGGCCAGCGAGTTTGAGAATGGCGGCCAAGCCATTGCGGCCCATGATATCCTCAAGGACCAGCAAGTAAATACGGGCAATCTTGTTTGGATAGTACAATCCACTTTTTTCAGGCGACACGTTGGTCCCTCCTTAGCAAAGAAGAATAGCGTCCATGGACCTTTCACTACCCGCTGATACTTTTAACCGTTGCACTAGACGATTTTGGCTAGCTCCTCTGCTGTCCGGCGCATATCCAGGAAGAGTAGACCCAGCTTGGCCTGCTTGCGAGCCAGAACGGTGAGCACAGCCTCTTCTCCGACAGACATTAGGACTACATACCCATTCTCACCCTTGATATAAACCTGGTCTAACATACCGCGTCCCAACTCACCGGCAATGCGATCCCCCAGAGAAAGCATGGCGGCAGACATAGCCGATACTCGATCCTCCTCTACCCCAGCCGGCAAAGATGAGGCCATGATCAAGCCGTCTACACTGACCACCGCCGAGGCCTCGATGTCGGGTGTACTGACCTGCAGGTCTTTCAGGCAGGCCACCATTTGCTCGGTTCTTGATTTGGTCATCGTCGCATTCCTCCTATTGTGTTTTTTGCCCGGACGGATTTCTTGTCTGGTAAAAACGGAGAGAATAGGTCCCGAGAAGACCCACGTCCTGGTCTGCTCCTGGAACGATGTTTATTATTATACCAGCATTTGTGCAATTTGACAACGCCAAAAAAGTGCTGTGCGGGCTTAAGAGCTCAATGGAATTAGAGAGGACAGGCGCTAGGCGTCAAGGCGAAAAAACCGCCTGAACTCTCTTCCCTACTCCAATGATTCCTACAGCCTCTTGTCCAAGAGCCACGATTCCAACACATTTGTAACCCAATGCCAGAATGCCCACAGCCAAATACCCTACAGCGAAAACGGATACAGATACGATACCAAGTCCCACCACGCTAACAGAGAGCAGGGCTACACTGGCTATGCTGACCGATACCAGCCCTGTGGCTATGAGCGCTACGGTGAATAATCCCCGAGCAACAAAAATGCCCAACGCGATTATACCTGTTGCCCGATTGCCAATCGCAATGACGCCGCGGGCGTGGCGCATTTCACCATGTGGATTATCAAAACCCAGGTTGATGGAGAGTAGAGGCCACCCAAAGAACTTTCTCGGTGATTCATACTCGTATGGAAGGGATTCCAATGCCATGCAAAGGTGTCGGTAGAAGTCTACGAATAATGCTAATACCGAACCGATTTTGCCCAAACAACCAGGACGAGCTGTCAGACTTGCGATAGTACTCGGCGGGGCTGGGAACGAGGCTTTCATTGCACTCTCCTGACCCGGCTAAGCCGGAATCCAAATTGGTTGTTCTAGTGCTCCGTCAACCTTAAAGGTTTCACGGTGCCAAGCCACAGGGGCTCGTCCTGAGTGCACTGAAGGGGCACAGAATCTTTGGTAAAACCTCTGCGTCCTCGGCGTTTCGGCGGTAAGAGTTTAACTTGCAGGGGTGACAAAGCACCAGACACGGTCTTAAGGAGGGTAGGGGGATACTGTACTTCCGCACTGAAGCGGAAAGAGTGAGATAGGACTGGAATTTGGTCATGGCTTGCTTGCTGCACGCAAAAAGCTCCCGGCTTAAACAAGCGGGAGCTTTTGCATCTGGCGGGGTGGCTCCCGTCTGAAGGTGAGCCGTACTGGATTCGAACCAGTGACTCCCTGCTTAAAAGGCAGGTGCTCTGCCTGACTGAGCTAACGGCCCACAATATTAAGTATATCACATGAACTCTTTGCTGTCAAACTTTATTCTGCTGAGGGATAGGCCTCTTTGAGTCCTTTGTGGCTCATTCTTTTGCCAGGCGTGCAAAATGTGGTATCATTAAGCTGGTTGATCAGTAGTTTGCCGACTCGCTGACTCGCTCATTCGCCGACTCGTTTAAGGAAAATTGACGTGTACTTTGACGCTTTGACTGCCGCTGCTGTCACCGACGAATTGCGGACAACCATCCTGGGGGGCCGTATTCAAGCCGTACTCCAGCCCGATGAGTGGTCAATCGGATTGGAAGTATATGCCGGACATCAGCGCCATTATTTGCTGCTCTCAGCCCATCCCGATTACGCCCGCGTCCACCTGGTAAAGGATAAATTGCGCCGGGGAGTGGAAAGCGCGTCGCCATTGCTGCTTCTACTCCGCAAGTATGTCCGGGGAGGGCGGGTTGAGGGGGTGGCTCAGCCACCTTTCGAGCGCATCCTTCATCTGCGCATTGCCCACCCGGAAGGCGAGACCACTCTCGTTATCGAGGCGATGGGCCGTTATGCCAATCTGATTCTGGTCGCCACCGATGGCATTGTGCTGGGCTGCCTCAAGCGCGTTGGACCGGAAATGAGCCGGGTGCGTACTTTGCTACCCAACCGGCTGTACGTCCCCCCACCTCCCCAGCCCAAGCTGGATCCAACCGACCTGGACGAAACACGGGCGCAGTACCTGGTGAGCACCGCCCCCGACGGCACTCCCCTGTGGCGTGTTTTGGTGAACGGTGTGCGAGGAGTTAGCCCGTTGCTGGCCAGGGAAGTTGCCTTGCGGGCTACTGACCGGGTCGCCACTCCTGTCGAGCGAGTGATGGACGTCGTGCGGGTAGTGAACGTTTTCCAGGATCTGATACTGCCGGTGTGGGAACATCGCTGGCAGCCGTGTCTGGCGCGTGAGCATGGTGAGCCGGTAGCCTTTGCGCCTTATCTGTTGACCCAATATGATCAAGTCGAGAGCCTGAGCAGTATCAGTGAGGCGCTGGAAGCGTACTACGCGGCGTTGACCGGTGAAAATGCTTACGCTGCGGCCAGGGATAAGGTGCGCGCTGTCCTGGAAGAAGCGCGCCGTCGGGTAGAGCGCAAGCGGCAAGCTCTGTTACGTTCCCAACCCATGTCCGGGGAAATCGAGACCCTGCGTTACAAAGGCGAGCTCATCCTGGCTTACGCTCATACTCTGCAACCCGGCCAAGAGGAATTGATAGCCCAGATGTCTCCGCAAGAGTCACCGCTGGTTATCCGTCTGGACCCAAAACTTTCACCAGTGGAAAACGCGCAGGCGTACTTCAAGGAATATCGCAAAGCGAAAAACGCTGTTGCTGGAGCTCCGGCTCGCCTGGCCCAGGCCGACCTGGAGCTACGCTACCTGAACCAGCTTGCCACCGACCTGGAGCTGGCTGCCAATCGGCCAGAGATTGACGAGGTACGCGCTGCCCTGCTGGATGCGGGTTATATTCAGCCGGAGCGAGCGGGCTATCGGCCACAACACAGCCGTCCGCTGGAGGTGCAATCCGCCGATGGGTTCATCATCCTGGTGGGCAAGAACGCGCGCCAGAACGACCTGGTGACATTTCGTCGGGCCGACCCGGATGATCTATGGCTGCACGCGCGGGGTGTGCCGGGGGCGCACGTGATAATCAAAACGGCGGGCCGGCCTGTGCCGGAGACCACGCTTCGGCAGGCAGCCCGCCTTGCGGCGCAATATTCCGCCGCCCGGCAGGAGAAGTCCGTGGCTGTAGATTACACCCTGCGCCGTTACGTGAAGCGCGTGCGCGGTGGACGTCCAGGCCTGGTGACCTATCGGCACGAGCAAACTATACGCGTGTCGCCCGGCGAAGGGGAGACACCCGATTGACTCCTTACGGTTGCGCCGCAAAGAAAAGAGGCCCAAGCGGGCCCCTTTTCGCCTTCCGTGAACTCATTCTACTTTGATTTTAGTCGCCTTTTTGGACCGGGGTTTCTCCATGCTCTCGATGGCCGCGTCCAGCAAGCTGCGCATGGCCAGCAGGGTCTCTTTCCGGGCTGCCCGCATGTGATCGTGAAACTCCTCGGGCAATAAGCCTCGCCGGCGGCGCAAACGCGAACGAAGGCCTCTCATCCCTTCATTCACCCAATCCTCGAAGACGAATTCCTTCTCGGTCACTGTCATCGCCCTCACCTCCCTGCGTTATAACTCTTGTTCCTGGCATTTTTATTTTACACCCATTTTGCACATTTGTAAATCCTGTGAATATCTCGACCCCCGGCTCACCCCGTGGGCGAGAGCTCCGAGACCCTCACTATGGTTGGTGTTTCGTACCGGGCACCCTTATTCAGAGTCGCACTGCACTTAATCGTGGAACACTTTGTCGCTCACAGAGTCACATGGAGTTGCACAGAAAATTCTGGGAAAATCGGTGCGGTTCTGGGGCGAGATTGAATTGTCCACGGTCAGGTGAGATGCCACCTTATTCAGGACGGGTGCCGATTAATCCAGCGCCGGCTGCCAGGTCCTGCATCTCCCGGGTGATAGCTTGTTTGCGAGCTGTCTGTACCACTAACATCAACTCGGTGACAAGCCGCTTGGCATTCTGGGTGGCTCCTTCCAGCAGTTGGAAACGGGCCGAATGTTCTGCCGCTGCCGAGTCTAGCAGGAGACTGTACAGGCTGGCTGAGATCCACTGCTCTATAAGGCGGGTGTATAGACTTACCGGATCGGTTTCGATAATTGGGGGTGGCCAGAGCTCGGAGGACGAGTTGCCAGCTTGTTCTGTAGCAGGCAGTGCTGGTGGGATCAGGCGCACCACCGTCGGGATGTAGCGCACCGTTCCGCGATAGGCATTGTAGACCAGGTCTACCGCGTCCAAATCGTGTGCCTGGTAGCGGGCCAGCCATTGGCGGGTTAGACTGAGAGCCAGGCGATAGTCCGGCAACGCCATCATTGATAGCGTACCCGACCAGCGCAATGGCTGCCGGCGTCGGTGGAAGATGCGGCTGACCCGCGTGCCCAAGACCATCAGCTCTACCTGGGCACCGGCTGGTAATTCCGCCAGATGCCGCTCGGCACACCCGACGACAGCCGTATTGAATGTCCCACACAACCCGCGTTCGCTCCCGATCACCAACACCACAATACGCTCAGGAGATGGAGGCATTTTTTGCCTGGGCTCCTGGTCAGGCAATAACTCCCGATGCGACGTGAGTCGGATGTGGGGCCACAATGCCGGCAGCATGTCCTCCAGCCTGGTGGCGTAGCGATGCGCGTCGTCTCGTTTACGGAGAGCCATCCGCCAGCTTCCCAATGAAATAGTTCGCAGGGCGCTGAGGATAGGTTGTACAGAGCGAATGTTGTCTAGACGGGCCTGAGCTCGCTTCCAGTCTTCCATGATTTACACTTCGTAGATTTCGAAGCGCTCCAGGTCCCAGACGAACACGGCCGCCCCCCCGACCTCGGCGGTTGACGCTGCGGCGAGGGACAACTGCTTCTCACTCTCGGCGGTTTCTAATTCAATACAAGAGCGGCAGCTTGTGCGAATGATGGATAGCACCTGCTCTAGATGTGCTTTTTCTACGGCGATGAAAAGTGTTTGTTGAGCCTGGCGCAAAGCGCCTCCCCGGCTATCACTGAAGGTCGCTGTGTATCCGGCGGCTACCAGAGCTTCTATGACGTGCCCCGCCTCATCCCGGGGCACTACGGCCATCACCATCTTCATCCGACTTTACCTCCTGACCAAGTTGCATGATACTCGGCCAACATGGCCAGCAGAATTTCCCGCGTTTTTTCATCCAACTCGCCACTGCGATCAATGTGGTGATATAGTCCTGGATGCTCGGCCTGGAAACGGGATAATAGTCCACGTTCGAAGGCTGGTACGTCTTCCGGCGGGATGTCGTCCAGAAATCCCTCGATAGCTGCCAGCAGGATGATAACCTGCGCCGCTATGGATAGGGGTTGCTGGGGTGGTTGCTTGAGCACGGTTCGTAACCGTTCTCCACGCCGGATCTGACGTTGAGTAGCCTCGTCCACTTCGGTGCCAAAACGGGCGAAGCGGGCCACTTCCTCAAATTGGGCCAGTTCCAGACGCAGATGACGAGCCACAGCACGCATGGCCGCCGTCTGTGCTGCTCCGCCCACGCGCGATACCGACTGACCTACGTTTATAGCCGGTTTGATGCCCCGGTTGAACAACTCGGTATCGAGGACAATTTGCCCATCGGTGATGGAGATCAAATTGGTGGGGATGTAGGCGGCGATATTACCGCGCTGAGTCTCGACAATTGGCAACGCCGTCAGTGAACCATTCCCGGCCTCAGGGCTCAATTTGCAAGCCCGTTCTAATAACCGGGCGTGCAGGTAAAAAACGTCGCCAGGGTAGGCCTCGCGGCCCGGTGGCCGACGCAACAACAGGCTCAGTTCCCGGTAGGTGTCGGCGTGTTTAGAAAGATCATCATAGACGATCAGTACGTCATGTCCATCGTATACCAGGCCTTCGGCCATGGTACAGCCGGCATAGGGAGCCAGGTAACGCAGCGCGGGTGGGTCGTCAGGACTGGACACGACTACGATAGTGTATACCAGGGCGTTGTGCCGGCGCAGTGTTTCGATAACGGTCAGCGTGGACGATTTCTTCTGCCCGATGGCTACATAGACGCACAGCACGCCACTGCCGCGCTGATTGATAATGGCATCTATGGCTATACTCGTCTTGCCAGTTTGCCGATCGCCGATGATCAATTCGCGCTGTCCCCGGCCAATAGGTACCAGGGCGTCCACTATTTTCAGCCCAGTGTGCAGCGGTTCATGTACCGGCGCCCGCTCGATAATGCCAGGAGCGTCGCGTTCCAGGTAACGGAAATCAGCGGCATCAATGGGTCCGCGACCATCCAAAGGCTGGCCCAGAGGGTTTACTACTCGCCCCGGTAGATTGTGTCCCACCGGAACGCGTAGCCGTTCGCCACTGGCCGTCACCAGGTCCCCGCCCTGGATACCTTCGTCGGGGCCCAGGAGGATCACGTCAATCAAATCGTGATCCAGATTCAGAATCATGCCCTGTACACCGGTGGGGAAAACAACTAGTTCGTCGGTACGCGCGCCAGGCAAGCCAGAAAGCGTGGCCACGCCATCACCGACGCGCTGCACCGTCCCCACATCGTGAAAACGCACCTGGGCCACCAGTTGACTGGCCTGTTCGCGCAGAAGCTGGAGCAGCAGCGGAATATTGGGTTGTACTGGGAGGATTTTTAAATGCGAGGCCGCATCGTCGCTGAGACGTTGCACCAGGCCAGCTCGATCAACCCGTTGATCCGTCTGCTGGCGGAGCGCCTGCCGCGGCAAGGTGGTATCAGGCTGAGGGATCGGTTTGTCCATTGCCCATACGCTCCTTGAGAGCTGCGGAGACCTGTTCCCGCAACCCGGCCAGTTGTCCGGCGATGGAATTATCCACGATGGTATCACCCAGGCGTACCTGCAGACCAACCGCCAATGAAGGGTCAATCCTCAATTCCAGATTGACATGACGGTCGGCCAGGGCGGTGAGGGTGCGGACCAGCAATCCTTGCTGTTCTGGCGAGAGGGGGTGAGCGGTGGTTACGTGAGCCGTGGGCTCACGAGTGCCCAGGGAACGGCGGAACGCTTCCACTCGCTGCATTTGACTACGCCCCAACTCCCAGATGCGATCATTGAGCTGTTTGACCAGCGAATCGTGCATTTCCGGTGGAGCAGTGCGGGCAATTACCTGCCCGCTGATCTCCAGAATGGCATCCAGGAGTTCGTCGTGGAAGGAGTCTATCGCCAATCGCCGCTGCTGGTGGGTGTCAGCGTGGGCTTCGGCCAAGATACGGGCCACCTCAACCTGGGCTTCTTGCAGCAGAGCAAGCCGCTCGGTTTCCGCCTTCTCTTGCGCCTGCGCGATGAGAGCGGCAGCCTCTTCCTCGGCGCGTGCCAGCCGCGCCTCCCACTCGGCGCGCAACCTGGCCGCTTCCTCGCGCTCCTGGTTCAGTTCTTGGAGCAATCTCTCTTTCTCGGCCTTGCGTTGCGCTACCCTGCGCATCACCGGCTGGAAGAGAAAGTGATTGAGCAAGAGTACCAGCAGCAGGAAATTGGCTATCTGGAATATAACTGTTGCCCAACTGAGATCCAGCATTGGATTACCCTAGAAAAACCGGTCAATCAACGGGTTGGCGAAGATCAAAATCAGGCAAATTAACAGCACATAGATGGCTGTTGATTCCAGTAAGGCCATGGAAATAAGCAGGGTGGTGCGGATGCGGTCGGCAATCTCGGGCTGGCGGGCCATGCTCTCCAACGCTTTGACTACCGCCCGTCCTTCTAATATCGCCGGGGTGATGGTCCCCAGCAAAATGGAAACACTCACCATTACGATGCTAACAATTGTGACCAACGTACCAGGATCCATACCTGCCATGCGTTAATTTCCTCCTTAAAGCTCATTTATCATTATTCACTGGCTTCCAATCCCGCGCCGATATAGACGGTAGCCAGGACGGTGAAAATATAAGCTTGCAGAACGCCGGTAAACATGCTGAAAGCGATCAACGGCAGGGGCACAATCAGCGGCAGCAGGGCAAAAACCACGGCCACGATTAATTCGGTGCTGAGCACGTTACCAAACAGACGCAAGGTGAGCGACAGGGTCCGGCTCAACTGGCCGACGATCTCCAGGGGCAGCATGAAAATCGGTGAAGCCATGTCCTTGAAATAGCCGACTACTCCTTTGGCCCGGATGCCGAAGTAATGCACCGAGAAAAAGACGACCAGGGCCAGGGCCAGCGGCGTGTTTATATCGCGGGTGGGGGTGACTATGATGGGCACGGCCCCGATGACATTGGCGACGGCGATGAAGATGGCCAGGGTGCCCAGCAATGGCAGATATGGTTCCGCCGGCCGGCCCATCGCGCCGGAAATAGTATCTATCAGAAAGTCCACCAGCATCTCCAAAGCCATGGGCCGACGACGGCCGATAACGGCCGCCGCCCCGACAATGATAACCATCATGATCCAGGTGGAAACCACCGTGTCGCGCACCGGGATGCCGAAGACGCGAAAAACCACTTGCGGGAAAACACCGTTCATGAACGATTCACTCCCGCTCCAGCATCGAGCAACCGGCAACCACCCACCGGGTCAACCACAGCCCGACGAAGACCAGCAGGCCGGGCACGATGCCCTGCCGCAAAGCAACAGCCAACACACCACTGGCGGCGGCCAATCGGACCAAAGCCCCACCCCATGTGCCGACCAGGGCCCGTCCGGCCGACTCGGGGCGCAAACAGGCTATCGTCCACCACAGGATCAGCGCATTAAATGCACCCACTGCCCCACCCGCGCACAGCCAGAGTCCGATCATCAGCCTCACACGTCCTCTCGTTCTTCCCGTTCCGCGTTTTGCCGGTCGCGCTCGATCACGCGTCGGATAGTCTGGGCCACATTGTAGAAGCCGATACCGATGCCCAGCACCAACAAGCCCAGGGTGAAGACGTAACGGGTCTGCAGCCAACGGTCCAGAAAGTGCCCCAGCAGCGTCCCGCCGAAAATTGGCAGGGCCAGATCCCACCCCAGTGACATGGCTACCCGCGCGTCGCGCCATGCCGCCCACCAGGCATCGCGGTCAGGGTTCGTTTTCATCGCTCTGAACCTCTGAACCTCCCGCAGGCTTTAAACCTGCGGGAGGTTGGCCAGGCCACTGGTGAGGATCGTCACTCCACCCCGGTCCACCTGCAGAATGCCCGCCTCCAGGTTGAGCACGTGCTCTCCCGTTTCGTCGGCATAACGCAAGGGCGCACTGACCGTCTCGCCCAGCAGTGGTGCATGGCCGGGCCAGATACTGATCCCGCTACCGTCAGCCAGTTGGGCTTGCACCCATTTTACTTCTTTCACCTCGACCAAAGTCTCAGCCGGGGTCAAAACTGCCAGGCGCAATGGTTTAATCACCGGTTGTTCCCTCCGTGGACCACTGTCTGGCTTTCTCCACTGCCTCGTCAATCGTGCCCACCATGTAGAAAGCCTGCTCCGGCAGATCATCGTGCCGGCCTTCTATGATCTCGCGGAAGCCGCGCAGTGTCTCGGACAGGGGTACGTAACGTCCGGCCATGCCGGTGAACGGTTCGGCGACAAAGAACGGTTGAGTGAGAAAGCGCTGTACCCGCCGGGCGCGGTTTACCACCACCCGGTCCTCGTCGCTCAGTTCCTCGATACCCAGGATAGCAATCACGTCTTGCAGTTCCTGATAACGGGCCAACAGCGAGCGTACTTTCTCGGCGATGGTGTAGTGTTCCTCTCCCACACTGACTGGGTTGAGTAAGGTACTGCTGGATTCCAGCGGGTCAATGGCCGGATACAGGCCCATACTGGCCTGGCGGCGCGAGAGGACTGTAGCCGCGTCCAGGTGAGCGAAAGTGACCACCACGGCCGGGTCCGTCAGGTCATCGGCGGGAACATACACGGCCTGGATCGAGGTCACACTGCCCTGGCCGGTGGTGGTGATACGTTCCTGGAGTTCGCCCATCTCGGTGTCTAACGTAGGCTGGTAGCCCACTGCGCTGGGCAGGCGGCCCAGCAGGGCCGACACCTCGGCGCCAGCCTGGATGTAACGGAAGATATTGTCCATAAACAGCAACACTGGCCGGCGTTCGTGGTCCCGGAAGTATTCAGCCATGGTCAGGGCGGTGAGGGGCACGCGCAACCTAGCTCCCGGCGGCTCGTTCATCTGGCCAAAGACCAGGATGGTGCTATCCAGCACGCCGCTGCGCTTCATTTCCAGCCATAGCTCATTGCCTTCGCGGCTGCGCTCACCCACACCAACAAAAAGAGCTATACCGGAATGTTCGCGGATGGTGTGGCGGATCAGCTCAATGATGAGCATCGTCTTGCCCACCCCCGCCCCCCCGAACAGCCCAATTTTGCCGCCACGGGGGTAAGGTGTCAGCAAATCAATGGCCTTGATGCCGGTGATGAATGGCTCTACCACTACCCGTTGCTCTACCAGAGGCGGCGACTTGATGTGAATCGGGCGCAGGTCGGTTCCCTCGATGGGGGGTAGTCCGTCAATGGGCTGGCCAAACACGTTGAACATGCGTCCCAACGAGGCCCGTCCCACCGGCACGCGAATGGGCTGGTCCGTGTCGAGGACCGGCAGGCCACGGCGCAGCCCCGCTGTGCTGTTCATGGCTATACCGCGCACGGTACGGGGATCCACGTGTTCCTGCACCTCGATAACCAGCTCCGGCCCGTCGTCGCGCTGCACGATCAGCGCGTTGTGAATGCTGGGCAGGTCGCCTGAGGCGAATTCCGCGTCTACCACTACACCAGCTACCCTGGTAACCACTCCTGTTCTGGCCAATCCATACCTCCGAACATCCTAACCCGGCCTAGCCGGAGCCAAAAGCCTTACCACAAAGGGCACGAAGGGCACAAAGGGGGGATGGTTCATTTTCTGGAGGAAATAGGTTTACACTTTTGAGGCCCAGAGAAATTCTCAAGAGCTACGCCTTGTACCCAGATCCAGCGGGCAAGTCAGCCCGCCGGGGCGACCGCAAGGGGTCCCACATTTTATTTAATTATGCGTTTCTCGGCTCGGGTGACTTCTTTGTCAACGAATATCCAACGAATAAACGAACGCTGATGTCCAGCACATCCCCCATCACATTACCGATCTTCACTCGATCACCGATGCGGAAGAGATTGCCGGTGACGATGTTCACATAGCCCGCCAGAGACCCGATGACCTCTTGGGAGGCAAAAGCTATGCCGGCCCCCAGGATGCCCATGGCCACAGTGAAATTGCTGCCGAAACCCAGCCAGATGAGCAGGATGATGATGCCACCACTGACAAAAACGGTGTTTCGGATCAACATGCGCAAAGTATGCATGTAATACTGATCTTTGACCCGCGCCTGCAACAGGTTACCCGCTGCCCGATTGGTCGCCAGGGTGAGCAACAGCACCACCATCGAGGAGACGATTTTGAGCCCTATACTGAGATAAGTCATCGGAATCTGAGGCATAGCAGAGTCTCCTTCCCTACTTACGCCCTGCCCAGGGTGAAGCCGCGTTCCAGCGCCCGTTCATTGATCGCCCGCCCAGATTCGGGCAGTGTCTTCTTCACTGTTTCCAGGTCCACCAGGCCGGAGAGGGCGATCAATGCACCCAACATGATCATATTCGCCGCCCCGGGCTGGCCCATCTCAGCCGCCGTGCTGAGGGCCGGGATAGGATAGTGGCGTTGAGGTGCTTCTGGCGACGGGGTCACCACTTGCGGATCGAAAAGCACCACCCCATCCCCTGCCACACCTTGATGCAGGCGGTCGTAGGCTTCCTGGGATAGGGCCACGAAGAACTGAGGGTTCAAGGTACGGGGATAGGTAATCTGCTCCTCGGCAACCACCACCTCCGCACCGATCAGCGTCCCCCGCGCCTCCGGCCCGTACGAGGCACTGCTGGCTACCTGCTTTCCACTTCGGGCGCAGGCCTGCCCCAACAGTGTTCCGACAAATTTGATTCCCTGCCCGCCCTGACCACCGAAGAGTACCTCTACACGTCCCACGTCTCTTCTCCTTCCCGCCACTCGCCGACCACGATCTTGCCTTCCGCCCCTTCCTTTTGAGCCTTACGGCGCGAGATGCAGTTAGCCTCCTGCCAGGAGAGCATAGCCCAGGGCAGACTCGCCTCTTTATTGGCCCACTGCCCCCGATTGGCGCGGCCATATTGGGTAGGGCAGATGGAAAGCACCTCGACGAAGGCGAAGCCAGGCTCTCGCAACGCCGTCTCGATGCCTTGCCGCAACCAACGGGGCCGGGCCACCGGCCAGCGGGCGACGTAGGGTGCACCGGCACCTCGCGCCAGTTTTACCAGGTCGAAGCTGCGGTGTGGATTGCCGCCCGGCGTGGTGGCGGTGATGGCTCCGGGCGGCGTGGTGGCCGAGACCTGTCCGCCGGTCATGCCGAACAACCAGTTGTTCAGGCAGAAGACCTTGATGGGCAGATTGCGGCGGGCAGCGTGGATGAGGTGATTGCCGCCAATGGTGGTCAGGTCGCCGTCGCCGGAGATGACCACCACCTCCAGCTCGGGCCGGGTCAGTTTAACCCCGGTGGCGAAGGCGATGGCCCGCCCATGGGTGACGTGCAGGGTATCGGCCAGAAAATGGGGACTGGGCACCCAGGCTCCGCAACCGATGCCGGAGACGAAAACCGTGCGCTCGAAATCCAGCCCGACTTCGTCCGCCGCCCGCAGGAAGGCGTTGATAAAGATGCCGTGGCCGCAACCAGCGCAGAAGGGAGTGGCTTGTCGCAGGTAACGCGCTCGCAACAGCGGGGCACTGCTTTCATGTTTGTCCATCCCTACCACCTCCCCTCCAGCAGATAACCCAGAATGCGCCGGGGATCAATTATCTCGCCGTTGGTCTGCGACAAGGGAGTGACCCGCGCGGCGGTGCAGCGTTCCACCTCCCGCACCACCTGCCCCAGGTTCATCTCCGGCACCACCACTTCCCGGCAATCGTCCGCGCAGCGGGTGACAATCTCGTCGGGAAAGGGCCACAGACTTTTCAGCCGCAACAAACCCACACGCTGACCGCGCCGCCGCGCTTCCTGCACGGCCCACAAGGCAGAGCGGGCCACGGAACCATAGGCCACCACCAATCGCTCGGCGTCGGCGGTGAAGTACGTTTCCCAGTCGTCTATTTCGTTGCGGTGAGCCAGCAGCTTGTTGGCCAGCCGGCGCACCAGCCGCTCCTGGGTCTGGGGATCGGTGGTGCGGCGTATCCCTCTGGCATCGTGAGTCGAGCCGGTGATCAGCAACCGTGCCCCCTCGCCGAAGGCGGGCATGGGCGGTACCCCATCGTCGGCCTCGGTGCCGAAAGGGGAGTCCTGCGGCCAGCGGGTGCGGTTAAAACAACGCACCGTGGGCTCCACAGTGATGGTTTCCTGCAAGTGGCCCACTATCTCGTCGGCCAGGACGATGACCGGCACGCGGAAACGTTCCGCCAGGTTGAAGGCGCGGATGGTCAGGTCGTACATTTCCTGCACCGACCAGGGGGCCAGGGCGATGATCTCCGGCCCGCCATGAGTGCCCCAGCGGGCCTGCATCACGTCCCCTTGCGCCGGACGGCTGGCCTGACCGGTGCTGGGGCCGGCGCGCTGCACGTTGACGATAACGCAGGGGGTCTCGGTCATCACCGCGTAGCCCAGGCTTTCCATCATCAGGCTGAAACCAGGCCCTGAGGTGGCGGTCATGCTCTTGATTCCGGACCAGGAAGCGCCGATGACCGCGCACAGACTGGCGATCTCGTCTTCCATCTGGATAAAGGTGCCACCCACTTCCGGCAGACGGTGGGCCATGTGCACCATGAGTTCGCTGGAAGGGGTGATGGGATAACCACCGTAGAAGCGGCATCCCGCTGTGAGGGTACCCTCAGCGCAGGCTTCGTTACCCGACAGGAAGTGCACGCCTGCCGGCAGTGCGCTTGGCACCTCGGCCCACCCACCGTAGTCTGGGGTGACGGCCACGCTGGCTGGCAGTGGGACGGCTGGTTCAGGCGCCTCCTTACCAATCAAGGCGACGGTGATAGCCAGTTCCGGACAGAAAAGCTCGCACCTCCGGCAGCCAGTACATTCTTCGGGGTTCGCTACCCGCAGTGTCCATATCCCCTGGGGTGTCGGTTGGTCGCTGATAGCGAATACTTTCTGAGGACAGGCGTTCTGACAGATAGCGCAGGCCTGCCCCTTGCACAGAGCCTCGTCTAGTTCTACTTTGAACTTTTTAGACATATTCTTCTCAAATCCGTAGCACAGGATTTAATCCTGTGCTACTCTGCCTGCCAGGCTTCGGCATCGTAGGCCGGCAGCTCGCAGCGCAAGGGCCTGTCCTGTCGGTAACCCAGGGCATACTGGGCCTGGAGCAGGGTCTGAATCTCGCGGCTGCCCTCGTAAATCACCGCCCCCTTGGAGTTGCGCAGGAAGCGCTCCACGTCGTACTCGTCGGAGTAGCCATACGCACCGTGTATCTGCACCGCGTCCGCTGCCGATTCAAAAGAGGCATCACAGGCGTACCATTTAGCCAGAGCTGTTTCCCGCGTGTTGCGAATACCCTGGTTCTTCAGCCAACCGGCCCGCAGATAAAGAAGCCGGGCAATCTCGGCCCGCTGCACCATGAGGGCGATCATGCGTTGCACCAGTTGATGCTGCCCGATAGGCTTACCAAAGGCTTCTCGCTCGTTGGCGTAACGCACTGATGCCTCCAGGCTGGCCTGGATCAACCCCGTAGCTCCGGCGGCCACAGTGTAGCGCCCGTTGTCCAGGGCGCTCATGGCGATTTTGAAACCCTCGCCCTCCTGGCCCAGGAGGTTCTCGGCGGGCACGGGGACCTCGTCCAGGGTGATGGAGCCGGTGTTCCCGGCGCGCACGCCCAACTTGCCGTGGATGGTGCCGGTAGACAGGCCAGGCCAGCCCCGCTCGACGATGAATACCGACATGCCCGAATGATCGCGCGCCTTTTTCTTCTCCATGTCCGTCCAGGCCAGGATGAGAAAGCGGTCGGCTACATCGGCCAGAGAGATCCACATCTTCTCACCGTTCAGGATGTAGTGATCGCCCTCGCGCCGGGCGGTGGTCTGGATGCCCACCACATCGGAACCGGCGTTGGGTTCGGTCATACCGAAGGTGCCGATGTTCTTCCCCTGAGCCAGGGGCACCAGGTATTTTTGTTTCTGCTCCTCGGTGCCCCACTGGAGTATGCTCAGGCTGCATAGACCCACATGGACGCTGAGGATGACGCGGGCCGAGGTATCCACTCGCTCCAGTTCCTCGCAGGCCAGACCCAGGGCGATGTAGTCCATTCCGGCCCCTCCGTAGCGGACCGGCAGGCAGATGCCCAGCAGCCCCTGAGCAGCCATCTTGGGCAGCAGCGAGCGGTCGAAGGTTTGCTCCCGGTCGTGTTCCTTGATTTTGGGGGCAATCTCCCTTTCGGCGAACTCCCGCACTGCTTTGCGGATCATTTCATGCTCTTCGTTGAGCGCGAAATCCATTGTTCCTCCTCACTTAGAAATGTTCGACAGATTTCTGAAGCCTCCAAGACTTCGGAAGTCTAGGACAGCGTCTCCTTGACCAGGAGACGGATAACGTCAGTATCGGTCAGGATGCCAACCAACTGGCCCGATTCCAGCACCGGCAGGCCGCCGATTTTGTGTTCCAGCATCAACTGGACTGCTTCCACCAGAGGTGTTTGCGGTGTGACGGTAATCACCGGGGTGGTCATGGCCTCGGCAGCAGTCAGCCAGCTTGATTCAGTCACCGGCTCATAAGGATGGCGAGAAGCCAGTTCGGCCATGCGCGCCTCCCGTAAATCGCCTTTACTGATGATACCCACTAACCGGCCGTTCTCCAGCACCGGTAACCGCCGAATGCGATGTTCTTCCATCAACCGTTCGACCTCGGCCAGGGGAGCTTCGCTTTCGACGACGATTGGATGTGGGGTCATCACTTCAGCTACCAGGTACGATTTCAGGGGCATGTACTCTCCTCAATAACTGTCAATCATTTGTTGTCCTGCATTGTCCACATGGTACTGCCTATGTGGACCAAATGGCCGGTCTCGTTGTGGCACAGTAGACGCGGCTGCTCACCCATTGCCAGTACGCTGAAAGCACCGTTGGCCAAGTCGTAGTCGGTCCAGCGGGAGCCATCGCCGTGAAGGAACAAAGCCAGGGCAGTAGCAATGACCCCACTATGGCTGACAATGATAATCGTACTGCCAATGTGGGCCCTGTCTATCTCTTGCAAGGCGACCAAAATGCGTTGAGCGAAATGGCGTGGCGATTCGCCGCCAGGCGGGGCGAAGTCTGGGTCGGCAGCCATCTTCTCCCACAAGTGGTACTCATTCCTGAGCACAGCCGGGGATAGCCCTACCCAATCGCCCAGGTTGTATTCCACCAGACCGGGATGCAGGTGCAACGACAGGTATGGCAGAGCAGCCTGAATTATCTCGGCTGTCTGGCGTGCGCGATACAAGGGGCTGCTGTAAATAGCCGTGGCTGTGGGATACTCAGATGCCAGACGGCGGGCAAGAGCCTGAGCCTGGCGTATTCCCCGTGCGGTCAATCCCTCATCCTCCGCGCCCTGCCACAATCCGGCGGCGTTGGCCGCGGTCTCTCCATGCCGTGCTAACACCCATTTGCTTTCCATGGACAAACGTACCTCGCTTTCTGCCTTTCGACACCGACAAAAAAGCATCCTGGAGTATGGGGTATGCACATCACCCTCGTCCCAGGACTCGTTCACCGGTCAGAGTCGAATTATACCACGCGACACTGACAGAGTCAAACATTGGGTAGCCGAGAGCATTGCCCTCAGTCACCCGTTGCTATACCACCCCCGCCCCTGCCTCCGCCCGGCAAACGTGGATTTCAGGGGCGGTGCCGGTAGCAGCCTGGTACGCGGCGGACACGTGCTCACGGAAAGCTTCCACCGCGCTTTCATCCACCAGGCTTACTGTGCATCCTCCAAACCCCGCCCCGGTCATTCGCGAACCGTACACTCCTTTCACCCGCCAGGCAGCCATGACCAGCGCGTCCAACTCCGGGCAACTGACTTGGTAATCGTTGCGCAGGCTGGCGTGCGATTCGTCCATCAGCCGGCCAAAAGTGACCAGATCATCGGCGCGCAGAGCGGCCACGGCACGGAGGACGCGGTCGTTTTCGCAGATGACGTGACGGCAGCGTTGGCGCACACCGTCGGGCAGATGGGCCTGATGTTCCGCAAACTGGGTGGGCGAAACGTCGCGCAGGGCAATGATCCCCGGCAGATAGCGCTGTAACAGATGCACGCCCTCCTCGCACTCCCGCCGCCGGGTGTTGTATTCCGAAGACACCAACTCGCGGCGCACCCGTGTGTCGGCGACGATGATCGCCGTGTGGGCAGGTATGGGCACCAGCTCGTAATCCAGGCTGCGGCAATCAATGAGCAAGGCGCTGTCCCGTTGGCCCAGGGCGGAGATGAACTGGTCCATGATGCCGCAGTTCATGCCCACGAACTCGTTCTCCGCCCGTTGGCAGAGCAGAGCCAGGCGCACCCGGTCAAGCTCCAGCTTACCCAACACCTGCCAGGTGTAAGCTGTCGCCACCTCTACCGCCGCCGAGGATGAGAGGCCCGCGCCGATGGGCACGTCGCTGGTCAATGCCATGTTCAGGCCGGGCAGGGTAAACCCCGCGCTTTGCAGCACCCAGGCCACGCCGCGCTGATAGTTGCTCCAGGGGTGCTCGTCATCGGGGACAATGTCGTCCAGGGGGAATTCGGCCCGCTGATCGAAGTCCAGGGCATGGACGACCACCCACCGATCTGGTCGCGGGGACGCGGCCAGGAGCACGCTGCGGTCAATGGCCACCGGCAGGACATACCCGTCGTTGTAATCGGTGTGCTCGCCAATGAGGTTCACCCGCCCCGGCGCGCGGACCACCAGTGCCGCCTCCGTGCCGAAAAGCTGGCGAAAGCGATTCCGCAATAAGACAACTCTGTCTTCTTCCACGCTTTCCTCCCTTCTGCCACCCATAGGTCGGGTTGCCAACCCGAGCTACAATCCTTCCACTTGAGGCAAGTAGCCCAGCTTCTCCAGTTCCTCCACCAGACGCGGCCAGTCCTCTTCCTTGACCAACGCCGCTCGGGGAGAAAGTATCTCCACCAGATAAGGGGCGGTCTGGGGCAAGGTACGCAGCTCCTGCAAGGTGATTTCTTTCCGCACCTGGAGCACTACCGCCCGCCGCAGCCGCACCGCGCCGAACTTCTCCGCCCAGCCGCGCAGGGCCACGCTCACGCCAGGGGGCACTCGCCTGTCACTGACCCGCTCCAGAAAAGCCAGCACCTGCTCCACCGATACCTTCTCGCTCAGAGTGCGGGCCAGGGCGGCGGGTGTCAGCCGGTAGACGAATTCTTCTCCCGACGCCTCCCACTCGCTGATGCGCGCCAGTTGGAAGCGATCGTACAGCGGAGTTGTTGGTGGGACGCGCACTTTGAGATCAGAGGTGATGATCACGGGCTCCGGCTCCGGATCGGGCGGCGGCGAGGCCAGAGCGAGGAAAGCCGCGCCGTGCGGTGTAATCCTGAAACAACGGGGTCGGGTCTCCGTTTCGTCGTAGCCCAGGGCGACCACTCCCAGCCAGCACAGCGGCCCGCTGATAAGATGCGCGATCAATGCCCCCTCCACCTGGTCCCAGTGCTCGAAGCCCATCAGATACTCGCCGGAGGCCGCGTCGCGGATGTACCAGCTCCGGTAGTCGCCATCGGGCCGCTGGAAATCGGGGTCAGCGCGTTTGACGGCGGCGATGAACGATTCCAGGGAGAGCCATTCTTCCACGGGGCAGCGGGCCAGGTGACCGAGGACGCGCTTCCGGGCCAGGTGAGGATCGTTGCGCCAGCCGGTGTCCTCGCAGTGTAAAGCGGGAAGCCGCCATAGTTCGTTCCAGCGGTCGTCATCGCGCCACGCCTCCTGCAAGGCGAGAAGTTGCCGACCAGGGGCAGACCGGAGCCAGCCCCTGGCCGTGGCCGGATTCGGCTGCAAGCGCCCCTTGACCAGTTGAATCAACCCCAGACGCTGCGCCAGGTGGTGTAACAGAGCCAGGCGCGTGACGTCGCGCTCGCGCTGCACCCCCGCCCAATCCTCAGCGACCAGGAGCCGCGGCCCCAGGCGGGCAAGGTCCTCCCGCTTCAGGCTGCGATCTCGCAGAGGAACAACGCTCTGATTGCGCAGATAAGCCAGGAAGGTACACAGGTCCTGAGCTGCCGCCAGGCCATCCTCGCGCACAATCGGCGGAGGTGAGACCACCTCGACGACGAAGGGCGGAGGTCCTGCAGGCGGGGCGGGCAGCAGAGAGCGCAAATCGGTGGGGATGAAGACGAACTCGGTGGCCTGTTCATCCACCATGTCGAAGGCGCGAGCGATCAGGCCGCGATACCACAGCCCCTCGGCGGGGCTGATCGGCTGACGCCAGGGTTCCTCTCGCTCCAGGCGACCCGGGCCGAAGGCACGAATCTCCCCGAAACGACGGGTGAAAAGCGCGGCCTGCATCCGTCCGCCCGCCATCAGGAGCGCGTCCAGGGCCTCCCGCTCCGCTGGAGATAGCCAGGCCACGGCCTCCGCCACGGATTCGGGATCGAGCAGTGCCGCGGCCAATTGCGCCGCCGTCTCCCGCTGACGGTTGCTGCTCAACTCCACACCGCGCCGCTGGGCGATGGCCCGCAGCAGAGCCATGTCATAGTCAATCAAACATTGCTTGATCGTCTTCATCGTCTCTCATTAGGTGCGACGCACTTCGCAAGTGCGTCGCACCTTTACGGAATGACCTGCACCGGTCCGATAAGCACCGCTCCCACCTCCGCACCCGGTACATCACTCAACACGGGCAGGCGCTCGCCGGTGAAGGGGTTATACATGCCCACCGCCAGTTGATACGTCCCCGGCGGCATGTCCACCGGGATGGGAATAGGGTGCACATCACGGTTGTACTCATCCGTCCCCCAGCGCGTGGTCGGGTAGCTTCCTGGATGAAGGTTGTCCTGCTGGGCCAAGACGTAGAAATCAGGGGCTACCACGTGAGCGAAGGCACTGTAGTCCATCCTCAAAGGCTGTGCCGTCTTCCAGTACAGGGTCACGGGCAGGGTCTCGCCGGGGCGGACGACGGTGCGCGGCAGATCGTACCCCAGCAGAGTCACCCCAGCGCCCAGCTCAACCATCGCGGAATGCTGCATACCTCGCACTCTCTGGCCGTCGAATCCCCATTTGAAAGGGGTATCGTAGCGGTCCAGGTAAACGACCTTGACCAGCAACAAGGCCCCGCCCAGCAAGGTCAGAATGACCCCCTCCCGCCAGCGCAGCCGGGCCGGAGCGGGCCACGGATGGACAGTCCGCCGCCAGGTCGCTACTCCCAGCGCCAGCACCGCCGCCAGAGCGATGGCGGATAGCCCATCACCGAGCAGACGCACCGGCGTCTCGGTGAAGCGCAGCATCACAACGTGCTCCCCGGCAGGGACAGTGAAACGGATCAGGCCCTGCGGGCCGGTGGCTTCCACAGGCACAGGCTGACCGTCTATCGTCGCTTGCCAGCCAGGGAAGTAGAAGGTGAGCACTGTCAACGACCAATCTTTGGCGGCGGATACGCGCCAGCGAGCCGCTGTCGGCTGCTCCAGCAGGGAGGTGATGGTCACCCCAGAAGGTAGCCAGGCAGGGTCCACTTTGGCTGCCAACGGTGCTCCCTCGTCCATGCCGGGAAAGGCCGGCTTGCGCGGCGGGTCAACGGCCCAGCGGGGCACGTACTCCCCGGCGGAGGTGACGCCCAGGGCGTGGCTCTGCTGCTGAAAAGCGGTCACGTCGGCCAGGATGGGGTTGGAAGTCTGAGAGGGGCTGTAGCGTGGGTAGAGGGACGGCACGCTGACGACGAAGAAGACCACCGCGGCTACACCCACCACTCCAGAGGAGACCCACTGGCGAGCAAAGGTTTTCTCCAGCGCGGCCAGCGCCCCGCCGACCAGCAAGGCCAGAGCGAAGGTCACCGGGCTGAGCAAGCGCCAGGGGAACTCGAAGTAGCGGATCAGGGGCAGGCGTGCCCACAGCCATTCCGAGGGCGACAAGGTCATGAATCCCAGGCCCATCACGGCCAGGGTGAAAGCGATCACGCTCCAGCGCTGCTCACCCTGCAGCCGACCAATCAGCGCGATGGCCAGCACACCGAACACCGTCTGGGCCAGCCCCATCTGGATGGGGATGTCGGGATTCATGCAACCGGTGTCTACCGGCAACGGTGGACCCAGCAATTCACCGGGAGTGAGAAAATTGAGACGGTAGTCGTAGTCCGGCGCGGCCATGAACAGCTCAATGCGGGTGAATTGCTTCTCGGCCAGAGCAGGTAGCCAGAAGAAGGCGCTCAGCGCCAGACCCAGCAGCAGAGCAGCGAGCACTGCCCGCCAGGGGAAAGCTCGTCTGCGCCACATCCCCAACGCGGCCAGGTAAAGAAGCAGCACTGGCGTGGCTGCCAGGCTGGACACATTGTGGGTGAGCACCAGGGCCGCGTAAGTCACCGCGCCGAGCGCGATGGCACGGGTGGGGCGTTGCGGGGTGAAGCTGTCATTGACCCCCCACTCCGTGGGGGGCTTGCTCGAAACCCCCACCGCAGGTGGGGGAGCCGTCACCGCTGCGCCTGCATGGGTGGAACATTGAAGGGTGAAGCTGTCATTGACCCCCCACTCCGTGGGGGGCTTGCTGGAAGCCTCTGAGATGCGTCTGGAGCCGCTTGAGTTCGCGCTCCCGCCCCCCAGCACCACCCGGCGGAAGGCCCAGAAGACCAGGGGAAACCAGACGAAGGCCAGCGCATCCGACAGACTGCCGCGCACGTAGTGATTGTACAGCAGATAAGGCGCGTACACATAGGCCACGGCGGCGACCAGGCCCGCCCGCTCGCCGAACACCTCGCGCCCGAACAGGTACATCGCCAGGCCGGAACCCAGCAGGCAAAGGATGAATCCGGCGCGCAACGCGGGCACAAAGGCCAATCCCAGCAGGTGCAGGGCTTCGGTGAGATAAGTGGAGAGGGGAGCGTAGAAATTGAAGAGGGGATAGCCATACCCGTAGGCCAGATCGGGCATCCAGCGAGGGAAGAGCAACCCCTGGCGCAGGCAGTGATCCAACTCGACCAGGCGGTAGAGGTGGAGCCCGGTATCGCCGCCGCGGGGGAGTTCGGGGCGCAGCGAGGGGTGAATGGCCGGCAAAGCTAACAGCAGGACGAGCACCCAGCCGGGGACGCCGCGCTTCATTCCTCGATAGAAACTCGCGCGCCACCGGGGCCTGGTCGGCGGCGCGCTACTCCTAGAGTTCGGCTTAGCAAATAAGCTCATCGTCTGTCACCGGGACAAGAAGATCTTCCTCCTAAAGAGAGTAAAAGTTGGAAGCCATTTTGGGCGCGCCAATGTCAGCTTCTACAAATTCTCCATAAACTCGTCTGGCGTTACTTTGGCTTGCTTCAGAATGCCTCGCAATGTACCAATCGCCAGTTCGTGATGCAAAGTACCACACACCCAACAATCCCTTCCGGTGTTTGCTTTTTGAGTATCACATGGCTACCGCGCTGCCGCACTTTCTCGAAGCCCAGGCGTTCCAGTGCGCGAACGGTTTCTTGTCCCGATACTCTGCGCAGCTTAGGCATACACCGCCACCTCAAAAGTGGTCATCAGCGGCCTGGTAACTTCGGGCAAAGGGAACTCTGCCAAATAAAGTTCCGTCGCCTCTCGCAGATTAGCTATGGCTTCCTCAACAGTGTATCCCTGGCTGACTGTTCCAACCTCAGGGCATTCCGCAACGTATACATCACCTTCTTTATAAAGAATCGCGGTAAAGATTCGTGTTGTCATCTCAAATACCTCTACACAAGTTGGATGACACGCCGTGTAGGACAAGCTGATGAATCTTGTTCTACTGGGTTATCGGAAGCAGACCAATCAACTCGTACACCTGCTCGGCGGCGGCCCGGCCTTTGACGCGAATGGGTTCCAGCTCATTAACCAGCACATAATCCTTGACCAGCTTGTAAGTATTCTGGCCCAGCAGAATCTGCCCTGGTTTGGCGTTCTCCTGCAGCCGTTTGGATAGATTAACCGCATCACCGATGAGGGTGTATTCCATGTGATCCTCGGCACCGATGTTGCCTGCCACCACCTCGCCGGTGTTGATGCCAATGCCTAGCTGCAGCCGGGACTCGGGAGGCATTTGCTGGTGGTAGGCATCCACCGCCTGCTTGATGGCCCAGGCGGCACGTACCGCCTGCAGGGCGTGCCGGGGTTCTTCCAACAAGGGACTGTTAAAGTGAGCCATCACCGCATCGCCTTCGTACTTATCCACGATGCCGTTGTGGGCACGGATGGCAGCGTGTACCAGCTCACAATACTGGTTCACCATCTCCACTACCTGCTCCGGGGCGTGAGCCTCACTATAGGTAGTGAAACCTCGAATATCGCTGAAGAAAATAGTCAGCTCCCGCCGTGATCCCCCCAGTTGTAGCTCTTCCAGGTTTTCGGGCAGGTTCTCAATCAATTCCGGCGGTAGATAGCGTTTGATCATGGCGCGCTCGCGCTCGTATCGCTTTTTCTCGGTCAGATCATCTACCACGACGGCCACTCCCAGCGTTTCATCCTGGGCGTTCTTCAACGGCGAGAGGTTCATGCTCAAGCTTACCTGACCCCGGGTGGGCAGGTAGGACTCGATTTCATGACGGATATATTTTTTCTCCTTGGTTTTCACCTCTTCGACCAATGGCGGCAGTAACTCGCCCAAAACCGGCAAAGTCGAGCAATAGGGCGCGTTCAGACAGGAGTGGGCCGGGATACCCAGGATTTGCTCAGCAGCGCGGTTAAACAGGGTGATTTTGTCCATGTTGTCAGTGGTAATCACCCCGCTGGCGATGGAAGCGAAGATGTTATCCATCAATTTCTTGGCATTAACCACACTTTCAAACAGACGGGCGTTTTCAATGGCTACGGCGGCCTGGTTGGCGAAAGCAACCAGCAGGTCCCGGTCACGGTCACCAAAAAGGCCGTGCTTGATGCGATTATCGGCATAGACCACGCCGGTGATCTTGTCTTTCACCCGCAGAGGGACGCAGAGGATGGAACGCAGGCTGTAGCTGACCACACTCTCCTGGGCACGGAAGCGGGGGTCGGCCTGGGCATTGGTGGTCACGATAGGCACACCGTCGCGGGCTACCTGCCAGACGATGGTACGACTGATCTGAAACGAGGAGTCGTCAATGGTTTTCCGGTCCATCTCGCGGGCGACTTTGAACTCCAGTTCCCCCGTTTCGTCGTCTATCAACATCAGAAAGCCCCGCTCAGCTCCGGTGAGCTCGATGATGGTGTCCATCACCCGCTTAAGCACTTCTTCCAGATCCAGTGTGGAGTTGATCAGCCTGGTCACTTCATAGAGGGCGCTAAGTTGCTCGTGTTCTTTGGTGCGGGCGGTCAGATCATCCTGCAAACGCGCCAACTCCTGGTTGAACTGCGGCAGGCGAGCCTCAAGCTGCTGGGCAATAGTGGCCGCCGATGAGGCAAAAGCCAATAAATCCTGGAGCGATTTCTCGCCCCCGCCTCTGGAACTGGCGAGAAGTTGCTGCAGTGCAGCCCGTTGTTTGGTCAGCACTCCGCTAAGACGGCTCAAACCTTCGCGGAAGGCGGTGATCTCTTGTTGCACCATCTCAATTGTTGAGTGAGACATGTCGCTCATACTTCCCTCTCTATTAAACCCCACCCTGCTCTTGTTCAAACCTTCGCAAGGGTGTGGGTATAAATGTCACCGCACATCCAAACGACTCAGGGGTGACCGCAAACGTTGTAGCTGACGACGGGCCTCGACCAGACGTTCTCTCACGTCTTCACGTAAGGGGTCAAGGCGTTGTGCTTCCTCTAACCAGCCTACCGCTTTATCCCATTCACCGGAGTCACAATAAACTGTTGCCTGGTTATAGAACCGCGCCGCCTCTTCGACATCTTGCTGCTCCGCCAGTGAAAGGGCTGCCGCAGACAGAAGGGCAGCCGCGTCGAGATATGTTGGCTCCATGCTCACGACCTCGCTCAGTTCGTCCACAGCTTCCTGCCAGCGTTTTGCTTCCATAGCTTCACGGGCGGCTGTGTACAGGGCAAACAATCGGGCATGAAGCCCGGCGTAAGCCAATCTCTGAGCAGCATCCTGATAGGTGGGTTCGATTTTGAGCACCTGGTTGAGCAGGTTCACTGCCTGAGACCACTTCTCGGTTTGCATGGCCTCGATGGCCCGCTCGTACAAACTCCTCAGGAGAAGCTCGCGCACCTGTTGAGAGCGGGGCGTGGGGGGCAAAGTGACGCGGGGTAATTCTTGCCCCCCCATTACCGCCTCGATAGCTTCCAACATCTCGGCTGGGGTCTGGAAACGATCCGCCGGATCTTTGGCCAACGCTTTATTGACCAGTTCCTCCACCGGCGCCGGTAGCTCCAGCTTACTGAGAGCCAGCATCGGAGGCTTGTTAGCAATGTGCTGGCTGATGATAGACCAGGGGCTGGAAGCTTCAAAGGGCAGGTCGCCGCTCAGCAGCTCGTACATCACAATGCCCAGCGAGTAGATATCCGAGCGGATGTCCACCACCTCACCCATTGCCTGTTCTGGCGAGATGTAATAGGGGGAGCCGATGAACCCGGACTGGGTAATAGAGGGCAGGGTGCGGGCCCGCGCGATGCCAAAATCAAGCACTTTCACCGCCCCATCAGGAGTGATCATCAGGTTCTCAGGTTTGATGTCCCTATGGACAATGCCGTGCTCATTGGCATGCTGCAGGGCTCGCGCTACCTGGGCCGCGATGCTCAACACCTCCTGGTAAGGCAATGGACCACGGCGATTGAGCACACTTTTCAGGTCCTCGCCAGCCACTTTCTCCATCACCAGGTAATGGATGTCACGATCGGCTCCGTAATCCAGTACCTTGACAATGTGGGGACTGGAGAGCTTGATCGCCAGTTTGGCCTCGCGCGTGAAGCGCTGGATGTAAGAGACATCCTCGCCGTACTGAGGATACAGCACCTTGATCGCCACTTCCCGGTGCTCTTTAAGATCTTCCGCCAGATAGACCCAGGCCATTCCGCCGGTGCCTAGCTCGCGGATAATTCTGTACCGATTGCTCAGTATTTCCCCAAGCACACCTTTCACCCTTTTCCATCATGCCTATCTCCGGAGGATATTGATTATTATACCCCACTTTATGCGAATAGGCAATCATTCAATGACCAAATCCCAATTAGTCTTGTTCATTGTACTTGAGTTTTCACCCGTTTTGGTGTATATTTATATACCACATTTTCCGGATCCAAGAAAGAAAGCGAGGCGACCAGCGTGAAAGTTCTCCTGATCAAAGATGTTCAAAACCTGGGTAAGGCTGGACAGATTAAAGAAGTGGCAGATGGATATGGGCGCAATTTTCTGATCCGCCGCGGACTGGCGGTGGTAGCCACGGAAGGCGTGGTCAAAGATACCCGCCTGCGCCTGGAGTCCGAAGCCAGACAACACGCCGAGGCTACTATGACGGCAAGCAAGCTGGCGGAGCGGTTGGAGCGGACCACGCTGACCTTTCAGCGCAGGGCGGGGGAAAAGAACCGGCTTTATGGATCAGTCACCAGCGCTGACATCGCTGAGGAACTGCAGAAGCTGATCGGTCAACCTTTCGACAAGCGCAAAATCATGCTGGAAGAGCCTCTCCGCGAACTGGGCACTCATCGGGTAGCCATCAAGCTGATGCCTGAGGTCACGGCCCAGGTGACGATCGTTGTGGAACGCGAGGAATGAATCTCCCTGGTTGCTGGTAACCCGCCCAGGCTTGCCAATCACTGATGACCAGCAACCAGTAATCAGCAACCAGTAACCAGTTTTTTAGGAGGCACACACGGATGAGTGAACTAGGGCAGTGGCTGCGAGAGACACGCGAGGGCAAACGTTTGTCGTTGGAACAGGTGGAGGAAGCAACGCGCATCCGCCGCAAGTTCCTTCAGGCTCTGGAAGAGGGGAATTACGCGGCCCTGCCTACACCAGTACATGTCAAAGGATTCTTGCGGAATTACGCTCAATGTCTGGGCCTGGATGTGGCGGAGGTGCTGGCCCGCTACGAAAACGAGACCCGTGAAGGACAAACGCCACCCGAACCAGGATTGTTTCGCTCGGCAGACATCACCCTCAGCCCCACGACCTGGCTACGGCTGGATCGGATATTCGCTACCTTGATTGTCCTGGTAGTGATCCTGATCGGGGCCTGGGCTGTGCGCGAGTACCTTCTGCCGCGGTGGTCTTTTACTCTGCCATCTCTGCCGTGGCTGACCACACCGACCTCCATTGCCGAGGCGACGAGCACTCCCCAGACAACCCCTTCGCCGACCGCCTCGCCTACCCATGCACCGTCGCCAACTCCCACGGCTTCACCCACGCCTACCAGCGGCCCAACTCCGGTTGTCACCCGGGTTACTTTGGAGGTCAAAATCACGGACCGTGCCTGGCTGCTGGTAGAAGTAGACGGGGTCAAGGTTCACGAAGGGATTATGGAGGTAGGAACCGTCCATAGCTGGCAGGGAAAGCACAGCATTCACCTGCGCTGCGGGAACGCGGGTGGAGTAGAGGCGACGGTTAACGGTGAACTGCTGGGGAATCTCGGCGCGCGCGGGGAGGTAGTAGACCTGTATTGGGGACCGCAAGGGCAGATCACCCCCACGGTGGCCGTTACTCCGGTCGTGACTGAAACGATCACTATCACACCTGGCGAAACGGAGACCGCCACTACCACGCCAGAACCCACGCTCACGCCAGGCGAAGAGGCTGAGGTCACGGTCTCACCAGAGCCCACCGAGGCTACTACCACTCCCTGACCAGGAGAACTGATTGACGGTGGAACACACGGAAGGTGGACTTTTTCCGTGTGTTTTGTTTACATTAGAACGAGGATTCTATGCGCTATCAACTGATCTCCCTGGGTTGTCCCAAAAATACCGTGGATGCTCAGGGAATGGCTCGCCTGCTGGACGCAGCCGGCCATGTATCCACCGAAGATGCGCAGGATGCTGACCTGCTCATCGTCAATACCTGCGGCTTCATCGCCGAGGCTCGAGAGGAATCACTGGCCGTTTTGCGAGAGCTGGCCGCTTCTCTGCGTCCTGGACAGCGACTGATAGCTGCCGGATGCATGGCTCAATATACGCCAGAAATACTGCGCCAGACCATTCCGGAGCTGAGCGGGCTACTGGGCACTCGCCGTTGGAGCGAGGTGCTGAACCTGATAGAACAAATGCAACAGCAGTCCACGCCGGTTGTCTGGCTCGGCGATCCGCCGGGCGGGCTGGTGGCATCGGCGGGCTGGCCGCGTATTGCTGTACAGGGTGCCAGCGCTTACCTCAAAATCGCCGAGGGATGTAGTGCGCCTTGCGCCTTCTGCGCCATTCCTGCTATCAAAGGCCCTGCTCGCAGCCGGCCCATGGCTGCTGTGGTCAGCGACGCCCGCGCGCTGGTGGCCGCGGGCGTGAAAGAAATTGTGCTGATCGCCCAGGATACCACCGCCTATGGTCGGGATCAAAAGCAGAACGATGCTCTGCCTGATCTGATCAGAGCTATCCTGGAAGCTACACCCGAGTTACTCTGGTTGCGTTTGATGTACACCTACCCGCAACACGTCACTCCACGCCTGATCGAAACCATGGTCCGCTATCCTCAGGTCTGTCACTACCTGGACATGCCCCTCCAGCACGGCCATCCCGATGTTCTGCGCCGGATGCGCCGTCCACATGATATACAGCGTATTCTCCGCTTGATTGAGGACCTGCGCACGGCTATGCCCGATATTGCCCTGCGCACCTCATTCATCGTCGGCTACCCTGGCGAGAGCGAGGGCGAGTTCGAGACGCTGCTGGATTTCGTCGCCGAAATAGCCTTCGATCACGTGGGCACCTTTACCTATTCTCCCGAAATCGGTACCCCGGCGGCTGACCTTCCCGGCCAGTTGCCCGATGAAGTGAAGATGGAACGTTATGAGCGATTGATGAGCCTGCAACAGGGCATCTCACTGGAGCGCAATCGTGCGCAGGTGGGACGCACGCTGGACGTGCTGTTAGAGGGTTGTGGCGATGGGCTGAGCGTCGGGCGGTCGTACCGCGACGCGCCGGAGATTGATGGCCTGGTGATTGTCACCGACGAACTGCCGGTGGGGGAAATGGTGCCAGTGTATATCGAAAAAGCGATGGAATACGACCTGCAAGGCCGTGTCATTGCGTAAGACGGGTTGAAGCCCGTCTTACTGGGTTAAATCGGGTTTGTCACTGTCCCCGACCACTTCGTAGTCTACATCAATCACCTGGGACGGGGGCGCGGACTTCAATTCTGGTGCGGAAGTTTTTTCACCATTAACCGTGCGCCAGGGGTTCATCTGGGCCGTGATCTGCTCCAGATGCTCTTGCACGATATTTTGCGGACAGAGCTGGATAAACCCCCAGATACCGAGCATGATCACGGAAAGGTCATCGAGCTGGCCCAGACCCAGGAGGGCATCAGGGATGATATCAATCGGGGAGAGAATGTAGAGAAGCGTGGCTGGCGGGATGAGTTTCTGCCAGATAGGTACCCGAGAATCCCGGAACAGCCGCCAGGCCAGTCTGAGGTTCTTGATAATCTCGGTTAATAATCCGGTTTGTTCCTCCGGTGCGCTCAACCTTTTGGTCATCGTGCCCTCCTGGAAGGGTATTATAGTAGCAAATCAGCAAATCGGCAAATCGGCAAGTCAGCAAGTCAGCGAATCAACGAGGAAGGGGGAAACTATGGGAATTGAGGATATTGTGCCGGGTCTGGTAGGCCAGGCGGAGTTGGTCGTCGCCGAGGAGAACACGGCCCGTCATTTGGGCAGCGGGAATGTGTCCGTGCTGGCCACGCCGGAGATGGTGCGCCTGATGGAGCGAGCCAGCGTGGCTGCGGTGGATCACCTCCTGCCCTCCGGTCAGCATACGGTGGGGGTCCACCTGGACGTGCGCCACCTGGCCGCCACGCCGGTGGGCATGCGCGTCGTCGCTCGCTCGGAACTGGTGGCCGTGGAGGGGCGCAAGCTCACCTTTCACGTGGAAGTCCACGATGAGGTGGAAAAAGTGGGCGAGGGCACCCACGGACGGATGATCATTGACCTGGACCGTTTTCGCGCGCGGGTGGAACGCAAACGGTAACCGCGTAGAATGGGCTTCAAGCCCGTTTTTACAACGTATCGGGAGGTGGATTGTGGAATTCTCGGAACTGATTACCAGACGCTACTCTGTACGGGCTTACCGACCAGACCCGGTGGAGGACGAGAAATTGCAGGGGGTGTTGGAGGCAGCGCGTCTGGCCCCCACTGCCGCTAACCGGCAACCATTTCAGCTCATCGTGATCCACACAGCAGGCCGGGAAAAGGAGTTGAAGCGCATATACAATGCGGATTGGTTCACGCGCGCTCCTTTGATCATCTGTGCGTGCAGCGTGCCGGCCCAGGGTTGGAGCCGCAAGGATGGCAAGAACTACAGTGACGTAGACGTGGCCATCGTCATGGATCACCTGGTGCTGGCTGCCACCGATGCCGGACTGGGCACGTGCTGGATCGGCGCCTTTGATCCGGATGCGGCGCGGGAGGTGCTGGGCTTGCCCGAGGGTGTGGAACCGATTGCTTTTACGCCTTTGGGTTACCCGGCGGACCAACCCCGGCCCAAAAGACGCAAAGCCCTGTCCGAGCTGGTGCGATATGAACGGTGGTAAAAGTAGGGCAAGACGTTGTCTTGCTCTACAAAGGGAATCTTGGGAGGAGTTGAACAGCCAGATTGTGAGCTGTGCAGCCTGTCCTCGGTTGGTAGCTTACCGGCAGGAGGTGGCCCGCATTAAACGGCGAGCTTTCCTGGGCTGGGAATATTGGGGCCGTCCTGTGCCAGGCTTCGGTGATCGTCACGCGCGGCTCCTGATCGTCGGTCTGGCTCCGGCCGCCCATGGGGCCAATCGCACCGGACGCATGTTCACCGGCGACAGTTCAGGCCACACGCTAATCGAAGCCCTTTACCGTTTCGGATTTGCCAACCAACCCACATCGCAACATCGGAACGACGGTTTGGAGCTAGACGATGCTTTCCTCACCGCCGTGGTACGCTGTGTACCGCCGAACAACCGGCCAACCCGTGAGGAACAAAACAATTGCCGGGCCTATCTGGCGCGGGAACTGCTTTTGCTTTCCTCGGTGCGGGTCGTGCTGGTTCTGGGACGTATCGCCTTTGACGGCTATCTGGCATTGCTGCAGGAGCAGGGGGTAGACGTTCCTTACCTGACTTTCCACCACGGCGCTTTCTACGACTTCGCTCCCCCCTTGCCTGCCCTGGTTGTCTCCTATCATCCCAGTCGCCAGAACACCCAGACCGGTCGCCTGACCCCAGAAATGCTGGATGTGGTCCTGGCCCGAATCCGGGCACTGCTAGGAAATACACTGTGAGCAAAAACTTCGACTACGAACGCTTCTACGATCTAATCGCCCCGGTCTACGGTGTTGCCATGCGCCTGATCCCGGTGTGGCGGCACTACACGGAAGTGGTACTTTCCTGGTTGCCCCCAAGCGGCGCCGTGCTGGAGATTGGCCCAGGTCCCGGTTTGCTGCTGACGAAACTGGTTGAACGATATTCGCTGGCCGTTGGCCTGGACCTTTCATCGGGTATGCTCCGGCAGGCGCAGCGCCGTCTACGCTGCGCCCATCTGTCGGTGCGCCTGGTCCGCGCTGAGGCCACGCACCTGCCTTTTCCTGCAGGCAGCTTTGATGGGATAGTCATCACCTTCACGTTCAGTGCTATCCCCAATGGTCTGGCCGCCATGGAGGAGATGGCCCGCGTGCTGCGTGCGGGGGGCAGACTAACCCTGGTGGACGCCGGTATGCCCGGCGATGGGAATCCGCTCGGCACGGGCCTGGCCCGGCTATGGGAGAAGTTCGGTGACTTCATGCGGGACGAGGCAGCATTGATGCGCGAGGCCGGGCTGGAGGTCATCGAATGCCGTGAATTCGGCGCTTTCAATAGCATCCGCTTGGTGGTGGGCCGTCAACCATGAACACACGCGGCGCACCGGGTGTTGGTCGGGCTCAAGCGACTGGCCAGAGGTGAAACGGTGATTCTTCGTCAAGCTACCGGCATCTGGAGGTACACGTGCACGAGTTTCTGGAAGGCACGGTAGAGCGCATCACCTATAGCCACGAGGAGACGGGTTACACCGTGGCCCGGCTGGCCGTGGATGGTCAACCCGACCTGGTGACCATCGTCGGCAACCTGCTGGACATCAACGTGGGTGAGCGGTTGCGTCTGGAGGGCTTCTGGACCACTCATGCCCAGTATGGACGCCAGTTCAAGGTCGTCAACTACAAGACCGTGCTGCCCGCCACCGTGGAAGGCATCCGCCGATACCTGGGCTCCGGCCTGATCAAGGGCATTGGGCCGGTCACTGCCCGGCGCATCGTCAACAAATTCGGGGCCGGTACACTGGATATTATCGAACACCACCCCGAGCGCCTGCTGGAAGTGCTGGGGGTAGGCCGCAAACGAGTGCAGATGATCACCCGCGCCTGGGAGGAGCAGCGACGTATCAAAGAGGTGATGCTATTCCTCCAATCGCACCAGGTGAGCACCAGTCTGGCGGTGAAGATCTACAAACAATATGGTGACGAGGCTATCGCCGTTGTACAGGAAAACCCTTACCGCCTGGCCCGCGATGTCTACGGCATCGGCTTCCTGACGGCGGATAAAATCGCCCGGGACCTGGGTTTGCCTGCTGATTCCCCCCAGCGAGTAGCGGCAGGTATCTCTTACGTACTGAGTGAGCTGGCCGATGAAGGGCATGTGTACGTCCCTCAGGATACTCTTATAGCCGAGGCTGCCAAAATCTTGGCCGTGCCGCCTGATTTGGTGCAGGAAAGCCTGGAACAGTTGGAGGACGAGGAGCAGGTACATCGGGAGACGATTGTGTATAGTGCACCGGAACGGAGGGGCGGAGTAAAACTGGGGGAACCCGGAGTAGGGGAACTCGGGGGGAAACAGGGGGAACTCAGGGAGGAGCGAGCGGTTTATCTTCTGCCCTTCTACTATGGTGAAGTCGGGGTAGCTGGCTGTCTGCGGGCCTTGCTCGACGCAGACCGCAGCCGCTTGAGTTTCTACCGCTCGGCGAATTGGGAACAAGTTTTTGCTTATCTGGCCGAATCCTCGCAGTTGCAACTCTCATCGCAGCAGCAGGAGGCAGTGCGCACGGCCCTCACTCACAAGGTGACTGTGCTCACCGGTGGGCCGGGCACCGGCAAAACGACCACCGTGCAGACCATCATCCGCCTGCTGGAGGCCCGCCGCCGTTCTTATGCCCTGGCTTCACCGACAGGCCGCGCCGCCAAACGCCTGAGCGAGGCTACCGACCGCCCGGCCCAGACCGTGCACCGCCTGCTGGAATACTCGCCAGCCGAGGGATTCAAGCGCAACGAAAACAATCCGCTGAACGTGGACATGGTGATCGTTGACGAAGTGAGCATGCTGGACCTCCTGCTGACCAATCATCTGCTCAAAGCCATCCCCGTGGATGCGCACCTGTTGTTGGTAGGCGATGTGGACCAGCTTCCCTCGGTGGGGGCAGGCAACGTTTTGCGCGATGTCATTGACTCCGGTCAGGCGGCGGTAGTGCGGCTGGATACTATCTTCCGCCAGGCAGCCGATAGCTACATCGTGGTCAACGCGCACCGCATCAACCATGGACAAATGCCCCTTTTCCCCAAAGGAGCCAGAGATTTCTTCCTGTTTGTCAAAGACGATCCCGACGAGGCAGCCGATTTGCTGGTGGACATTGTCCAAAACCGTATCCCGCGTAAGTTCGGGTTCCGGCCCCTGGACGACGTACAGGTGCTCAGTCCCATGTATCGCGGAGCGGTAGGTGTGGCCAACCTGAATGCCCGGCTGCAGGCGGCTCTGAATCCGCCGGGACCGCACAAACCGGAGCGTCGGGTCGGGGGGCGGGTGTTCAGGGTCGGAGATCGGGTCATTCAACTGCGGAACAACTACGACCTCGAGGTGTTCAATGGCGACGTGGGGCGCATCGCGGCCATTGACCTCGTGAACCAGACGCTCACCGTGGACATGGATGGTCGTTTGGTGCAATACGACTGGGCCGACGCTGACCAGTTGGCTCACGCTTTCGCCATATCGGTACATAAAAGCCAGGGCAGCGAATATCCGGTAGTGGTCATGCCGGTGATGACCACCCATTACATGATGTTGACCCGCCCGATTCTTTATACCGGGGTCACGCGAGCCCGTAATCTGGTCGTTCTGGTTGGGAGCAAGCGGGCGATTGCCATCGCCGTGCACAACAACCGGGTAGCCGATCGTCATTCCGCGTTGGATGTGCGCTTGCTGGGTAAGCCTGTCCCACATTGCATAAATCACAAAATGATGATATAATGGCAGCCGATAGAGTCAGGAGGTGGGAGCAATGATGCCCCAGGACCTCCAGGATGGAGGATGTGCTGGTCATGTATTTCGCGCTGACCGAAAAGCCCAGGCAGATTCAACGGACAGTGCGTAGTTTCTCCGAGCAGGAGACTGTTGTAATTGCAGGTAGTGTTATCAAGGTCCATTCCTTGATACCGTTATCGCCCAAGATGGCCGTCCAGGGCTTTCTTGGGCATTTATGTGCCTGACAATTGAACCGGAATACCGTAACGCGGCGTTCATGCCGCAACCAGCCGTCCGCCTGCGCGGACGGCCACAATACCGCGTCGGCGCAGGCCGACGCCCGGCCGAAGGCCTCACAGGTGCGACCTCGGTCGCGATTCCCTCAGGGTTCCGACTAGCAGATTATTTTCTTAAAGTTCGTAAGTCGTCACTACGAATCCGAATTCCCATGAGTATCTTATAATTCGAGAAAGGAGGACCGGACATTGCACGCCATAGTTTGCATCAAGCAGGTTCCCGACACCACGGAGGTCAAAATCGATCCCGAACGGGGGACGCTGATCCGGGAAGGGGTGCCCAGTATCGTCAATCCCTTCGATACCTATGCCATCGAGGAGGCTTTGCTGCTGAAAGAGAAGTTTGGGGGCAAAGTGACGGTGATCTCGATGGGCCCACCCCAAGCCGTCGAGGCCCTCAAAGAAGCCGTGGCCATGGGCGCGGATGAGGCTATCTTGCTCAGCGATCGGGCTTTTGCCGGAGCAGATACCTGGGCCACAGCCTATACCCTGTGCAGCGCCATCAAGAAAATCGGCGATTTCGATGTCATTCTCTGCGGCCGCCAGGCTATTGACGGAGATACCGGCCAGGTGGGGCCCGGCATTGCCACCCAGTTGGGCATTAACCAGCTCACCTACGTCTTTAAGATTCAAGACATTGATTTTGAGAAGCGAACGATCCGGGTTGAGCGGTTGGTGGAGGAGGGCCGTGAGGTGGTGACTTCCACTCTGCCCTGTTTGCTCACCGTGGTCAAAGACATCAACCAACCCCGCTATCCTACTTTCATGGGCATTCGCCGCGCGGCGAAGATGCAGATTCCCACTTGGACAGCGGCTGAAATGAATGTCAACCCTGATCTCATTGGCCTGACCGGTTCACCGACCAAGGTGGTCAGGGTGTTCACCCCACCGGCCCGCGAAGGCGAATGCGATCTGGTGACGGCAGATTCCCCCGAGCAGGCCGCCGAGATTCTGGCGGAGAAGTTGCTGGCCGAGAAGATCATTTAGCCACATAGGAGGATTACATTGGCACTGCTGGAGATTAATCGCAAAGAATGTATCGGCTGTGGGGCGTGCGTGACGGCATGTCCCTTCGGCGCCCTGAGCCTGGATAGTGAAAATATCGCCGTGGTGAGCGAGGCCTGCACGGCTTGTGGGGCCTGTATCTCGGAGTGCCCGGTCGAAGCCCTTAGCTTACCCCAGGTAAAGAAGGCCGAAGTGGAGGACATCAGCGCTTACCGGGGGGTGTGGGTGTGGGTCGAACAGTTCCGGGGCGAGGCGGGTTCGATCTCCTGGGAGATGGCCGGGCAGGGCCGTAAGCTGGCCGACCAGTTGGGGACAACGCTCACCGCCTGCGTGTTGGGCCATAACGTGGAACACATTGCCCATGAGGCTATTGCTTATGGCGCGGACCGCGTGTTCCTGGTGGACGATCCTACCCTGGCCGTGTACCGTACCGATCCCTATGCCCGTTGCCTGGTAGAGCTGGTGCGCAAATATAAGCCGGAAATTTTCCTGCTGGGGGCGAGTTCGCGGGGGCGTGACCTGGCCGGCGCCGTCGCCACTCAACTTTATACCGGCCTGACTGCCGATTGCACCGGTTTGGACATTGAGCCAGAGACCAATTTGTTGCTCCAAACCCGCCCGGCTTTCGGTGGAAACATTATGGCCACCATTAAGTGCCCTAACCATCGTCCACAGATGGCCACCGTTCGCCATCGTGTGTTCGAGATGCCCGTGCCCGACCCTACCCGCCAGGGCCAGATCGTGCGTGAGAAAGCGGTCATGGGCGAGGAAGACATCGCCAGCAAAGTGGTGGACTTCATCGTGCAAGAAGGTGAGGTCAACCTGGCTGACGCCAAGATCATCGTCTCCGGCGGGCGTGGGGTGAAAGGTCCCGAGGGCTTCGAGCCTATCCGCGAACTGGCCGAGGTATTAGGAGGCGCGGTGGGCGCTTCCCGTGCGGCAGTAGATGCCGGCTGGATCCCCTATGCTCACCAGGTGGGTCAGACCGGGCGTACCGTGCGTCCCGACCTGTACATCGCCTGTGGGATCAGTGGGGCCATTCAGCATCAGGCGGGGATGAAGACCAGCAAGGTCATCGTGGCTATCAATAAAGACCCTGAAGCGCCCATTTTCCAGATCGCCCACTATGGCATCGTGGGCGACCTGTTCAAGGTGGTGCCCGCGCTCACGGAAGCGTTCCGCAAGCGGCTGAACAAGTAAACAGATAAAGCGAAAGTGACCGGCACCTGTCAAGTGCCGGTCACTTTAATACTTGCCAAAGGAAAAGGGCTATCATTGCCAGGCCAATGAGTAGCTGTACCACTACCGACAGCAGCCAGCCGACCAGCCATCCGCCGCTAGCCTTGAGCGCCTGGCGCCAATCCCCTTCCCTTCGCCATGCCTCTACCCCCAATATCCCCAGGGCGGCTCCCAACACCGCTCCCGGCACGGAGAAAAACACTAACCCGATCAATCCCAACAGAAACCCGGCTAACAGCGACCACCACGACGCGCCACCCGCTTTTCCACCCAGGTTGCCCATCCACAATTCCGCCGTTATCCCCACAAGACCCAGCAAGGTCAGCGCGGTCAAAGTCAGTGGCCCCACATGGGTGAAGCCATCGGCCACAGCGTAGCCCACGGCGGCCAGCCAGATCAGAGCTACGCCAGGCACTACGGGCAGGAAAATGCCCACCAGACCCACCAGCATAACAACCAGGGCCAGGATGGCCCACCAGTCCACATCCATTCAAACTCTCCTGGCTACTATTATACACAGCCTGGTGAAGGTTGCAAACCTTTGCCAGGCTGTACTATGCTTTCTTTGCGTCTACCTGACATCTGTGTTAAAATAAGCGCAATGTAGCTCAGGCCTAAGCCAGTGTCACTATGAGTGCAGAGGTTAGCGATGAACCCACAAGCAAATAAATTCACGGTGGAGGTACGTATCGCTCCTAAGTTCAAGCGCCTGGTGACCGCCAAATTAGTTCGCCAGGCAGCATTAGCCGTGCTCGCTCACGAGGCAGTCACCGGGCAGGGTGAACTCAGCGTGGTGATCACCGATGATGAGGAGGTTCGCGATCTGAACCGCCGCTTTCGGGGGGTGGATGCGCCCACCGACGTTCTGGCTTTTGGCGCGGCGAACCAGACTACTTCCTTCGTAACAGCTCCAGATGCGCCTCGCTTGCTGGGTGATGTGATTATCTCCTGTCCACGCGCCCAGGAACAGGCGACAGAAGCCGGACATCCCCTTTCTGCCGAGATCCAGCTCCTGGTAGTGCACGGTGTGCTCCACCTGTTGGGCTATGACCATGCTGAGCCGGAGCAAGAGGCTTTAATGTGGGAACGACAGGAAAAGATTCTGCACACCCTTGCGGAGCATTGATAGCAAATCACAGCGGAGGTGATGGTGAGCGGTTTGCTCTTCGGTACGGCAGGCATACCCCGTAGTGCGTCTCAGCCCCACACTACCGACGGAATCGCGCGCATACGAGGTCTGGGACTGGGCTGCATGGAGTTGGCCTGGGTGCAGAAAGTGAGCATCGGCGAGGCGAAGGCTGCCGAGATCAAAGCGGTGGCCCGGGAGCATGACGTTGTGCTCAGCGTCCATGCTCCCTATTACATTAACCTCAACTCCCGGGACTCGAAAATCGTTGCTGCCAGCCGGGAACGGTTGCTGGCCGCCGCCCGAAAGGGGTGGCTGGCTGGGGCGCGGAATATCGTCTTTCACGCCGCCTCCTATCACGATGATCCGCCTGAAGGAGTGTATGAGCGGGTCAGGGAGCACTTGCGGGAAATCACCGGCATCCTGGGGGAGGAACATAACGGGGTGATGCTGCGTCCGGAGACAACGGGCAAGCCTTCTCAGTTCGGCACTGTCGAGGAATTGATAGCCCTCAGCCGGGAGGTGCCCGGCGTGGGGCCCTGTGTGGATTTTGCTCACCTGCACGCCCGCTCTGGCGGCGCCTGTAACTCGCCAGAGGAGTTCGCCCACGTCCTGCGCTTGATCGAGGAGGGATTGGGCCGCGCCGCTCTTGGAGACATGCATATCCACGTTTCCGGCATCGAGTACACGGACAAAGGGGAGCGGGAGCACCTTAACCTGGCCGAAGCCGACCTGCGCTACCGGGAGTTGGTGCAGGTTTGGCGCGAGTTCGACATCGGCGGGATGGTGATCTGTGAGAGTCCGAATCTGGAGGAGGATGCGCTCACCCTGCAGGCGCTGTATTGGCAGATGGGAGGGTGAAATGAGTGAAACAACCCTGACGCAAGTTGAACGGCTTCTGGATCAACTGACGTTTGAGGGACAAATCGTCGTGGTCGAACACCTGGCGCGGCGTTTGCGTCAGGCAGTGCGGTAGAAACAGCCTCAAGACCTGTATGGTGTCTGGCGCGATCGCTTCCCCGCCGACTTCGACCTGGATGCCGCGTTGGATGACATCTGTCGCGAGGGTGACCACAATCTGGTGAGACATGGGAATGTAAATTCTTGCCTGCGCACGCCAGAATAATAATGTGGAGGAGGAATGCATGAATGAAGAAACACGTCGAGCTCCCAACCGGCCCTGGCTGAAGAACGTCTGGGTGCAGGTGGCACTGGCCGTGGCCGTGTTGGGCATCGTTGTCGCCTGCTTGTACACGGCCTGGCAGGGGGGGCAGGCCCTGGTGGGCGCTTTTATCATCCCCACGCCTACTGTCACCCCCACGCCGACGCCGTGGCCCATCCTCGTGGTGGAGCGTATCCAGGGTCTGGGGCGGTTGGAGACGGTTAAGTACACCGTCGAGCACGTGGTGGAGAAAAAACAAGAAGGGCAAAGGATTCTATTCTTCGAATGGGGAAGCTATCGGTTGTTAGTGGTGGCTTACGGTGAGGTAGTGGCTGGCGTGGACCTGGCCCGAGTCAGGCCAGAGGATGTGCGGGTGGCGGGCAGCAAGATAACCCTCGTCTTGCCGCCGGCGGAGATATTGTCCAGTAAAGTGAACCAGGACCGGATACGTATCTACAAGGTTGAGCAGGATTTCATTAGCCAGTTGCTGGGCGAGAACGAGGTGAACAAAGAACTGATCCTTGAACTGTTAACCCAGGCAGAGGGGGAGATTGTTACCGGGGCCATGGCGGACGGCATTCTACAGCAAGCTGAGACCAGCGCACAAGTGATGCTGGCCCAGTTCCTGCGCGCCCTGGGTTTCACCGACGTGGAGATCATTTTCGCGCCGGCAGCCACGCCAGCGCCGTAGGTCGGGTTGCCAACCTGACCCGCTGAACGCGATGATGGAGGAACGAGTTGAGAGACGCATTGCGCAAGTGGATGCGCTGCCCGGAGACTTATCTGTTGCTGGCGGCGATCATCCTGGTAGGACATGGCCTTTTCTATAGTCACGCCCTCGGTTACGACACCGTGGACGACGCTTATATCTCGTATCGCTACGCTCAAAATGCGGCGCGGGGATACGGGTTGACCTTCAACGCTGGCGAGAGACGGGTGGAAGGATACACCAACTTTCTGTGGACGGTGCTGATGATCCCCGCCTTCGTGTTGGGGGTCAATGTCACGGCAATGTCCATTGGGTTAGGCGTCCTCTTCGCCCTGGGCTGCCTGTACTACGTCTATCATGCCACCGGACAGATGGAGGGCTTGTGGCCATCGGCTGGCCTGATAGCCGCCCTGTTCCTAGCTGTGGATGGCTCTTTTGCCTTGTGGTCCGTGGGTGGGTTGGAAGGCCCCCTGTTTGCCTTTCTGCTCCTGTCCGGGGCGGTGGCCTACATTAGAGAGCTTCAGGAAAGAACCCGGGTCCCGGTTTCCGGGGCATGGTTTGCTTTGGCGGCTATGACTCGTCCCGAGGGCTTGTTGGTGTTCGCTCTCACCCTGGCCCATCAGGCGGCCTACCGCCTGAGTGCCCGCAAACGGCTGATCACCCGTCTGGATGTGGGGCGCGTGGGCCTGTTCGCGATTATCTTCGTGCCCTATTTCCTTTTCCGCTGGCGCTACTATGGCTGGTTTTTTCCCAACACTTTCTATGCCAAGGTTACCCTGGAGGACACGGCGGCCCAATGGCAGCGCGGGCTGGCCTACGTACAGACATTCATCGGCATTCACCTGGGATACCTCCCTTTGCTGATTGCCCTGATCCCGCTTTTCCGCCCTCGCTCTACCGTCTGGGCCAGCTATCTGGCACTGATTGTCATCGTCTACAGCGTCTACATCGCTTACGTGGGTGGTGACTGGTCGGTAGGCCGCTTCTTCGTACCGTTAATGCCCCTCTACTACCTTTTGCTGGCCGATGGCCTGATAGAGATTTATTATTGGGCCAAGAAATTGGTCTGGGGACACATGGAGGAACGGAGTGGTCCGTTGCGGCTGACTTACGCGGCAGCCGGGATACTCCTATTCAGCTTGCTGGTTGGTTTTTTCTGGGCATCGTCTGTAGAGGGTGAACAGGCCCTGTTCCTCAACCGCTTCAATGCCAAACTGGCTGGCCAGGCGCGTACCCAGATGGGGAAATGGCTGCACGCAAACGTCCCGCCTGACACCGTCATCGCCGTAGATGCGGCAGGCCAGATGCCTTTTTACTCCGAGCTACGAACTATTGACATGTTCGGCATTAACGATCTGCACACCGCCCACCTGAACCGCGAGGAATTAGCTTCGCTGGGCAAGCGCATGGGCGAGGGCACCCCTGGTCACGAGAAACTGGACATGCGCTACATTATTGACCGTCGCCCGGACTACATCATCATCTACGGGACGATGTTCGACGGCGTGCCCGAATACGAACGGGTGGACTTGCCGTGGACGAACGATCCGCAGGCGAGGGCGTTTCTATCGGTGTATAAACTGCGGGAGTAAGGAGGGGTGGGCCACCTGTCCTACCCCGGACTTGGGAGGTAGAAAACATGGGGTGCGGGATAGAAAAGCGCGCGATGTGGGGGCTGCTGCTTTCGGTCCTGATCCTCTGTCTTCTTCCTGGTTGTAGCCCCCGGAGCTTGCCTGAACCGGCCAGGACGGCACTCGGTGAAAGCATTGCCCGGCTGACCGGTTCAGAGTCGGATTATAACATTGTATCGGCCCAAAAAGCGCCAGGACCGCCAGCCGATTTCCGTATTGATATGACAAGCACACACCAGGCCGGGAGATGTCCTCCCAATTTGGGGGGTGAAGAGACCTGGTGTGTAGTGATTGACCGGAGTGTTACCGACCAGGCGGGACACACCTTTTCCCGCTTTTTAGTGATAAGACAAGGATCGTCCTGGGACGCGGAGCCGTTGGCCGATTCAGATGCCGGTGTGTTTGAGTACTTTGGCTGTAGCAATTGGGACGCAGCCGGTACCGGTAAAAAGTAAGAACCCCCTATTTCTTTCTCCCTTCTTTCCCTGTTGAGAGTGCTTAAAAAACGGGATATAACCGCATTGGGCATCTTGCCAAAGACGGCCCTGTTCCCCCTCTGCTTCAGCCGCTTTTCGCCCTCTTGGACGGCTGATGAACTTTAAGAAAATAATCTGCTAGTCGGGACCCTGAGGAAACCGCGACCGAGGTCGCACCTGTGAGGCCTTCGGTCGGGCGTTGGCCTGCGCCGACGCGGTACTGTGGCCGTCCGCGCAGGCGGACGGCTGGCACGAACGTGCCTCCGAGGGGCGATTTCAATCGCGGCAAGGCTAACAGATTAAATTTTTTAAAATTCATAAGTCGTCACTGCGAACAAAAACGCCAATGTCCAAGTTCTAAAATAGATGGAAAGCGGCGATAATCGGGGCGAACAAGGAGGACACCAGGGACATCACCGTGATGAGCGTGTTAATGGAAGGCCCTGCCGTATCCTTGAAGGGATCCCCGACGGTATCGCCCACCACACTGGCCTTGTGCGCATCGGAACCGGAGCCACCGTACATTCCCGATTCGATGAACTTTTTGGCGTTATCCCACAGTCCGCCAGCGTTGGACATCAGCAAGGCGAAGATAACCCCGGTGAATATGCTTCCCCCCAGAAATCCTCCCAATGCCTCTGGGCCCAGAAAGAAACCCACCAGAAGGGGAAACACAACGGCCAAAAAGGCCGGTAGCACCAGCGAGGCCAGAGCTCCCTGGGCAGCCAGGTCTACACAGGCCGCATAATTGGGTTTTTCCGTGCCAGCCAGGATCCCGGGACGTTCGTGGAATTGGCGGCGGATTTCCTCAACCATTTTGAAGGCGTTGCTGGTGACTGAGAGCATCGTCAGGGCACTGAACAACGGCGGGGTGATGGCTCCCAGCAGTACGCCAGCGATCACCACCGGATTCCGCAGACTGATGCTCAACTCTACACCTCTGGTCCCCACCACTTCCGCGTAGGCAGCAAAGAGGGCCAGCACGGTCAGGGCGGCAGCACTGATGGCGAACCCTTTAGTGATGGCCTTGGCTGTGTTACCGGCTGCATCTAGCACGTCGGCGGTGTCAATGACCTTCTGGGACATGCCAGCCATCTCGGCTATGCCGCGGGCATTGTCCACGATGGGGCCGTAGGCATCGGCGGAGACGATCATCCCACTGACGGATAACATACCCACCGCGCTGATGCCCACGCCGTAGATACCGCTCATGCCGAATCGCTGGGCCAGGTAATAGGAGATCAAAGTCGCCAGCACGATACCTATGATTGAGGGGACTATACTGATCAATCCATAGCTGAAACCGGTGATAATGTTGATAGCCGCACCGGAATCGGATACCCGGGCCGTTTCGACCACCGGACGGTTGTCAGAAGAGGTGAAATAGTCAGAGGTGAGGCCAATGACCACTCCAGTGATGAGCCCGGCCAGCGTGGCCCACAACACCCCCAGATTATATCCGCCCAATATTACAACCGCCGTGGTCAGCCCGGCAAAAATCACGCAGGTAAAAATCGTCCCTCTATTGAGTGCCTGACCAGGCTTGCCATTCTCGCCCACGCGCACGAATTGAATACCGATGAGCGAGGCAACGATACCCAGGGCACACAGGATCAGCGGGAACATAACATATTTAGCCTGCTGGGTAGCATCACCGGCGAATATTGATGCGCCTAACAGCATGACGGCCACCGTACTGGCCACGTAGCTATCGAAGATGTCGGCGCCCATGCCGGCCACATCGCCCACGTTATCCCCCACGTTATCGGCCACCACGGCCGGGTTGCGCGGGTCATCCTCTGGGATACCGATTTCGACCTTGCCCACCAGGTCGGCAGCAATGTCGGCCGTCTTGGTGTAAATCCCGCCGCCTGCTTTGGCCAGCAAGGCCAATGACGAGGCGCCGAAACTGAAGCCCAGGACGATCTCGGGGTCACCGGTAATCAGATAGATTGTACTCATGCCGATCACGGCCAGCCCAACCATGGCCAGGCCCATCACCGCTCCGGCGTAGAAAGCCACCTTGAAAGCGCGGTTGATACTCTCGTTGGCCGCCGTCGCACTGCGCACGTTGGCGGCCACAGCGACTGTCATACCCATGTAGCCGGCGGCAGCAGAGCATATAGCTCCGATCACGAAAGCAGTGGCCAGTTCGCCACCGCGTAGTGGATTGACTTCTACTGCCTCCGTGCCCAGGTGCTCTATGTCAAAGCTGAATACGATGGCAATGATAATACCCAGCCCGACAGCAACCATGGTGAGAGCCAGGTAAAGACGGCGCAGATAGGTCGTTGCCCCTTCTCGAATCCAGGATGCAATCTCCTGAGCCTGTTCGGAACCAGCATCTTGCCGGTGGACCCAGGCATATAACCAGATTGCTGCGCCAACGGATACGCAGCCCGCTAAGATGGCGATGAGAATCCAAAATTGAGACGCCGGCATGTTGTTCCTCCTGGTATTGGGGTGTGTATTGCGTATTGCGTGAAACGTGAATTCGCGCCTCACGTTTCACGCTGTTACATATTTGCAGAGCGCCACCACCGATAATGGTGTGTGCGTAATTCCTCCTGCGATAGCATGGGGAAGTAAAGGAGTTGTTGCTCATTCCCGATGAAAATTCCGTTCTTTATCAAGCGGTATGCAAAAGAGGCCGGATGAATACGATCAACCATTTTGCTATGGACCGTTTTAGTCTTCAGCTCTACCAGACATTGGCGCAGGTGATCAATGTTAGAATAGGGCAGATCGCGTACAGCTCCATGTTCGGGGTCCTCGGCCAGCTCACCCAGTTTCAACTCCACGAAACAAACCGCTGGCAGGGATAAGAGACTGGTCGGAGTTTTGACGATCAATTCGTAAAACTCGCGGGGCCCCAAGGTACTGACTACTCGCGGATGCACTGGCGCGATCTCCTGGTAAAGGTGCAGTCCGGTCGTTTCCGTGGGCAACTCCGGGCTCGAATCCAAGCCCAGCACCCGTCCGTCTTGGGTCACCAGGTAAAGCTTTTGAATCACGTCTAGGGGAACATGCTCCAATACCCGATAGACGGAGATATAGATTGATCGCTTGGGGCTGCCATCCTCGTGAGGCACGCAGCGCCGTATCCCTTCCTCAATGCGGAAAAAATCGTGTCTGAAGTCGGGATCAACCTCACAGAAAATAGCCTGTCCACGGGCCCTTTTCTGGCTTCCGACCGCGTAGTAGGTCCCAAATTCTTCAGGCGTTAACATGGAAGCAATCAGCGCTTCCGGGATCATTGAAAGGTAAAGGTGGATAGTCATCGTTGCTTCATCTCCTTTTCCTTTAGTGGCTGGTTGCTCCGGTGCTGGTTATCAATCACCAGCAACCAGCAACGGCAACTAACAAACAGCAGGCGAATGATCCGTTTGTGCGTCCAGATAGTCTTGCAGGATGACGGCTGCGGCGACCGCGTCTATCCGCTGCCGTCGTCGGCGTGCTGGTCGCCCAGCCTCGATCATCAATTGCTCGGCGCTGGAAGTGGACAGCCGTTCGTCCCAGAGGATCAAGGGCACCGATAACGCCTTCGCCAGCGCGTTGGCGTAGCGCTGCACGCGCCGGGCCTGGGGCCCCAGCGTTCCATCCAGACTGCGTGGGAGGCCGACGACTATCAAACCCACTTTGTGTTCACGCACCAGTTCCATGATAGCGGCAAAGTCTTCTGCCCGCGAACGCCGTTCCAGTACGCACAGGCTGCGGGCCAGCGTGCGGGTAGGATCGCTGACCGCTACCCCAATGCGCCGCTCCCCCAGGTCCAAAGCCATCACCCGCGTGCCCGCTTCGGCCACCCTCACCCTCCCGTCTGCACGATGACATTGATGCGCAGTGGTAGCCAGGGAATACGGCGCAGTGGCAACCACTCCGGAGTGAGGGTCACCCGAGGTTCGGCACGTAGCGGAACGTTGGCCCGCAGATAATCCAGTGCATACTCAGGCGTCTGCCCCCGGATGGCTTCCTGGATTAAGGGCACATCCATGTGAGCAGCCATTACCCCGCTGCCTTCCATGATAAATTGTACCGCCCGGTCCTCCTGGCGCACGCCGACCACCTCAGCGCGTTGCAGGTGGCATGTCTCGGGCCGCAGGTCAAAGCCACTACGCACCTGGTTGCGCAATATTTCCAGCATTAATGGAGTAGCATCTGCTTCGTCAATGACCACCCCACTGACAACAACCCGCATCTCCAATCCCAGGGTATCGGCCACCTCGGCTACAAATTTGTCATAGTTCTCGACGAGGATAACCTCTACCTGCAATGACTCGATGGGTATAAATTCGCTCTCGCCCAGCTCCGCCGTCATAGCTTCGTAAGCTTTTTGTTGGAGCTGCTGCAAAAGCAACGCCCGCAATCGGTTTTTGTCTTCCTGAGTGACCATGCTCGCCTTCTTAACCGTACCCCCACCGGTAGGTTCGTCATTGGTCACCCGCACTTTCACCGCCATTGGCCCCTCAACGCGGTTGATCAGGTTTACCCCTACGTTACCGATGGGACCTGGTTCCGCCGCCTGAACGCCGACCCGTCCGATGCTGCCCACAGTGGGGGGCAGGGTGACGTCCTCCAGGGTGATAAAGCGGATGGGGGTGCCTGCTGAGGTGGAAACGGTCGTTCCCTTGGGCACGGTGACTGAGGCCGGTGTGCGGTTGATGAAAACCACCGTGCCGGTCGCCGGGGCATCGGGAGCGTCTGTGGTCCCGGTGGTGGGAATCTGCGCCCGGTCTTCCACGCGGGTCTCGACGACTCGCGCCGGTAACAGTAACTGCTTGGCGTCCACCGTTTCCACCGCCGGTGAGGCGGTGAGAGGTACGGCTATGCTGATCATTTCACTGGCCGGCATCAGGACGATTTGGGCACCAGGCAGGATAAGATACGCCCCCAGAAGCAACACTCCTACCACGAGCAAGAACGTTGCCGCCGCCAGGAGTTGCCGGGCGACCCCCCATGCCCGTTGTAGGTGGGGATATTTCTGGAGCACTGGCCATAACAGACGGCGTGGTTGAGGACGGCGCGGCGGTGCGGGTACATCCTCCTCACCGGCTTTTCGCCAGCGCGCCCGTTGACCACGTTTGGCAGTGGAAAAAACGCTGAATTTATGCTCGTAGGCCAGGTCCTGGACAACGGGATCTTTGCTGACCAGGGCTATCTCAATGCCCAAAGCATCCGCTTGACGGCGCAGGAGTTTGAAATCCAGGGGACGGTGCAAAGCTGGGCAATCGCGCGGGATCACTAATAGGACTCGTGGCGCCTGCGCCCATTCCAGGCGATTGCGGATGGTAGTGATGTCGTCATCAACTTCCAGATAGATAATTTGCTGCATAGTCCTATCACGACCGCGAGGGTTTGGAAGGCGGCATAAATGCCGCGTCACGTCAGTACAGTCTTTATCAACGGAGCGAGGGCTCTTTCCGCCGGACCATCGCCGGATTTTACCGGCCAGCAGGCCAGGCTCAGGGCTGTTGTTTCCTCCACGTCCCAGAGTCGCCCTGTGCCGTTGATCGGACCGGGCAATTGTACCGGATCCAGACGCTGTATCTGGGGATACCGGGCGAAGGGCAATCTGCTTATCCAGGGGTAAGTGCGCGTTGCCTCTAATACGTCTGGCCAGCGACTACCGCCGCCACACAGGTAGATTTGGTGGGGCAGGTATTCTGAGACAGCCATACGCTCCAGGCAACCGGCAACGGCCTGCAGCCAGTTTTGGATGGTATCCCTCAAGGCCGCCTGCACGTGGGCTGTGTCCTCCTCGCTTAACAGTCCTTTTTCATAGGCTCTTTGCAGGGCTTGCATTTGGCGACCGGAGAGATTGAACACGGCAGCCAGGCTCTGGCCGAACCCATCACCCCCCAGCGGCAGGGCATCGGCGGCCAGCAGCTTGCCGTTGCATATCAAATATACCCCCGTACTCATGCCCCCGACATCGAGCACGATGCTATCCCGGTTCAGGTGATGGGCCATGGCTTGGGGTTCAGCTACCAGATAAGCTGGCTCCAGCTCCAGGGCTTCAGCCAGAGTGTAGAGGGCAGCGAGGGCCTCGCCTGGCGCGGCAGCCACGGACACAGTGGCTGCCAGCTCGCCACCCTGAAGGCCCAGCGGGTCGGTTACCCGGTGTCCGTCTATCGCAAGAGAGACCAGTGAAGCATCTACCACCGTCAGGGAAGCAATTGTCGGGGATAGTCTACGGGCAAGATCTTGTGTGGCCAGCCGTCCCGCACGAACCACAACCCGTTCCACTTCATCCTCTTCAACCCTGACCTCTGGCTGGCGGCGGCGATGGACGAAAGTCTGACAGGATATGGCCAGCCAGTGGCATGGAATGCCGATGACTGCTGTGTCGGGGACGACTTTGCGACCGGTGGTCTCTTCGGTCATGTCCTCGGCTTGGCAAAGGGCCGCTTCGCAGGCCACGGCCAACGCATTGGCATCGGCGATTTTTCCATTGGCGGCAAAGGCTCCGCGATGGTGTGCGCGCCCGCGACCGATGACCCTTGCTTCACCATTCTGTTCGGCCACGACTAACGTCTTGGCCCATGTGGTGCCCACGTCCAAAATGCTGCGGTATGCCGGTCCATTGCCCGCGCCGCCGGGCCGCTTGAACTTGAGCCATATCCTGCGTGCCAAGCCCCTGTCCTTTCACGTAGCGCAAGCTACAGCGCGGTATTTGAGCAAGTGGGATACTATCATACCGCCGTTAGGGTAGAAAGTCAAATGTAGGACAAGCTAAAGCTTGTCCTACAGAGTTCACCCGATGATGCCTCCACCCAAGACCACGTCTCCCTGGTAGAAAACCACCCCCTGACCGGGAGTGATGTCCCGCAGGAGGTGAGAGAAGGCCAGGTGAGCCCGGCTCCCATCCAATGGGGTCAGGGTCGCATGTGCCAGTTGCGCTTGGCGGCGAATTTTGGCCGTGATCCGAAGCGGGGCAGAGGGGGCGTGGCCAGATATGTAATTTACTTCCTCGGCGATTAACTCGCTCCGACCCAGTTCGGACGCGGGACCGACGATCAGTGCGTTGCGAACCGGATCAATTTCCAGCACGTACAAAGCTTCCGGCGCGGCGATACCCATCCCACTGCGTTGTCCGATGGTGTAAAAGGGCAGCCCCTTGTGCTCACCCAGGAGCCGACCCGCGCTGTCGAAAATGGGTCCAGGCTGAATGGTCTGGGGTGCATATTGGCGCAAAAACCGCCGATAGTCGTTATCCAGGACGAAGCATAGATCCTGACTCTCCTCTTTTTCGGCCACGGGGAGCGCGCGTTGACGGGCGATAGCCCGTACCTGGGCTTTGGTGTAATTACCCAGAGGGAAGAGGAGGTGGTGCAACTCTTTCTGACCCAGCATGTAGAGCACGTAGGATTGATCTTTGTCAGGATCCACCCCCTTGCAGAGCTGATACTCGCCGTTGTTCCTGCGGATACGGGCATAGTGGCCGGTGGCCAGGTATTGTGCATCCAGGCTTAAAGCATGGCGGAGCAGGAGATCAAACTTGATGCGGCGGTTGCAGTACAAGCACGGATTTGGCGTCCGACCTCGCGCGTACTCTGCCACGAAGGTATGCACCACATGGTGTTTGAATTCCTGCTCATAATTCACCAAATGAAAGGGAATACCAAGAAGCCGACACACCTGCTGTGCATCGTTGACCGCTTCGGAAGAACAGCAGCGATTGGCACTGGCTTCTTCACTCCTCCCATCCTGCTCCGCCCAGAGGCGCATCATTGTCCCAACGACCTGGTAACCCTGGTCCAAAAGCATGGCGGCGGCTACAGCGCTATCCACTCCACCGCTTAAGGCTACTACCACACGCTTCTCATTACCCATTACCTATTTACCCATTACTCGTTATCGCCAATCGTTGTCGGTAATCAGCGATGGCGGCATGAATGGCATCGGCGGCCAGGTTGGAACAGTGCATCTTGATAGGCGGCAGTCCGCCCAACGCCTCGGCCACGGCGCGATTGCTCAGCTCCTCGGCTTCCTCCAAAGTCTTGCCTTTCACCATCTCGGTAGCTATGGAGCTGGTGGCAATGGCCGCTCCACAACCAAAGGTACGGAATTTGATGTCGGCGATGTGATTATCCTTCACCTTGATGAAAATCTCCATCATGTCGCCGCAGACAGGATTACCCACTTTCCCCACGCCGTCGGGGTTCTCAATCACGCCCACGTTGCGCGGGTTCATGAAGTGCTCCATGACCAGTTCAGAATATTCCATGGTCGTTTTTCACCTCAATAGTTAAAGGTTAACCACGAAGGACACGAAGTACACAAAGACATCGCATTTTTACCTTTGTTTTCTTCGCGTCCTTTGCGGGGCATCTTCTTGCCCTACGTCACTATCTGGCACCCTGGTACAGAGGGCTCATCATCCGCAGCTTTTCCACGATGCCCGGCAGGACCTCTAACACGTAGTCCACGTCCTCCTCGGTGTTCTCGTTGCCCAGTGTCAGGCGCAGGGAGCCATGGGCTTCTTCGGCGGGGATGCCCATGGCCAGCAACACGTGTGATGGCTCCAATGAAGCTGAAGTACACGCTGAACCGCTGGAGGCGCAGATGCCCAACATGTCCAGGTTGAGCAGGATGGATTCGCCCTCGATGTATTTGAACGCAAAGCTGGCGTTATTGGGCAGGCGCTGGGTGGGATGGCCAGTGAGTTGGACCTCCGGGATGCGTTCCAAAACGCCCTGAATCAACCGTTCCCGCAGAGCGGTGATGCGTGCATTGTTCTCTTCCGCATGATCGTAAGCCAGCTTGAGGGCGGTGGCCAGGCCGACAATGCCGGCCACGTTCTCCGTACCCGCCCGTCGTTGTCGTTCGTGCCCACCGCCAGTCTGTATCGGCAGCAAGGGTGTGCCCTTGCGCACGTACAATACCCCAACCCCTTTGGGCCCATAGAATTTGTGGGCGGACAGGGAAAGTAAATCTACATGGAGCTCGTCCACATTCAGGGGGAGCGTACCGCCGGCCTGCACCGCGTCGGTGTGGAAGGGGATGCCATGTTCGTGGGCGATTTTTCCGATCTCAGCGATGGGCTGGATGGTGCCCACCTCATTGTTGGCCGCCATCACGCTGATCAGCACGGTGTCATCGCGGATGGCCCGCCGCACGTCTTCGGGGTCTACCATGGCATATTTGTCCACCGGCAGGTAGGTGACCTCGAAGCCGAAATACTTTTCTAATTGCTCGCAGGTGTGGCCGATGGCATGGTGCTCAATGGAGGAGGTAATGATATGATTGCCCTTGCCCCTGTGTTGCTGGGCGAAGGCCACCCCGCGTACAGCGAGATTGTCGCTTTCGGAGCCGCAACTGGTGAAGATGATCTCTTTCGGCTCACAATTCAGGATGTCAGCCACTGTTTTTCGGGCTTCCTCCATCGCCCTGGCAGCTTCTCGCCCCAGTGAATAGATGCTGGAAGCATTGCCGTACCGTTCTGTCCAATAGGGTAACATGGCCTCCATCACACGCGGATCTACGGCGGTGGTGGCCGCGTGGTCCAGGTAGATCACCTTTTTAGGTTTTTCCATTTCATCTCCTTTGATTTTAGTGATTAGGTGGTTGGGTGGTTAGGTGGTTAGGTGGTTGGGTGGTTGGGTGGTTGGGCGAACAGGCCGGTGCTCAGATAGCGCTCGCCCGTGTCCGGCAAAACAACAACCACGGTTTGGTTTGGCCCCAGGCGCTGAGCTATCTGCAAGGCAGCATGGGCTGCGGCCCCGGATGAAATACCCACCAGCAATCCTTCCTGGCGGGCCAGACGGCGAGCCATTGCCGCAGCATCCTCATCCGTCACGGTGATGACCTCATCTACCAGGCTCATATCCAGTACATCCGGGATAAACCCCGCACCAATACCCTGAATCTTGTGCGCACCAGGTTGACCCCCAGACAGTACCGGTGAGGCCGCCGGTTCCACGGCTACAATCAGAATCTGGGGGTATTTCTCGCGCAACACCTGGCCCGCGCCGGTGATCGTTCCGCCGGTGCCTACCCCGGCCACAAAGGCGTGGATGGGGCCAGGCACCTGGGCCAAAATCTCCGGGCCAGTAGTGAGGGCGTGGACCTGCGGATTGGCCGGGTTTTTGAATTGCTGGGGCATGAAGTAGCCGGGATTCTCGCGCACCAACTTCTCCGCTTGTTCTACTGCTCCGCGCATCCCCTGGCTGCCCGGGGTGAGGACCAGCTCCGCACCATAGGCGGCCAATAGAGTACGCCGTTCCTGGCTCATGGTCTCGGGCATGGTCAGGATCAGACGATATCCTTTGACCGCGGCCACCATCGCCAACCCGACGCCAGTGTTCCCACTGGTCGGTTCGACGATGGTATCACCTGGCCGCAGCCGGCCATCTCGCTCCGCCGCTTCAATCATGGCTAGAGCGATACGATCTTTCACGCTGCCACCCGGGTTGGCTTTCTCCAGCTTGGCCCACACCGTCGCCGCACCGGCCGGCAGGCAGCGATTGAGACGCACCACTGGTGTGTGTCCGATAAAGTCAAGCACGCTGTTTCTGATAGGCGCTGTCGGAAGATCATTCATGGCTTCCGCTCGTCATTTCCTCTACATATACCGAATGATGGTGGTCGTCCTCCAGGGCTGCCAACCGGTTCTCCAGTTGTTCAATCCGTTCATAAAGCCGGGTCATGACCTGCAGTACCGGGTCTGGCAGCCGCTCGTGGTGCAATTCCATATCCGGCCGGCAATCCACCCCGTTGATTTTGACCACCCGGCCGGGTACGCCGACCACCGTGGCTCCTGGAGGTACGGGCTTGACCACCACCGAACCGGAGCCAATCTTCGCCCCATCGCCAATGGTGATCGGGCCCAGCACTATGGCATCCGAACCCAGTACCACGTGGTTGCCGATAGTCGGGTGACGCTTGGTTTTCTGGGTGGAAACGCCGCCCAAAACCACCCCTTTATACATCAACACATCGTCGCCGATTTCCGCCGTTTCGCCGATCACCACGCCCATTCCATGGTCAATGAAGAACCGTCGGCCAATAATCGCGCCGGGATGGATTTCGATGCCGGTCAAGAAACGGCTCACATGCGAGAGCAGGCGGCCCAAGAACTTGAAGTTGTGAGTCCACAGCCAATGAGCTATACGGTGTAGCCATACCGCGTGCAGGCCGGGGTAACAGGTCAATACCTCCAATACACTACGTGCGGCCGGGTCTTTAGCAAAAGCTGTCTCTACGTCCTCACGAAACCTGGGCCATAGACTCGCCGGTGCTTCGCACGCAACCATCGCGGGCGAAATGTTATCTGCAGGAGATGTGCCGGGTCGCTGTGCTTCCGGCGGTACGTCTTTTAATTTCAACATAAGATAAGTCTCTTGACTCCGTGGTGCAGGATAGTCTATAGCCGATGGTCAGACCGGAGGCCGGATGTCTGCCAGAGTGATGTTGTCCAAAGTTTCGGTCAGCCGGTCGCGTACGATTTGCCATACGCTGCGCGTAGCACAACGGCTTCCCAATGAACAAGGCTCACAAGATTGGTCTGTCACGCAGCGGATAGGAACGATGGCCCCCTCCAACACGCGGATGACATCACCCACGGTGATCTTTTCCGGTGGTTGGGCCAGCGAGTAACCACCGTTGGCTCCTCGGGTGCTGACCAGCAGTCCGGCCCGCCGCAGGGGAGCAACAACTTGCTCCAGGTAGGATAGGGAAACCTCCTGGGTAGCAGCCACTTCGCTGAGGGGTACCGGTCCACTCCCATACCATCGCGCCAGTTCGACCATTGCCCGCAGGCCCGTCTGTTCTCTGGCGGAGAAACGCATACCCAACCCCTCGCCTTTCAATTCCTAGTAAAAACTCGGAATTATTCTACCATACAGTTTGTTTCTTGTCAAGGAAGCCTGAGGTGTGGGGTGCGTTTCAGTTTCGGGGCAGGTTTGTCCCGTAGCAGCCGACCGCTGTTGCGTCCTGAGCGAAGTTGGGGTAGCCGCGCTTTCCATAGCGCGGCCGACGGCCCCC